>NZ_JBFRFT010000007.1:0-202471 GCF_052114965.1 Microvirga sp. 2TAF3 | reverse complement strand
TCGAGCTTCTTGTAGCTGGCGATCTCCGAGCGGTCGGTCGTGTTCGCGCCGTACATTCCGTAATCGCCCTGGTGCACTTCAAACCGCATCGTGTCACCATTCTGCGAGAAGCTGTACGGACGGCCGGCATTATGAAGTTCGTAAGTATTCTGTTCGAAGTAGATCATGGGCTTTGGTGATCATGAGGAAATTTACTATATTATTTTAACAGTAACCTTTTATCGCAGCAACGTATTCAAGCGCAGAGATTGATGGCTTGAAGCGACCAGTGGCGGTCACTCGCCGGCAGCGCGAATACTGCAAAGAAACCGCTCCCTTTGCCAATGCGATGGTTGTCGGCAACTTAGCAGGAGCAATCGATAAGCCGAAGGCAGGGCGCACTCGCAACAACCTAATCGCAGGCGGCCTAGCCCTCCAATGTGATGATCAGCCTTTGAAACGGAAAAATGGGTTAATCCAAAATATTAATGCAATTATATAATAATAATACGTCTTAATCAAGAATGTCATTCAGTTAAAAATGAATATTCATAATGATAATGGAGGGATACTAATGGTGCTTATTCAAGATAGGTAATCCATTTTCATTTTCTTATGGATTGTTATAGATGCATATACATTGTTGACCCCTTTGATGAACGCGGCAATCATCGCTTCAACTGATTTCTTACTTATGGAAAGGGGTTGTGATGGCGGTTAGAAACATCCTGTCATCGGGGGCAGGCGTCGAGTTTCCCCGGCAACCATCGGTATCGAGCCGCGGGTTGAGGGCGCGGAGAGCAGCCAGGGCCAAGACTGGTGTTAGCCCTTATCTCACTTCACCTTTGAAGCGTGCCTTTGACTTCGGAGCGGCGGGGCTGCTTGTTTTGCTGCTGCTGCCCGTGATGGTGCTGGCTGCCATAGCCGTGAAATGGTCGAGCCCAGGATGCATCGTGTTCCGTCAAAGGCGGCACGGGCTGAGGCAGGCATCGTTTGAAATCCTCAAGTTCCGCTCAATGCGTGCCGAGTGCGGTGCGGACGCCAGCGTCCCTCAAGTAACCTTCGCTGATCCACGGGTCACTTCCGTCGGGCGTTTTCTGCGAAAGACGAGCATCGATGAATTGCCTCAGCTCATCAATGTTCTGCGCGGTGAAATGTCCTTGGTTGGACCCCGCCCGCATGCGCTTATCCATGATGAGAAATATCTAGCCGAACTCCCGTCCTATGCTGTGCGCTTTGCCGCGCTTCCTGGCATTACCGGCCTTGCCCAGGTGAGCGGTGCGCGTGGCGAAACGCCAACGCTGGCTCATATGCAAAGGCGGCTTCAATTCGATCTGGAGTACATTCGGACAGCTTCTCTGCTGCTTGATTTGAAGATCTTGATTCTCACCGCGCTTGCTCTGATCACGAGACGGGGCAATGCGTATTAACTGGCTTCGGCATGGCTTGTTCGGCGCTTACTACGAAACGTGAGGCCATTGCGAACCGTACTCCATTCGCGTCCGGGATATATGGGCATTACGTACTTCAAGAGCCCAAATTCATAGCGGCAAGAACTCCTTCCCGATAACTCAGAACATGAGGCTGGCTTAACCGTGGTGGATCACACAGGGGTCGATCAATGAGAGTATCGTTTCTCGATACGCCGGTGGACGTTTTGACTCTCCAGGAGACGATCGAGGTCGCCGTTGATGCCATGCGGTCGAGGCGTCGCGTACGACACGTTGCGATGAACGTGGCAAAGCTGGTCAAGATGCGATCTGACTCTGTCCTCAGGGGAGATGTGCTCAAGAGCGACATCATAGGAATCGACGGGGCCGGAATCGTCCTCGGCGCACGTTTGCAAGGCATTCCCGTACCGGGACGTGTGGCCGGCATCGATTTGATGGAGGCCCTTCTGCAGGAATGCGCGCAGAAAGGGTTCAAGCCTTACTTCCTGGGCGCGAAAGAGGATGTGATCCAAAAAGCGGTTGCTGTAGCGAGGCGACGCTTTCCTGGTCTGAACTTCGCAGGAATGCGAAACGGCTACTTCAACACGGATCAGGAAGCTGAAATTGTTGCGCAAATCAATGCATCTGGTGCCGACTGCCTCTTCATAGGCATGCCGACGCCTCGTAAGGAACGCTTCCTCGCTGCATATGCGGAGTCCTTGCATCCTCCTTTCCTGATGGGCGTCGGGGGATCGCTCGATGTGCTGGCTGGGCAGGTTTCCCGTGCACCTGAAGCTATGCAGCGATTTGGACTCGAGTGGCTGCACCGTCTGCTGCAGGAGCCGCGCCGCATGGCTTGGCGATATGTAAGCACGAATACCGTATTCGCTGTTCTGCTGTTCGGAGCAATCCTGGGGGGATACTCCAAAAGAGCAACATAGGCCAACGCTAGTTCCTGTATGGTGAGAGCATTCATCATGCAAACCATCATCTCAGAACTGATGTCCAACGTAGGATAAGGTGCATGCAGCGTGTCCTGGTAGCTTTTGGAACGCGGCCTGAAGCGATCAAAATGCTTCCAGTGGTCAGGGCGTTGCGGGAGTGTAAACGGTTTAACGTGAGCGTCGCGATAACCGGTCAGCATCGACAAATGCTCGATCAGGTGTTCGAAGTCTTTGGCGAGAAGCCGGACATCGACCTCAATCTCATGACGCATAATCAGAAACTGCCTGACATAACGGCTTTGATCATCAGCCAAATGTCGATTGTGCTGGGAGGGTTTCGTCCCGATCTGGTTCTTGTGCATGGCGACACGACGACGGCGATGGCAACGGCCATCGCCGCATTTTACAACAGGGTTCCTATAGGACATGTAGAAGCTGGACTGAGATCTTTCGACCTGGCTCAGCCCTGGCCTGAAGAGTTCAATCGTGTCGCGATCGATTCCGTCGCCGAGTATCTCTTCGCTCCCACGTCGGGTGCTGCGGAAAATCTCGACCGAGAGTATAGCCGCGGACGTGTTTATGTGACTGGAAATACCGGCATCGACGCTCTCCTCCATGTTTCGCGGCAAATCGAAGTCGAAGAGCGGGAAGGCTCGAATTCTTCAAGACCGCTTGTGGAACTCGATCCGCATCGTTCCCTTATTCTCGTAACTGGTCATCGCCGGGAAAGCTTCGGGGCGGGGTTCGAGGGCATCTGCTCGGGACTTGCGAAGCTGGCGACGCGCGACGATGTCCAGATCGTCTATCCCGTTCATCTTAATCCCATCGTGAGCGAAGTGGTGCGAGCGCGTCTTGGAGGTCTGAATAACGTTCACCTCATCGATCCTGTGTCCTATGTTGACATGATCAGACTTATGAAACGGGCAAAGGTGATCCTGACGGATTCAGGCGGCATCCAGGAAGAGGGGCCGGCTCTGGGGCGGCCAGTCCTTGTCATGAGAGACACAACGGAGCGCCCGGAGGCCATTGCGACGGGGACCGTGAGTCTCGTCGGAACGGATCCCTTGCGCATCTATTCTGAGGTTTCGGCGCTCCTGGATGACGAGCCATATTACCAGAGGCGGGCGCGGGCTGTTTTTCCTTACGGAGACGGGACAGCTTCGACGCAGATCGCGAAAATCATAACGGAGTCATTCTGCACATGACCACAGTCTGCGTCGTCGGGTTGGGATATATCGGTCTTCCAACGGCTGCAATGTTGGCAAGCCGCGGCTTCGAAGTCATCGGGTATGACGTGAACGAAGCGGCTGTTGCTTCGATCAATGCGGGGAAAGCCCATTTTCATGAGCCGGATCTGCAGATGCTGCTTTCTGCTGCGATCAGCACGGGGCGGCTTAGAGCACAAACAGTGCCGGCCGAGGCTGATTATTTTATTGTCGCTGTCCCAACTCCTTTCAAAGATGGCAAGAAGCCGGACATGTCACATGTCGAAATGGCTTGTGACGTCATCGCGCCATTCCTGCAGCCCGGCTCGACTGTTATTCTCGAATCGACCTCTCCGGTTGGAAGCACGGAACTGATGACTGCACGGCTCGCACAAGCGCGACCGGATCTCTCCTTTCCCCGATTCAAGGAGGCGAGCGAAGCTCAGATTGCAGTTGCGCATTGCCCAGAGAGGATCCTTCCCGGACATATGCTGCGCGAACTAGTGGCCAATGATCGCATTATCGGAGGCATGACGGATGCCTGCTCCCGTCGCGCTCTCTCTCTTTACGAAACATTCGTGACCGGCCACATCTTCACGACGGATTCGCGAACGGCTGAATTCGTGAAGTTGATAGAGAACGCGTTTCGTGACGTTAACATCGCCTTCGCCAATGAGCTGTCCGTCATTTGCGACCGAATCGGAGTTGACGTCTGGCGAGCCGTGGAACTTGCCAACAAGCATCCCCGCGTCTCAATTCTGCAGCCGGGCACAGGAGTCGGCGGGCATTGCATCGCCGTCGATCCGTGGTTCATCGTCGACTCTGCGCCTGAAGAGTCCCGCCTCATTCGAACGGCTCGAGAGGTCAATGATCGAAAGCCGGAATATATCTTTCATCGAATCCTCGATCTGGCCGATCGATTCAAGAATCCTGTGGTCTCCTGTTTTGGGATTACGTACAAGGCCGATGTCGGCGATCTTCGCGAAAGCCCGTCCTTGAAGATCGTGATGAAGCTCCTTGAACATGGCGGCGTGAAAGTTCTTGTTTGCGATCCCCTCATCAAAAGTTTGCCGTCCGCGTTCTGCGGCAGCCCGGACGTTAGTTTGGTCGATGCTGATACGGCGAGACAGGAGGCCGATATCGTTGCGCTCCTGGTCGCGCACAAGCAGTTCAGGCGCTTGGAGTTCAACCGGTTCCTGCACAAGGTTGTCGTCGACGCGACAGGGCTGATGTCGAGGCCAAGTGACCTCATCGGGAATCCGGATAGGATTGGATAGATCTCCTGGGCACAAATGACGTCGGGTTCATGCAGCCCGCGATAGATACGGATTGCATGAATCCGATCATAAGTTGGCGCTTGATCGATACAGGCAAGACCATGAGTGGTCTCACGCCGACTGGGATTGCCCAGTGGTGATGCAAGGCCGCAGATCCATTGGATAGCTCAGTACTTCTCTAACCGGTTTGATGTCCAAGCCGGCACTTTTCGCTTGAATGATCAGCTTCTCGAAATCGCGTGTCCGGCTGCCATGCTCGGATGGATTGTCGCCAACGTCATGCGTGTAAACGACGAGCCATTTCCGGTGCATCGCAGCCTGGTCGATGAGATAGGGAAGATCGAATAGGGGGACCTTGCCCATTGTGGGGATGGTCGAGGAGGTCAGCGACAAGTTGATGGCTGACATCTCGGACAAGTCGAACCACCTATCGTTCAGCTTGTTGCCGGCGCCGCGGCCGAGCTTGAAACGGCGAGCGACCAAGAGCTTGCTCCCGATCGTGACATGATTATAGGGAAAGGCGAAGCTCTCTATTTTTGCAGACTCGAGGCGCTCGATAAAAAATTTTCTGTTTCTTTGAATTGACCGTTTGAAGATTTCGAGTGGAACTTTCAGCGCGCTCACATGATCAAAGGTGTGACAGCCGAGTTCATGGCCTGAGAGCGAGATTTCTTGCAGGTCGCTGTCTGTAAATTGTTGAATGCCGTTATTGATTTGATTGCACAGGCCGCCGCTTGCGAAATAGGTCGCATGCACTCCGTAATGGGCAAGAACGGGCCCTGCAACAGCCCAGGCGCTATGCGGAAAATCATCAAAGCAGATGCTCAAGACACCTCGCTTAAGACGCAGGTACTTCGGCTTAAGCATGATGCTTTGAGCTATTTTCTTTTCAATTCTATCAAAAACGGTAAGTTGCACTGACGGCTCCCCCCGCCAATAGGCTCGATTCCCTGGAAAGGGTGTGAGCACTAATCCAATACGTAAACAAGTTATTCCAAGTTATTTCGCAAGCAGTTTGAAGGAATCGGTGTGCCTTTTCATCATGTTCATTCTAAGGACCTATTTTAGCATCTCACCGGCGTCGGCCGAATGCACGCGCTCCTTCGGGGTACAAGGGGCGAGAAAGCGGATTGTCCTCTGATACGGTGTTGACGTGAGGGTAAGAATTATTCACGTCTTCGGCAAAAGAAAATCTCAAGCCGCTAGAGGACTTCCGAAGCTTTTGGAACTCTATAGCGATCAGAGCCACCTTCTGGCATAGCGCAAATTAATTTTCGGTCAGTCCTTTAAGTCATCGGTAAAGGGGCGTAAATCTTGCCGGATTTGGCAATGTCTCAAGTCGATCAGGACGGTGGGAATACGAAGAAAGGATTTCGTCAAGACCCAGGGTGTGAGCTGTTTTGCTTCCCATCCTCACGGTTGGTCTTCACCCGTCGATCATGAGCGAGGATGTCTCCTGCTAAAGCTGGTCCCGCCAGTAGCAGCAGGAGAAGCGCCAGAGGCAGGGAAAACAAGAACCCGCCATGATTGAATCCAATCGCCCCGGTCACGCCACCCATGAAGAACGAACTCAGCAGAAACGTCAGAAGACGCAATTTGCTTCGATCCGCTATGATCTTGGGAGCACGCTCGCTGCGATTCCAATAGCAGAGCTTTCCGATTTCGATTCCGATATCCGTCACGATGCCTGTCACATGGGTCGTTCGTATGCGGGCATCCGAAATCTTTGTGACGGTAGCATTCTGCAACCCCATGATGAAGCAAAGCAGCGGGATTGCGATGGGGGCGAAAGTCGATGAAGAGCGAAGGAGCCAGCCGAAAAGCCCGAAGCCCAGGAGCAGAATGGCCTCCAGCATCAATGGAAGAGCATATTGGCTTTCGAGGTGACGGCGTTTGCCCCAGTTGATGAGGATGGCGGAACAACCTGCCCCCGCCACGAAAGGCAGGAAGCCTGCGAGGCCGAGCAGCACGAGGTCGAAAGCACCCAATACGAGATTGTCGGCCATGGACGAGAAAATGCCCGACATGTGCGAAGTATATTGGCCGACCGCTAGAAAGCCGCCTGCATTGATCGCACCTGCGACAAAGGTGAGGGCCATACCCAGCTGAAGATCCGCAGCGCCTGTTCGCTCGGAGGCCGCGACGGTTCGCATCGAGCCCGCATACCGGGCGACAAAGCTACGATGCCGCTTTCCAATCTGATGCATGCCCGTCATGGTTCAGCCTATGGTCCCTTCTCGGTTACTGAGCGAGGCCGGTCGAAGCGGAGGCGCGCTGCTCGGGGGAGGGGACAATGATCGTCTCCATGATAGAGGCCTCGCCTGCAGGTTCGGCCAACGAGTTTCCTCCGATGAAGGCCTGGATCGTGCCGGCTTCGATCCGATAGGTGCCGTCATCCTGATGAAAGCCGAGGGCCTCGACGGGCACGCGCAAAGTGACGCGTCTTGCCTCCCCGGGAGCTAGAGCGACTTTCTCGAAAGCCTTCAGTTCCCGTAGCGGACGGCTGCGGCTCGCGATAGGATCCCGCGTGTAGAGCTGTACCACCTCCTGTCCCGGACGCAGGCCCGTATTGGTGACGGTGATCGAGACCTCGAGCGCATCGCCCGCTTCCAGCCTCGGCTTGGCGATGGCGGCATCCTTGTAGGAAAACTGGGTGTAGCTGAGGCCCCAGCCGAAGGGATAGAGCGGGGTGATCGCCTCATCGACATAGTTGAGGGTGAAGCGGTTGTTATGCAGGGTCGGCCGACCCGTCGGCAGGCGGTTGTAGTAGAGAGGCAACTGCCCGACGGTGCGGGGCCAGCTGACGGGGAGTTTTCCGCTGGGGCTGACATCGCCGAACAGGATGTCGGCCACAGCCGTTCCGCCCTCGGTGCCGGGATACCAGACCATGAGAATCGAGGGGATTCGGTCCGCGAGCTTCCCGAGTTCCAACGGGCGCCCAGCCATGAGGATCATGGCCACCGGCTTGCCGGTGGCGGCAAGGGTTTCCAGAACCTCTGCCTGCTTGCCGTTGAGCGTCATGTAGGCGCGGGAGGCTGCCTCCCCGGAGAGGTCCACCGGCTCGCCGAACACGGCGACTACCAGATCGGCCGCTTTGGCCGCCGCGACCGCAGCGGGAAGCTGGTCCGTCGTGCGGCAGAACAGGTCGCAGGCCGGAGCGTAGTTTACCTTGACGCCGGCCTTTTCAGCCCGTTGGCGGATGCCCTTCAGCACCGAGACGCTGTCCTGCGCGTGGCCGCGCGCGCCATGAGGCCCGAACTGATCCTGGGGGGCATCGGCCAAGGGGCCGACGACGGCGATGGAGCGGATCGCCGGCGCGATGGGCAGAACCTCGTTGCGATTTTGCAGCAGCACGAACGTCTCGCGAGCAACCTCCCGGGCCGCTTGCCGTGATTCGGGTGACGGAAATGCCGAGTCCGTCCGGGTCGGATCGGCATCGGGCCGGTCGAACAGGCCGAGGCGCATCTTGGTTCTCAGGACACGCCGGGCGGCTTCATCGACAACGCTTTCCGGCACCCGTCCAGCCCGAACCTCCTCGGGAAGATACTTGATGTAGAGCTCGCCCATCATGTCCATGTCGACACCGGCGAGGATGGCCTTGCGCGCCGCCTCGGCCCCATCGGCTGCGACGCCATGTCCGATCAGCTCCCTGATGCCGGCCCAGTCGGATGTGACGAAGCCGTCGAAGCCCCATTGGTGCCGCAAAACATTGGTCAGCAGCCAGGGATTGGCGGTCGAAGGAATCCCGTTCAGGGCATTGAAGGCGGCCATGAAGCTGACCGAGCCGGCCTCGACGGCGGCCCGGAACGGCGGCAGGTATGTGTCGTACATCTCGGCCGGCGGAATATAGGTGGTGTCGTAGTCGCGACCGCCCTGAGGGGCGCCGTACCCAGCGAAATGCTTTGCTGCGGTGGCAAGGCCGCCCTTGCGGAAACCCTCGACGCGCGCGGCCGTCAGCACCGATCCGAGATAGGGATCTTCGCCGAAACCCTCGACGATTCGCCCCCACCGGCTGTCCCGCGACAAATCAGCCATAGGCGCGAAGGTCCATTGGATACCCATATAGGACGCCTCCCGGGCCGCCCATTCCGAGGCCAAGCGCGAGAGGTGTGGATTGAAGGCGGCAGCCTCTCCTAGCGGAATCGGGAACTGGGTGCGGAAGCCGTGCAGGATGTCGAGGCCGAAAAGCGGCGGAATCTTCAGACGGGACTGACGCGCTGCCGCTTGGGCGCGCGCAATATCCTGGGCATTGTTGAAGTTCAAAAGGGCACCCGTCCGGCCCGAGGAAATGTCTTCCCAGTGAAGGAGCGCGCCATTGGAAACCAGGTTGAGCTGCCCGACCTTTTCCTCCAGCGTCATGCGCGCAAGAAGCTCGTTCACCCGGCGTTCGATATTCTCCTGCGCCGGGGCGATGGCGGTGGTTCCGATGAGGAGAAAACTCGCGAGGCTCAGTCGCATTGAACGGGAAACACCGGTAGGCCGCACGATCATCTCCTCTTCGATACGGAACATTAAAGGCTATACGGGGAGCAAAAACTTTATTACGAAACATCGCATGGGCCGCTCGTCCATGCTAAATAGGACAAATATAGGGAATTGGCGCTAGTCTTGCGCAGTCGACGCAATTGTTAGCCAGATACGAGATGCACCTGTTACCTGCTAATGTGAGACTGTCTCTCGCCGCTTCATCTTGCACCCTCATTCTTCTGGGGCTTGCGATCGCGGCTTCCGCCTTCATCGGGCAGCGGGACTTGGTTGTGATCTCGACTGTTGCCTTGGTTGTCGTCGCGATCGGAAGCTCACTCATGCTCGGTTGGCAGATGGCTCGGCTCCTGCGGGAACAGGGGAGGCGCATGGACCAGCTTGCCGGCCGTATTGCAATCTTTGACAGTCCCGAGCCGCCGGCAATCGCCCAGATGCCGATCCATTTTCCTTCGAAAGCGCCTGTCGTGCCCTCCGATGATGAGTTGCGCCACGCCCAGAGGACGGAGGCCTTCAACCGTCTCAGGGACGGAATCGCCCATGATCTCAACAACCGGCTCATGGTGATCAGCGCCAATATCGATGCGGTCGCAAGGCAGATGAAGGACCAGCCCGCCTTCCAGCGCAAGCTGCTCTCGGCCCTCGTGGCGTCCGATCAGGCCGCCTCGCTGATAGCCCGGTCGAGCGCTTTCGGGCGGCGGCAGGAACTTAATATTCAATATGTCGACATTGCGGAGAAAATCGATTCGATTGCGGCGCTCATGAGCCGCTCTCTCCTACGGGATACGGTCGAATTGCGTCTATCTCTGGCGGAAGGGCTCTGGCCTATCGAGGTCGATCCGAGCGACCTCGATACGGCGATCGTCACCCTTTGCGCGAATGTCCGCGATGCCTTGGCGCAAGGTGAGGCGATCACGATAGAAGCGCAGAATGTGACCCTGACCAAAGGGACCCTGTCGCGCGCCGATCTCGAAGGTGATTTCGTGCGGATTTCTATTGGCAGCACGGTCCTGGGCGAGATGTTGCACGATTCCGAGGGAGGCTCGGAGAGTACTTTCACCATGCAGGGTATGGATCTTTCCACCTGGGTCGAATTCAGCCGTTGCCTGCACTTTCTGCAGCCACTCGGCGGGATGGCCGAGGTCACGACCATCGGCGCGAAATCCGCCATCGTGCTCTATCTGCCGCGTGCGAAGGCCCCCGCGCTGATCATGCCTGCGGCGACGCGGGAGGAAGGGGCTGCCGGTGAACCTGTACGGGATCATACGGAAATCCTGGTGGTTGACGACGAGGTCGAAGTCGCCCTCGCGCTACAGACCATGCTGGAGGAATTCGGCTATGTGACCCGCATCGCCACCAATGCGGGGCAGGTGATGAAGAACTTGAAGACTCGCAAGCCGGGTCTGCTTCTCTCGGATGTCGCCATGCCAGGAACGATGAACGGGGTCATGCTTGCCCGGGAAGTGCGCCAGATCTTCCCCGGTCTGCCGATCCTGCTCATCACCGGAAATCCGGTTGTCTCGGAAGAAAAAAGCGAATTTCCGCTTCTGCAGAAGCCGATCGTCAGCCGCAACCTCCATGCTGCGATCCAGCGCCATCTCACGGCTGAGACCGGCAAGGTCGTGTCGCTCTTTCCCCGCACATCCCGTCAGATGCACTAGCTTATCAGGCTATCGCGGTGGCTTTCATGGAGGTTTTCGCCTGCTCGGCGGCCTCCGCCAAAGCCGCGAAAAGACGCTGCTGCCGCCTTTTCCAGACCAGCAGTTCCGGGTGCCATTGCACCCCCAGCAGAAAGGCCTGTCCCTGGCCTTCGACCGCCTGGACGATGCCGTTCTCATCCTCGGCGGCAATGCTCAATCCCTCGCCGAGCTTGTTCACGGACTGGTGATGAAGCGCGTTCACCTGACAGGGGTTGCATCGCAGGATCCGGTCGAGCCGGGAGCCCGGAGCAATCGAAATGCGTTTCTTCGGCAGGACCGTGCGCATCTTGGGCGCCTGGACATAGACCTGATAGATGTCCGTATGCAATGTGCCGCCTAGCGATACATTGATCATCTGCGAGCCGCGGCATATGCCGAGAATGGGAAGTTGAGCAGGCAGGGCAGCTCTCAGAAGATGCAACTCCAGCTTATCTCGCTCCGGGTCGACGCGCACATCCGGCAGAACCTGGCCGCCATAGATTTCGGCACCGATGTCGTCGCCGCCGCCGATGACGAGTCCTCGCAGAGGCACATCCGGCAATTGCTCCCCCGGAACGAGGCGAATGGCGCGCGCGCCTGCGCGGCCAAGGGCAAGGCGGTGCATGAGATAACTGCGCCACCCACCGTGCCGGGAGGTCGTGACGCCGATCAGAGGCCTGGTCATGTCAGCGCGATCCGCTCCATGATATCCGCCCAGCTCTTATCCTCCCCCGCGAACATGAGGTAGGCGGCGCCGACGGCGTCAAGTCGCTCGCGATCTCCGGCGAGCCGCTCGACGGCAACCCAGCGATTCCAGTCCGGTGCGATGCTCCAGCCGGCATCGCTCACCCGTGCATCGGGAAGCCGATAGTGGAATGTCGGACGTCCGTTGATCTTCTCGTTCGGCAATGCGGTGCGCACGCGCGGCGCATCGAAATGATGCAGAAGCGGCAGAAGATCGAGATCGCGGTTTCGAGTTGGGTTGGCCGACAGATAATCGCTGATGAAATCCGGCAGGTCCGGCCAGTAATCCGGCGCCACGATCCTGCGGGCATAATCGGTGGGGAAGGGTTCGGCGAAGCCCAACAGATCACGGGTCGTGTCCGGCGCGACCTCACGGCGGAGCCAGGGGTTCAGCAGGATGAAGCTTTTCACGAAAGCTGTCATCGTCTGTGCATCCCGGTGCGGAATCTCTGGGTTGAAATGCAGCCCGAATGCATAGAACGCAGCGTCCTGCGTTCCCTTTGCACCGATGCCGCGCAGGATCGACAGAACCTTGTCGACCTGATGCAGGCGGTCGATCGGAACAGGTGCGGTCACCAGTTCGCAGGGGATGAGATAGCGCGCGGCAAAGCCGAACCATGCCGTGACCCGGGACAGAATTCCCTTGGTTCCATCGCCGTACTTGCCGGGATGAAGCATCCGGCTGTCGAGCTCGACCTTCATGTCTCCGATGAATGAGCTCTTGAGTGAGAAGGCATGGGGATCCTCCTCGACGATGTCGCCGCCGAGTTCCTGCCGGAGCGCCCGCACCGTCGCTTCAGCCGTGGGACCGGCAAATTCCACTTCGACCCCGACCGTTCGCATCTCTCCCTCGGAATTCCGAAGGACAGGAGGGAGCGCAAATTCGATCGAGGTTGGAAGCGCCACCTGCGCCATTGGCCACTCCGCAAGAACTGCTCAGGTGAACGAGCGCGACGCGGGCGAGTTCCGTTTTCCTGCATGAGAGTTGCATTCATGGCCCCTGGGGTGTGGCATTTCCGCTGTGGTTCGGGCTACAAGCCGCCTCATGAACACTTTCAACGCATCACCGATGGAAAAAGCCGCCTGGATGGCGGAATTGCGCGCCATGCTCGCTCTCAGCTGGCCCCTGGTTCTCACCAATGTGGCCCAGAATGCCTTGATGACGTCGGATGTCATCCTGATGGGCTGGCTCGGTTCCGACGCGCTCGCTGCGGGTGCCCTGGGCACCAATCTCTATTTCGCCTTCCTTATCTTCGGCATAGGCCTTGTCAGCGCAACCGCGCCGCTGATTGCAGAGGAACTCGGGCGCAAGCGCCATTCCGTACGCGACGTGCGCCGAACGGTCCGGCAAGGCTTCTGGGCCTCGCTCACCGTGGCCGTGCCGATCTGGATCGTCTCCTGGAACGGGGAGAAGCTTCTCCTTGCCATGGGGCAGGAGCCGGGGCTTGCCCATGCCGCGGGCGATTACATACGCGCCCTGCAATGGAGCCTGCTGCCGTTCCTGTTCTCGCTGGTCCTTCGCTCCTTCCTGTCGGCGCTCGAGCGGCCGGGCTGGGCGCTGCTCATCGGCGCTCTGGGCGTTCCGGTGAATCTCGTCGCCGCTTATGTCCTCATGTTCGGCAAGCTGGGCTTCCCGGTCCTCGGCCTCATCGGCGCCGGCATCGGCACGGTAGTGTCGAGCACCTTCATGTTCCTGAGTCTCGCTCTGGTCATCAGCGTGGACCGGCGGCTGAGGCGCTATCACCTTTTCGGGCGCTTCTGGCGGCCCGACTGGCCGCGCTATCGCACCCTGTGGCGCATCGGTGTTCCCATCGGCCTGACGGTGGCCTTCGAGGTGACGATCTTCAATGCGGCTGCGCTTGTCATGGGGCGCATCGGTGCGAACGAACTCGCCGCCCATGCCATCGCCCTGCAGATCGCCTCGTTCTGCTTCATGGTTCCCTTTGGCATCGGTCAGGCCGTGACGGTTCGGGTGGGACGCGCGTTCGGTGCGCAGGACCCGGACGGCGTGACGCGCGCCGGATGGACCGCCTTTACTCTCGTCGTCGGCTTCATGATCTTCACGGCGCTCCTTATGCTGCTGGTGCCTCATCTGCTCGTTGGAGCCTTCCTCGATCTCAGCGACCCGAAGAACGCACCTGTTTTCCAGTTCGCGCTTTCCTTCCTCGTGCTCGCGGCGGTGTTCCAACTGGCGGACGGTGCGCAGGCGGTGGGCGCCGGCATGCTGCGGGGCCTGCAGGATACCCGGGTGCCGATGATGCTTGCCGCCTTCGGCTATTGGGGCGTCGGCCTGCCGCTCGGCGTGGCGCTCGCCTTCGGCACAAGCCTGCGGGGCATCGGGATCTGGATCGGGTTGGCGACCGGGCTGGCGGTCGTGGCTTCGCTTATGCTCTGGCGCTGGCTGCGCCGCGACCAACTCGGCCTGACGGCCATGCCGGCTCAGGAAGGGTTCGTGAGCTGAGGGATTGGCTCCAGGAGCGGATGATCGACGAGAACAAGGTGGGTGACGTCATCGGTTTCCCGCACTTCCTCCACAATCCCCTGTCGCATGGTGCGGTGAGCAGATCGGTCGGGGGCAGGGTTTTCTTTCCTCATGTGGCGCCCTCTGTCTTGCGCAGGTTCTCGAGCGCTACAAAGGGACATCCCGGTCGAGCGTGGTGAAGAATGGAGATCGCGCGTTCTCCTGCCGTGACGGCGCTTTCGATCGTAGCGGGGAGGGTGCCAAGCCAATCTCCCGCCAGGGCGAGATTGTCCAGCGGGCGAATCGGAGGTTGCGGGAGCAGGCCCGCAGCCTGCCGGATCGTGGCGCGTTTCTCCTTCACGATGCGCGATTCAGGCTGACGACTTGCCGTTGCGGCGAGGCCCAAATCTTGCAGGCCAGGGACGATCTCGCGCCAGATCTGGCCCGCCAGATCCTCTGTGTCTCTGCCGATCGCCGTCTGTGCGGCCGACACGGTGACACTGACATGGCTGGCGCGGATGAGAGCCCATTGGGCAAGGGTGCCGGTGAAACCGATGAAACGCGGATGGTTGGGGCCAGACATGCGGAAATGGACGTTGAGAATCGGCTCGAACCGTTGCGGAACCGCGAGGCCGGGGAGGAGCCGTTCGACTTCCCAGGGCGGTAGCGCCAGGACCACCTGATCCCCGGCCCTCAAAGCGACGGTATGGTCGGTCAGGGCAAGGCCGATGACGCGTTCGCCATTGGTCAGGATCGAGCGCAGGCGCTGGCCCTTGAGGAGGGTTGCGCCTCGCGATCTAAGTACCCTTAGCGCCGGCTCGACCATGTCCTCGGAAAGCCCCTGCCCGGCGACGAGAAGCCTGCTTGCGCCCGGGCGAAGAAAACGCCGCAATGCCTGGCCGAGCCGCAGCGAAGATGCCTCGGTGACAGGCGTGTTCAGCACTGCGATCGTCAGTGGCTCGATCAGGCTCTCCATGATCTGGCGCTGACCGATCACGGCACCGACAGGACGGTCCGATGAGGAAAAGGCAAGTCGCAGGATACTTGCGAGATCGGAGACCGCAAGGCCGTCGGGACGGTATGCGGGATCGAGCCAGGACCAGGGCGACAGGCCGACCTGACGCGTCCGCCCCGTCCGCGCGTCGTGGATGGGAATGCCCTCCGGTTCGGGTTCGATCCAGCGATCCCGCGCACCGACCGTTTTCAGGAGTGCAAGCGTGCGTCGATTGGCTGAAAAGATGACATGCGTGCCGTTGTCATGCTCGAAGCCATCGCCGGGATGGATCGTCCGACAGCGTCCACCGGCCTGAGGAGCCGCCTCGTAAATCAGGGTCTCGCCCCCTTGCTCTGTGACGGAAAGAGCCGCGCTCAATCCAGCGATACCAGCGCCGACAATGTGTGTCCGTCCGATCATCACGCTGCCCCCATGATGCCGCCGACCAGCAGAAGCCGGTCCGACGCGGTGAGCCGCAGCTTGCTCTGCCCAGTCTTCCGACCTCGCTCCTGCAACTGGGCCAGGATACGGCGATGGCTTTCCAGCATGAGGGATACGGGCTTGAGCGCCGCCCGGATGAACCGTGCCGGCGGAACTTCGTCAGGTGTGTCAAAGCCGGCCCGGGTCTCTCTCGTCAATATCTTGCGGGCACTGGCGACAGTGATCCGTGGCAATGACGATGCTCTCGACATGAGCAAAATCTCTCGCACGTCATGGAAGAGGCGTTTCGGCCCTGCGTTAAGAACTAGATCATGTGGCCCCGGCGGCTAGGGATGAGTCCTCTCTCGCAAGGCTTGAAATGCCGGAATTTGACCCAACGTATAGAAACATTATTCAGGCTATAAATTAACGCTCTGATCGAGTTTTAAACTATTCATAAGGATTAGAGGTCATCAAAAAAGTAAGAGTATATAAGGGAAAATTGGTCTCGCCTTATTGTCGCCTTTTTATCAGTCAGCTTTCCATCCTGCACAAAGGAAGGGGAGCTTAATCCTTGAAGAACATCCTCGCCCGTGCGCCTCTACTGGCGCCACTTCTATTCGTTGCTGCTTGCAACACGACTTCAGTCGATCCGTCTATCACCGGGTCGACCTCTCAGATGACCGGCAAAGCGTTCCAGATAGGCACGGCCTCATGGTACGGTCCCGGCTTTTATGGCCGCCGCACGGCAAGCGGAGAGCGGTTCAATGCTTCGGCTATGACGGCCGCCCACAGATCACTCCCCTTCGGCACGAAGGTTCGTGTGGTGAACGAGAAAAATGGCCGTTCGGTCGTGGTGCGCGTCAACGATCGCGGGCCGTTCGCCCACCGGCGCATCATCGATCTCGCGAAGGGTCCTGCCGACGAACTCGGCCTCACCTCGACCGGCACCGCCTACGTATCCTTGCATCGGATCGATTAAGGTTAGGCGCTTCTTAATCCATTGCCGCGATCCTTGGTCTGATTCGGGACCAAGGGTTGCATATATGGAATCGACATCGTCTCAACCGTCGAACGTCATCCGCTTTCCGGGGGCACGTTCGGCGGCTTCCCCCCGCCGTGATCAGAAGAGCCTGATGGACGCAGTCTATTCGGCCGGATCCCTGCCGATCGCGGCGGAGGACCGCGCGACAAAGGCCATGGCGACACGGCTCACCATCTTCGGTTTCGTCGTGCTCGACGAAGTGCAGGCAGATGGCACGGCGCGCCGTTTGCGTCCCTCCGAGGCCATTCATGGCTCGACCATGCATCCGTGGCGCATCTCCCGGCCTTCGAGCCGCTACGCCGTCGGGGACGATCTACCGGCTTCCGATCTTGATCTCTTTGTCGCGCAGATGGCCTGACAGTCTCGCCTTCGTCCGTCTCCGCCCTAGACTTCTTTTCTTGCCGCAGCGCATTCGGTGCACCATTTCCGTGCTGCTTGGCCATGCGTAAGAGGGGGCGGGACGATGTATCTAGTGCAAATTCTCCTACCGCTTGCCGACAATGCCGGCCGGCGGTTCAAGGGGACGGAATACGGCCGTGTTCGTGCCGAACTGTCCGAGCGTTTCGGCGGCATCACCAGTTTCACCCGCGCGCCCGCAGAGGGTATGTGGAAAGAAGGCGGCCACACCGCTCATGACGATATCGTGGTATTCGAGGTCATGGCGCGGGAGCTGGATCACCCCTGGTGGGAAAGGTACAGAGCGGAGCTCGAACGGCGCTTCCAGCAGGAAACTATTGTCATGCGCGCGCTCAAGGTCGAGATGCTCTAATAGTGGGTGAATGAGCGCATATCTTATCAGCAAACCGGTATCCGCTTCGCAAAGTCATATTCCCGCGTTGGAACCCGAACCGCATTGCTTCGCTTGTCGTTCCTGAAAAGCGGAGCATCCCGATGGCGAAACCTCTTGTCGTGTCCATTCCCCACAACCTCGGCAAAGCCGAAGCGACACGACGTCTGCATGGCGGCCTCACGCGCCTGAAATCGCAATTCGGCGACAAGATCGCTTCTATCGAGGAAAGTTGGACCGACGACCGCATGGCGTTTCACGTCGGTGCCATGGGGCAGACCGTTGCCGGGCATCTCGATGTGATGGAGGATCAGGTCCGCGTAGAAGTGCAGTTGCCTTGGATTCTGGCGATGGTCGCCGAGAAGGCGAAAAGCTTCATTCAAAAGCAGGGCACCTTGATGCTCGAGAAGAAGTAGAACGTCTGCTGCTGAATAGTTGTTCATGAAGATGAACGCGGCCGGAACAAAAGAGTACCTATTACGTTGAATGAATGATTGCGACCGCGACCTGCCGGCGGTCGGGTCTGCAATGACATTTCGTAAAACTCATCATTCCCCGGACTGCCTGTTCTGTCCGATTGTACTAGCTCGTTTATATTGAGGATCGCGCCATGCTTGAGCGTTCGACGACGCAGCCGCATGCCCTTCGCCTATCTTTCAAGACCAGCACCCAAACGCCTCTCCTTGTCTGTTTTTCCCATTTGCGATGGGATTTCGTTTGGCAGCGTCCGCAGCATCTCCTCAGTCGCGCGGCTAAGCACTATAGCGTGCTCGTCATCGAGGAACCGATTTTCAAGCCCGGCGTCTCCGCTCATATGGATATCAGCGAACGCCCGCAGGGCGTTGTTGTCGCAGTGCCGATCCTTCCGGAGGGGCTGGCTCCCGAGGATGTTCTCGCCGAGCAGCACGATCTGATTGGGGATCTGATCGGCCGGGAGGGAAAAAGGCCGCGTGTGTTCTGGTACTACACGCCCATGGCGCTTGCCTTCACTAGCGATCTCGAATGCGACCTGTGCATCTACGACAATATGGATGAGCTCTCGCTCTTTCGTGGCGCATCTCAGGAATTGCTTGCGCTGGAGAACGATCTCTTCGCCCGCTCCGATCTCGTCTTCACGGGGGGCATGAGTCTCTACGAAGCCAAACGAGGACGTCACCACAGCATTCATGCTTTCCCGTCTTCCATCGAATTCGGACATTTCTCGAAGGCGCGCAGTATCAAGCAGGATCCGATGGATCAGGCGCCGATTCCCTTCCCGCGCCTTGGGTTTTTCGGCGTCATCGATGAGCGCATGGATGTAGGGCTGGTCGGTCAGGCTGCGGATCTCCGACCCGATTGGAACTTCGTGATGATCGGTCCGGTGGTGAAGATCGATCCGGCCACATTGCCGCAGCGGCCCAACATCCATTGGCTCGGCGGAAAATCCTATAGCGAGTTGCCGCATTACCTTTCCGGGTGGAACGTGGGTTTCATGCCATTCGCCCTCAACGAAGCCACCCGGTTCATCAGTCCCACGAAGACGCCTGAGTTCCTGGCCGCCGGCGTGCCGGTGGTCTCGACACCCATCACCGATGTGGTGAGACCCTATGGCGAGAAAGGTCTGGTCGAGATCGCTCAGGATGCCGACGAGGTGGTGAGCAAGGTCGAGGTTATTCTCTCGCGGCCGAAGGAGGCCTGGCTCGCGAGGGTGGACCGCCATCTGGCGGCGGGGTCCTGGGACAAGACTTGGGCGTCGATGCACAAGCTCATGCTCGATGTCGTCAATGGTACCATCAAGCGTCGCGCATCGTCTCTTCCCTTCTATGCCACCACGCCCGCGGAGTGATGCCATGTACGATTGGTTGATCGTCGGTGCAGGCTATGCCGGCAGCGTTCTGGCCGAGCGTCTCGCCAACGAACGCAATGAACGGATTCTTCTCATCGATCGCCGTCATCATATCGGCGGCAATGCCTATGACCGTTATGACGAGGATGGTCTGCTGATTCATCAATACGGGCCGCATATTTTCCACACCAACGCGAAACAGATCTTCGATTATCTCTCCAGGTTCACCCAGTGGCGCTTCTACGAGCACCGGGTTCTGGCGGAAGTGGACGGCATGCAGGTGCCGATCCCGATCAATCTCGATACGGTCAACAGGCTCTATGGCCTCAACCTGACATCGGAACAGTTGCAGGATTGGTTCGCCGAGCGGGCCGAAAGGGTCGATCAGATCAGAACCTCAGAGGATGTGGTGGTGTCGACCGTGGGGCGAGAACTCTACGAAAAGTTTTTCCGGGGTTATACCCGCAAGCAATGGGGACTGGACCCGTCGGAGCTCGATAAATCGGTGACGTCACGGGTCCCGACCCGCACGAACCGGGACGACCGCTACTTCGGCGACGAATTCCAGTTCATGCCGAAACACGGTTATACGCGGATGTTCGAAAGGATGGTGAGCCATCCGAACATCCACGTCATGACACAGACCGATTATGCCGACATCAAGCACGTTATTCCTCATCGCCGCGTGATCTATACGGGACCGATCGACGAATATTTCGGCTTCCGGTTTGGCAAGCTTCCGTATCGATCATTGCGCTTTGAGCATGTCACGCTGGACAAGCCTTGGCACCAATCCGTCGGCGTCGTGAACTATCCGCAGACGAACGACTACACGCGCATCACCGAATACAAGCACCTCACGGGTCAGGAGCATGCCAAGACGGCACTGACCTACGAATATCCGTCCTCTGAGGGCGATCCCTATTATCCCATCCCGAAGCCGGAAAATCAGGAACTCTTCAAGAAATACGAACGCCTGGCTCTCGCGACGCAGAATGTGTGGTTCGTAGGCCGCCTTGCGACCTATCGCTACTACAACATGGATCAGATCGTCGGGCAGGCGCTGGCGACCTTCCGGCGCATCAATGAGGCGCTTCCGGTCGATGCGGATACGTCGACGGTCCGGGTCGTTCCATCGACGGCCCTCGCTTCATGAGCGAGAGCCGATTCTACGGGAAGCGTGGGTGGGGCCGATGGGACAGCCGCTCGATCTGAAGCAGGCGCATGTGCTCACCCGCCACGATCCAGGGCGGGGCAGGCCGGATGCTTCCCTGGTTTCTGCTCTGCCTCGCTCGCAATTGTCGAAGCTCGTTGCTCCGGATGCGTTCTGGTGGGCAACGGGTATCGAGGATACCTTCATCACGGCACCCTGGCCGGCGACGGGGCGCATCCTCGACGAATATGAGCTTACCGGACATTACGAACGCTGGGCGCATGATCTCGACCTCGTTGCCGAACTCGGCGTCAAGGTGGTGCGCTATGGTGTGCCATGGCACCATATCCAACCCGAGCCGGACCGCTGGGACTGGGAGTTCGCCGACAAGACACTCGGGCGACTTCTGGATCTCGGCGTCGATCCCATTGTCGATCTCGTTCATTATGGCCTGCCACCGTGGCTCGAAGGCGCCTATCTCAACCCTGTCTATCCCGAGCGCGTCGCCGATTATGCGCGCCGTCTGGCCGAGCGCTTTCAAGGGCGGATCTTCTGGTACACGCCTCTCAACGAACCGCGCATCACCGCGTGGTATTGCGGACGCCTCGGGTGGTGGCCGCCCTTCCGGCGCGGCTGGAGCGGTTTCATCGCGATTACCATCGCCATCGCGCGTGGCATCGTTAGCACC
Source organism: Microvirga sp. 2TAF3 (assembly GCF_052114965.1). Lineage (NCBI taxonomy): Bacteria > Pseudomonadati > Pseudomonadota > Alphaproteobacteria > Hyphomicrobiales > Methylobacteriaceae > Microvirga > Microvirga sp. 2TAF3. Next base: position 181,358 of record NZ_JBFRFT010000007.1, on the reverse strand, counting down.
GTCGAAGCGCTGCATGCGATCGATCCGGAGATTGTCCCCGTCCATGTGGATGCGACGGATCTTTATGAGACTGCCGATCCTGCTCTGACCGAGGAGGTCGAGCGGCGGCAGGAGATCGTCTTTCTGGCCCTCGATCTCGTCAGCGGGCGCGTAACGCGCGATCATCGCCTCTGGGGCTGGCTTCTGCGCCATGGCGCGCGTGAGGCGGATCTCGATTGGTTTCAGGAGCGGGCGGTCGATCTGCCGCTCGTGGGGCTCAACCTCTATCCCATGTTCACGCAGAAGCGGCTGCAGCGGGAGGCCGGTGGCAGGTTCCGCATCAGGCAGCCTTATGCCTCCGGCGACCTCGTGGCGCGCCTTGGGCGGCTCTATTATGAACGTTACAAAACTCCGCTTTTCATTAGCGAAACTGCCTCCATCGGCTCGGCCGCAAAGCGGCAGCGCTGGATGGACGACTCGCTCGCGGCCGTGAAAAATCTGCGCGGTGAGGGCATTCCCATGGTCGGCTACACCTGGTGGCCGATGTTCGACATGGTGGCCTGGGCTTACCGCCAGGGTGTGCGCGCGCCGGCGGATTATTTCGCTCCGATGGGATTGTGGGATCTCGATCCGGCGACATTGAATCGAACTCCGACGTCGCTCGTCGGTTCTTATCAGGCTTATGTCGCGGGCGGCGCGTCTGCCGTCGGCCTGCTGCCCGTTGTGACACGTTGAGCGATTGGAGGATTCTCCTCATGTTTCGTAGCTTTTTCCTTGCCGGCTTCGAGGGATCGACCGGCTACAATCGCCATGGTCAATGGTTTGATCAGGTTGCGGCCACGGGTCATGAGAAAACCGTCCGTGACGATTATCGCGCGCTTAGCGAGCTTGGCATTCGCGGCGTGCGCGAGGTTATGCGCTGGCCTTTGATCGATCTCGGCCGTGGGCAATACGACTTCTCATCCGTTATCCCCTTCATGCGTGCCGCCTCGGAGAATGAAGTCGAAGTCATCTGGGATCTTTTCCATTACGGCTACCCTCGGCACGTCGATCTGTGGAGCGAGGACTTTCCGCGTTACTTTGCCGATTATTGCTATGCCGCGGCGCGCTTCGCCGACCGGCACACGGATGGCACACTCTATGTCACGCCTGTCAACGAACCGTCTTTCATGGCCTATGCGGCAGGCGAGAAGGGACTTTTTGCCCCCTACAGCACGGGGCGTGGCTGGGATCTGAAAGTGGCTCTCGTGCGGGCTGCGATTCAGGGCATCGATGCGATCCGCTCCGTCTGTCCCGACGCTCGCATCGTCAATGCGGATCCGCTCTGCCACGTGGCCCTGCCGGAGGATAAGCCCGAGCTTCATGAGGAGGTTCACGACTTCAACAACCGCCTCGTCTTCCAATCCTGGGATATGCTCTGCGGACGTCTTCTGCCCGAACTCGGCGGCAGCCGGGCTCATCTCGATGTCGTCGGCATCAATTACTATTGGACGAACCAATGGGAGTGGTGCACTGCGCCCACAGCCCACGGGGTGATCCCGCCACTCGCAGCGGACGATCCGCGCCGGGTCAAGCTCGGCGATCTCGTGCGCCACGTGTCGAAGCGCTATAGCGGCGATCTTCTCATCACCGAGACCACGCATGTGGGCGACAATCGCGGCCCCTGGTTACGGGAAGTGGCCACTGAAGCCGAAACTTTGCTGCGTGAAGGCGTGCCGCTTCACGGGGTCTGTCTCTATCCCATTCTCGGCATGCCTGAATGGCACTCCCCGGAAGACTGGACGGCCATGGGTCTTTGGGATCCGATTTCGCATCATGAGCCGCACGGCGAACGCATCCCATGCCAGCCGATGCTGGATGCGTTTCGCGAGGCGCAGCGCCTCGATGCCTTGCACGCAAAGAGGCTCGAGCGTCTCGAACGGACGTTGCATCCGTCGCGCGGAGGATCTCGGGCCAAACGCTATGGCGTAGCGAAGGTTGCGGCGGAATAAGGACGCCGCAACAGCTTACGCAGCCGCCTCCGCCGCACGCACTGCCTCTTCCAGACGCTGCGCCCGCGCCTCGACCGACAGCTCGATGAGGCTGTCGAGCAGGGTCGTCGCCGTCGGATCGGCTACCGGGTCGTCCTGGAACAGACGGAAGGTGGAAGCCACCATTCGTCCGCGCCCATAGGAGCGTTCGACGCCAAGCGAGACCGGCTTATGGATCCAGCCTACCACGAGGCCTGCAAAGACGCGGGCCTGGAAGTCGAGCAGGTTGCAGCCCGAGATCACGTAATCGGGCAGAACGCGGTCCATGGTCTCGTCCAGAAGCGGTCCGCCGGGGAAACGTGCGAAATGGCCCGAGCGGCGAAGCCAAGAGAAGGACGAGGCCCAGTCGCCGCGCCACAGGGTGCCGTCGCGCGATTTGACCTTCACGTTCTGCCAGTGCGGGAAGAACGGATAGAGGCTGATCTCGTTCTCCGGCAGAAGGAGCAGGTTCGCACCCTGCCGGACATGGTCCGCGATCGCCTTGTCATGGTTGCGGGAAACCACGACGGTCGCTTCCTCAAGCCCGCGCGCCGCAGCATAGCCCATGGTTTGAAGCCGCTCGCGAATATCCTCGTCCGGCGACCAGACCAGCTGTCGGGCCTGTGCCGGCTTGGACCGCTTGGGATGAACGGCAAGGTCGACGTGGTTCTGCGCGATCAGACGTCCGTCGGAAGCGTGCAGCTCGAATGAAATGCGGCGCAGGGCCGGCTCATCGATCTCCGGCAGCGGCAGATCCACGCGGCCGAGATCGAGTACGGTCGGCGCCTCGAGACGAGGCAGAGGAATGCGCTTTGTCTCATTGAAGACACGGATCTCGAGCTGGCAATCCTCCAGCACCGGACCGGCACCGTGGGCAATGGACACCTGCAGGCGTGCGGTCTCGCCGGCCCAATAGGAGACGCGCTCCCATTTCGGCACGATCACGGTCGGTGCATTGATGATGTGAAAGAGTTCATGGAAGATGCGCGGATTGCGGCGCATGTCGAGAAGGCCGTTCGATTCCCAGTGGCAATCGTGCAACTCGGTGATGACATAGCCGGCCAGGCTCGGCTTCCGGCGCATGGACTCGATCTCATATTTCAAGGCGCGGAATTGCTGCCACTGCGCCGCGATCACGAAACGGCGCAGGTCGCCGAAAACGCGGTCCATGCTCCAATCCGAGAAACGGTTCTCGACACCGTGGGCATACATGACGCCCTCGCCCCAATCGTGGCCGGTCTCGAACCACCACGGTTCCTCGCCCTTGCTGTCGCGCAGGTCCTTCGGATAGGGCAGGCCCCAATTGCCGAATTCGGAGCACATGAGCGGCTCACGCCCGGTGATGACTGCATCGCCATGCGGCGAGTAGAGCCAGGAGGCGCGGGCTGCGAGTTCGTCGACGAACTTGTCCCATTCGTCCCGGTGATCGGGAATGGCCGCGTAGAAGTGATAATCCGCGATGTCCGATTCCACGTGGAAGCTTGGGGCGAGCGGCGAGTTATCCACCACGAGGCGCGTCGGATCGTAGGCCTTGAGCCAGGCGAAGGTGCGCTTCAGCCAGTCGCGATGATCCGGATCGTTGACGAGGTCGACACCCCAGTTCTCGTTGATGATCGTCCAGATGATGATCGAGGGATGATTGCCGTCGCGGTCGACGATGCCCTTCAAGAGCTTTTCCTTGCGCCCGCGCGAACGGTCGGTAGCCATGCCGCCATTGGGAAGTTCGGTCCAGATGAGCAGGCCCATCCGGTCGGCCACCTCGTAATAGCGCGGATCTGCTGCCTTGATGTGGCAGCGCAGGCAGTTGAGGCCAAGTTCCTTCGCCTTGCGGAACTGGTCCTCCAAAAACTCGACCGAAGGCACGGTGCAGATCGTGTCCGGGTAGTAATCCTGATCGAGGGCGGCCAGCAGATAGAGCGGTTCGCCATTGAGGTAGAATTTGCCGTTCTTCGTCTCGATGGTGCGAAAGCCGAAGCGATCGTCAATCTCGTCCTTCACCATGCCGTCCCGGATCAGCTCGAGGCGGATTTCGTACAGGTTGGGCTCGTCCGGCGACCAGGATTTCACGTCCTCGACGACGAATTCGAAAGGCATGCTGGTCACGCCTATCTGTGTCTCGTGCATCTCGTCGAGGACGACCTCGCCGGACGGGTCCCGGACCTCGATATGGACCTGCGCCGTGTCGGTCAGCGGCCGGGCAAAGAACACGCCGGAAGTCACGCGGCCCGTCTCGCGCTTGGGGACGAGGCGGATGCGGGTCATGTGGTCGGGAATGCGGCGCTCAAGGTGGACCGATTGCCAGATGCCGGAGAGCGGGCCGTACCAGCTCTGCTTGCCGAAGGGGATTTCGGCAAAGGGCGAATCCGGAAATTCCGCCGGGTTGTCGGTCGGCGAGTCGACGCGCACCTTGATCTCGTTGGGGCCCGGCTTGAGATGCGCCGTGACATCGAAGGAGAACGGCAGGAAGCCGCCCTCGTTCGTGCCCACCAATTCGCCGTTTACGAAGACGCGAGAATTGTGGAACACGGCCCCGAAGCGCAGCCATATGCTGTCATGGAGCCACTCCGCCGGGATCTCGATGGTCTTGCGATAGATGCCGATGCCGGCACGCATGCGCAGATCCTCGAATTGGGCCTGCCATGGGCTTGGCACGAGAATTTCACGAACTTCAGCCGGGCCTGACAGACGATCGTCCGCCACGTGCAAAAATTCCCAGACTCCGTCCAGGCTGATGCGATTGTCGTGCATGACAACTCCTTGAATCAGCGTTTACCCAAGGGCACTCAAAACGGCGAAAACATGACTGAGGAGATATGGGAGCAAAGGTTTCGATTTTTGGCGATACCGAATCCGCCTTCAAGTCGCTGCCCCAAGATCTCCCGATCCATGGCCCCTCGTTTCGAGATCATGCTCTGGCCCGACTCGGACAACGGCTGAACCCCAAAGTTGGATCCCATGGTGGGCACATCGGGCATGTCTTTGCGGGCATGTCTTAACGGAAGCGGGTTGACTGCTGAGTGGAAGAGGAACCGCCTTTGCCACGTCGCGTTGCCCTCCAACAGCCGAGCCCTGACGCTCGGCTTCACGCCATTCCAATCGACGAGGCTGACGATGCCCAAAATTGTTCCCGATGATCGTGCCCGGCAGGGGCCCCCAGGCCGGCCTGTCCTTGGAGTCCTGATCGGCGCTCTGGTTCTGTGCGTGGTCGCCATTGGCGGCTATCTTGTCTGGGTCGGCCTCTCATCGCCCAGCAATCCAAACCAGGATGCCTCTCGATCAGCCGTGACAGGTTCTTCCAGTTCCAACCCGGCCAACCGGACATCGCCGGCCTATCCTGCGCCTGCCGAGCCCTCGGCAACCGGCACGACAAATCCGCAATAAGATCGATCCGTAATCTGCGCCGGCAATGATGGCTGTTCGTCATCCCCGGCCTTCTCTTGCCAAGCGTCTGTTTGGCGGCGATTTTTCGCCTTAATGATTCGCATAACCAACCTTCACCGGGGTCGCGACAAGGCGAGATTGCATGACAAGGATTGGACGAGGGCGGCTGTTTCTGGCTGCAATGCTGGCTTTTGGCATCGCGTCGGCGAGCTTGGCCCAAGGGCCGCAGCCCCCGCAACCTGCCTCCCAGGCCCCGTCGCAGGCGCCAGCTCTCCCAGCGGCGAATGGTCCAAGCGCCGCCATTCCCACCGATACGAAGGCGGCGCGGGCCAAGCTTGACGGCTTCAAGGCCGATCTTAGCCAGAAGGAGCTGGCTCTTCAGGGGCGCAGCCAATCCGATGCGGAGCTTCAGAACCTGCGACAGCAGATCGAGCCGATCATCGACAATATCCGGACTGTCATCGCCGAGCAGGCACCCAAGCTCGAAGCCAGCAAGGCCCGTCTGGCTCAACTCGGGCCGAAGCCCAAGGAGGGTGAGCCCGATGAGAGCGCCGACGCGGCCAAGGACCGCAGCGAGCGCGAGGCCGCCGTGGCGGAGCTCGACGAGACGCAGCGGCTCGGCCGGGCGCTCCTCGTCCAGGCGGAACAACTGAGTGCTCAGATCAGCGATCTCAGAAGAGCGGGGTTTACGCGGGCCCTTTTCGAAAAGAGCGACAGCATCCTGAGCTTCAATCTGTGGATGGACGTCCTCCAGGCCATCCCGCGTGAGCTGCGCGCGCAAAGGATCACCTTTGGGGACACTGTCGGACAGATCGAGCGCCATGCCACGCTCGGCGTCCTGCTTCTCATCGGTCTGGCGATGGGCGTTGCCATCGCACTTTATGCCGGGCGCCGGTCGATTGCGCCGCGCCTCGTCGGGCGTGATCCGTCGATCACCGATCCTGCCCGCCGCAGCGGGCTTCTGGCGGCTCTCGCCGTTCTGCTTCTGGGAACGGTCCCGGCCATCGCCGGAAGCTGGATCTTCTGGGTCGCCTTCGATGCCGTCGACGTCTTTCCGCCGCGCCTGGAACAGGTCGTGGCGGCGCTTCTGCGGGGCATTGCCTTCATTGCCTTCGTCCGTGCCCTCATTGACGCCATTCTGGCGCCCGGCCACGGATCGTGGCGGCTGGTCTCCGTCAGCGATGCTTCCGCTACGAGAATTATGAGCTTCGGCGTGACGCTTGTGACGGTGCTCGTGGCCGGCAAGGTGCTCGAAGCCTTCAATCAGGCAATCGCCGCCGCGCTGCCGATCACGGTCATGACGCGCGCCGTCTTCGCGCTAGCGGCAGCGCTGATCCTCGCCGAATTGCTGCGCCGCTTCGCGACAAGGGCACATCAGGACGAAGCCTGTCTCGGACCCTATATGGCGCCTGAGGTCTCCGTCGGCGGGCCGGTGCGAACGATGGGTTGGATCGTCGTTGCCGCCGTGATCGGCAGCGTGCTCGGCGGTTACGTGGCGCTCGCCTCCTTCCTGGTCGATCAGGCGCTGTGGATTTCGATCCTGCTCGCCCTGCTGATCCTGTGTATCGCACTGGCGGACGAGTTCATCGGCAACACCTTCCGCACGCAAAGCCGCATCTCGACGATGCTGCAAGCCAATACAGGCCTGCGCCGCCGCTCCCTGGAGCAGATCGGAGTCTTGGCGAGTGGCGCCACTCGGCTGGCGTTGATCGTCATGGCATTGCTTCTTGCGCTTGCGCCCTGGGGCATCGAATCGACCGACCTGATGGGCTCGCTGCGAGCCGTCTTCTTCGGGTTCAGCGTCGGCGACGTCACGATTTCGCTCTCATCGATCCTCATCGCGGCGCTGCTGTTCGCCATCGGCTTCGCGGTCACCCGTGTGATCCAGCGCTGGCTCGACAACACCTTCCTGCCGGCGACGGAACTCGATGCGGGTCTGAGAAACTCGATCCGCACGGCGGCGGGATATGTGGGCATCATCTCGGCGGGCGTGATCGCCTTCACCTATCTGGGCCTGAGCTTGGAGCGGGTGACCATTGTGGCCGGTGCCCTCTCGGTCGGTATCGGTTTCGGCCTGCAATCCATCGTCAACAATTTCATCTCCGGTCTCATCCTGCTGTGGGAGAGGCCCATCCGCGTCGGCGATCTGGTCGTCGTGGGCGATGGCGAGGGCTATGTGCGCCGGATCAATGTCCGCTCGACCGAGATTCAGACCTTCGACCGTTCGACCCTCATCGTACCGAATTCGAATCTCATCTCCGGTATCGTCCGTAACCGGGTACGCAACGATCGCATCGGGCGCGTGCTCGTCTCGGTACCGGTCCCTCGCGCCTCGGACCCCGACCACGTGTCCGAGATCATGAAGCGCTGCGCCCTGGCGCATCGTGAAGTCATGAGCGAGCCCGCGCCGCGCGTCCTCTTCAAGAAGGTCACGGAAAACACCATCGACTTCGATCTCATCTGCTTCGTCGACGATATCGATGCCGCCGGTCGCGTTTCGAGCGATCTTTATTTCGACATTTTCCGCAAGTTGCGGGAGGAGGGGACGGGGGCACCTCCGGGGTCGGCCGCCGCAGCGCCGCCCAAGGAGCCGGAGAAGATCGAAGAATCCGAGGCCAAGCCCAAGGCGCAGCAGGATGAGGATGAAGGCTTAACTCTTCTCAAGGATAAGTGAGCCTCATGAAACGCATCATCCTCTTCAGCCTCCTGGCGGTTGCGCTTGGGGCGTGCCAGAGCACGCCTCGCCGCAGCGAAACCCCGACTTTCTACACTTCCATGGCGCGGGCCGATGCTGTCGTCGATGCCGCGATGGCGCGGGACATGATCGGTGCCTATCGCCGCAACAAGGGTCTCGGTCCCCTGGTCCTTGACCCGGACCTACAGGCCGCGGCGGAAGCCGAGGCGCAGGCCATGGCGGCGGCGGACAAACCCAGTTCCGCCGATGCCTTCAAGGCCCGTCTCGCAGCTGCCGGCTTCAAGGCCCCGGCCACGAACCTATCCGCCGGCTACCACACTCTGGCGGAAGCTTTTTCCGGTTGGCGGGAGAGTCCGCAGCACGACAAGGTGCTGCTCGACCTGCAAGCGACCCGGATCGGGATTGCGACGGCCTATGCCCCAAACTCGAAATACAAGGTCTACTGGGCGCTGGTGGTCGCGGCGGACAGGCGCTGAGTTCGTCCACTCGCTTGCGAACAAAATCACGGGATTGCCGTTGATCGAGACAGGCTTAGGTTTATGAAACGGGACCTGAAGCAAGTCGAGACGGTCATCATGTGTCTGGAGTGGAACGGAAGGTCGGTTCCTTCGAATTCTGCCGAATGCGCAGGTAACGGCGCATGTGGATGATTCGTCTATACGTCCGTGTTCTCGGTCAGCTCGGTTCCGATCTGAAGGTCGGTGCCCTTCTGGCCGCAGCGAATGTCGCGCTCGCCATTTCCGCCTTTGCCGAGCCGATCCTTTTTGGCCGCATCATCGATGTCCTGACTCAGGCGCAGATTCCCGGGTCGCCAACGATCACTTTCACGACCTTGGCTCCTCTCATCGCAGCATGGATTGCCTTCGGTTTCTTCTCCATAGGCGCGGGGGTCCTCGTGGCGCTCTACGCCGATCGGCTCGCGCATCGCCGGCGCCTTGCCGTGGTGGCGAATTATTTCGAGCATGTGCTTGAACTGCCATTGGCCTTCCACACTTCGACCCATTCAGGCCGCGTCCTGAAAGTGATGCTCGAGGGCTCGAACGGCATGGCGTGGCTCTGGCTGGGGTTCTTTCGCGAACATTTTGCTGCTCTCATTGCCCTTGTCGTTCTCCTGCCGCTGACCGTTTTCCTTAACTGGCGGCTGGGACTTCTCCTCGTGGCGCTCGTCGTCATCTTCGCCGTTCTGACTACCATCGTTGTGCGCAAGACCGAGAGCCTGCAAGGCTCCGTGGAGCGCTATCATTCGAGCCTCGCGGAACATGCGTCCGACGCCCTCGGCAATGTGCCGGTGATCCAGTCCTTCACCCGGGTCGAGGCTGAAGCGAGCTCGCTGCGCAGCATCATCAACCAGCTCCTGCAGGCGCAAAATCCGGTTCTCTCCTGGTGGGCGCTGGCCTCCGTCGCCTCCCGCGCGGCGGCGACCATCACTGTCACTGCGATTTTCCTGGTCGGCACTTGGCTTCATCTCAACGGGCTTGCCACCATCGGCGAGGTGGTGATGTTCATGAGCATCGCCACCATGCTCATCTCCCGGCTGGAGCAGGCCGTGAGCTTCGTCAACCAGCTTTTCATGCAGGCGCCGAAGATGCGCGAGTTCTTCGAGATTCTCGATACCGCGCCCGTGGTTCACGATCGTCCCAACGCCAAGAATGTCGACCGTTTCAAGGGCAAGGTCGCCTTCGAGAATGTCAGCTTCTCCTATGACGGCAAACGGCCCGCGATCCAGGATGTGACGTTTACCGTCCGCCCCGGCGAGACCGTGGCGCTCGTCGGTGCGACCGGCTCCGGCAAGTCGACGACCCTGGGGCTTCTGCACCGAGCCTTCGATCCGCAATCGGGCGTCATCCGTATCGACGACGACGACATCCGCGATCTCAGCCTGTCGTCGCTTCGCCGCAATATCGGCGTGGTGTTTCAGGAGCCGATGCTGTTCGCCCGTTCCATCCGCGAGAACCTGCAGGTCGGGCGGCCCGATGCCATGGATGCGGAGATGATCGAAGCGCTGGAGCGCGCGCAGGCCACGGAATTCATCGCCCGTCAAAGCGATGGGCTCGACTCGATCATCGGCGAACGGGGACGCTCCCTGTCCGGCGGCGAGCGTCAGCGCCTGTCTATCGCCCGGGCGCTCCTGAAGAACCCGCCGATCCTCATTCTCGACGAGGCAACCAGCGCGTTGGATGCCGCCACGGAGAAAAAGCTGCAGATGGCCCTCGACGAGGTGATGAAGGGTCGCACGACCTTCGTCATCGCTCACCGCCTCGCCACCATCCGCAATGCCAACCGCATCCTTGTCTTCGATAAGGGGCGGGTCATCGAAAGCGGCACCTTCGAGGAACTTGTCGCGAAGGGCGAACGCTTCGCCGAACTCGCCAAGGCGCAGTTCATCGCCGGCGAAGACAAACCGAAGCAGACCGGGCAGAATCTGCCGGAGCCCGCTCCCGCGGAATGATGAGTTTATTATCCTAGAGCCATCGCTCCCCATCCAGCCGCGGGAGTAATAACTGTTTTCATCTGTTCATGAAGCATCTGTTCATGAAGCCAAAGTTCGGGGAATTTTTAAATTTTGCCCTGAAACGTGGTTGCGGTAAGGGTGATGACGGAACAAAGCTTTTCTCCAGGACGGGGAAAATGACAGCGACCACGCGAGACTTGGCCATCCCTGAATGGCCAGAAAATGCTTCTACGACTCATCAGACGAATGGCATTACCCTTCACGATGTCGAACTAGGAGCGACAGACGCTCCTCTCGTCATTCTTCTGCATGGGTTCGCCGATTTCTGGTGGGGCTGGCGACGTCAGGTCGGCCATCTCGCCGCCGCAGGCTTTCGGGTCGTGACACCTGATCAGCGCGGCTACAATCTCAGCGAGAAGCCGGTCGGCCTGAGAGCCTACGATCTCGATGTGCTGGCGGCCGATATCGTCGGATTGGCGGACGCCTATGGTCGAAAGAAATTCCATCTCATCGGCCACGATTTCGGAGGGCTCATCGCTTGGTGGATCGCGACCCGCTATCCCGATCGGGTGGAGCGAATGGTGGCGATCAACGCGTTCCATCCCAGCGTGCTCATGCCCTATATATGGCGGCATCCGACGCAGTTGCTCCGCAGCATCTACATGGGCATCTTCCAGATTCCCTGGTTTCCGGAATCGCTCCTGAGTTTCAAGAACTTCGCTGTTCTGCGAGGGCTGGTCCATCTGGGTTGCCGACCGGGGACCTTTTCCGATGCGGATCTGAAGCGCTACATGAAGACGTGGTCGGTCCCCGGAGCGATGACAGGCATGATCAACTGGTATCGGGCGCTTGTTCGCAAACCCAAGGATAGGAATGCCCGCGTGCGGGTGCCAACGCTTCTGATCTGGGGGCTTCGCGAGCCTTACCTCGAAAAAGGGCTGGCCGAGGCCAGCTTGGCTCGTTGCGATGAAGGGGAAGCCCTTTGGGTCGAAGCGGGCAGCCATTGGGTGCATCTCGAGGAATCTGACACCGTCAATGCAGCCCTTGTGTCCTTCCTGAAGCGGGCTAGCTCCCCTTCTTCGTCGGCGCGAGTGGGGTAATCCGAAGCGCGGTGATCCGGTTTCTCGATTTACGTAGAACCTGGAAGCGGAAACCATGAAAGGTGAAGATCTGGCCTGTGTCGGGGATCGCCTGCGCCTCGTGGATGACGAGGCCTGCGATGGTGGTGGCTTCCTCGTCCGGTAGGTTCCAGTCCATCACCCGGTTTAGATCCCGGATCGGCACCGATCCGTCCACGTTCACTGAGCCGTTCGGCTGGGGCCGTACGCCCTGCACCGAGAGATCGTGCTCGTCCTTGATGTCGCCGACGATCTCCTCAAGGATGTCTTCGAGCGTGATAAGTCCCATCACCTCGCCGTATTCGTCCACGACGAGGGCGAAATGGGTCTTCTTGGCGAGGAAGGCTTTGAGCTGGTCGCGGAGCGAGGTGGTGTCCGGGACGAACCAGCTTTCCAGCGCAATGGCTTCCACCGTCAGCTTGCTCGCATCTCCGCCGACGGCATCGAGCGCACGGAGCAGATCCTTGGCATGCAGCACGCCGATGATGTTCTCCTGGCTGCCGCGCCAGAGCGGCAGGCGGGTATAGGGAGACGAGAGAACCTCGCGAACGATCTCTTCCGAAGAGAGGTCGGCGTTGATGGTGCGCATCTTGGTGCGGTGGACCATCACCTCGGAGACGGTCAGCTCCTCGAGGTCGAGGAGGCCGCCCATCATGTCGCGTTCTACTTTCTCCACGTTACCCTCCTTGTGCAGGAGGTCGAGCTGACCGCGGATTTCCTCGCTCGCGGAGAGGATCGGCGTATTCGCACCGATGCGGATCCCGAAAGGCAGCAGCATGAGCCGCACCAGCCGCTCGATGGCGATGGCGAGCGGGCCGAGAATGGCCACGACCCATGTCATGGGCCGCGACAGGCCCAGCGATACTTTGTCGGGCGAGGAAATGGCGATCGTCTTCGGCAGCACTTCCGCGAACACGATCACGAGGACCGACATGATGACGGTGGCATAAAGCGCCCCGCCATCGCCGAACATTGCGACGAGCATGCTCGTGGCGAAGGCGGACACGCCGATATTGACGATGTTGTTGCCGATCAGGACCGTGCCGATGAAACGCTCGCGCATCTGCAGCAGGCGGTTCACCAGCTTGGCGCGGGCATCACCGCCTTTCTCCAGAAAGAGCATGCGCGCCCGCGATGCGCCGGTGAAGGCGGTCTCGCCGGCCGAGAAGAAGGCGGATAGCAGAAGACAGAGGATGACGACCAGGGCCGCGACCCAAAGCTCGGTAGAGGGATCTTCGATCATGGTTGCGATGTGCTGTTTTCACCTTCCAGGAACGACCGGACGCTTTCGACCGCGATGTCGTGCGCGATGAAGCTTTGCCCGATGCCGCGCGCCAGGATGAAGGTCAGAGCCCCACCCTTCACCTTCTTGTCCTGCGCCATGGCGTCAAGCAGTTCGTCGACCGTGCCGCAGCCTCCCGGAACATGGTTCAGCCGCGTGGGAAGTCCAGCGGCGGAAAGATGCGCTTCGACGCGCTCCGCATCGGCCGCCGGACAGAGCCCCAGGGTGACGGAGAAGCGGAAGGCGAGGCACAGGCCGATGGCCACGCCCTCCCCATGGACCAGTCGCGTGGAATCGTAGCGCGTGATCCGCTCCAGGGCATGGCCGAAGGTATGGCCGAGATTGAGCAGGGCGCGGTCGCCGTCCTCCCGCTCGTCGCGGACCACGACCGCGGCCTTGGCGCGGCAGCTTTGCGCCACGGCCTCGTCCCGCTCGGATTCGCCGGAGAAGACTCCGCGCCAGTTGGTCTCGCACCAGTCGAAGAAGCGGGCATCGTCGATGAGGCCGTATTTCACCACCTCCGCATAACCCGCCCGCATCTCGCGAAGCGGCAGCGTGTCCAGGAGGGCGGTATCGGCAAGGACGAGGCTTGGTTGATGGAAGGCGCCGACGAGGTTCTTGCCGTGGCGTGAATTGATGCCGGTCTTGCCGCCGACCGACGAATCGACCTGAGCGAGCAGGCTGGTCGGCACCTGCACGAAGCGAACGCCCCGGCGCACCACGGCGGCGGCGAACCCGGCAAGGTCGCCCATCACGCCTCCGCCGAGCGCCACCACGAGATCGCCGCGCTCGATCTTCGCTTCCAGCACCGCGTCGCAGACCTGCTCCAGCGAAGCATAGGACTTCGTCGCCTCGCCGGGAGGCAAGGTGATGACGACGGTACGCAGGCCTTGCCGGCGCAAGGCCTCGACCAGGGTTTCGGCATAAAGCGGACCCACATGCTCGTCGGTAACGATGGCCGCCGCTCGCGCGCCAAGCGCTGCGATACGCGCACCCGCCCCTTCGAGAAGGCCGCGCCCCACGAGGATCTCGTAGGACCTGTCGCCGAGCGGAACCGGAACCGTTGTGACGGATTTTTCCGGCATCCGAACCGCTACGCCACTCACTGCAGAGAACTCCCTTGTTCCTCGAACCAGTCTTCCAAGGCCTTGATCACGTCGGCCACGACCCGATCATGCGGTGCTTCGTGCGAATACACGGTTACATCCGCGGTCGCATAGACCGGATGGCGGATGTCCATGAGTCTGCGCATGGTACCGTCCGGATCGGGATTCTGAAGCAGGGGGCGGGTCGCGCGCTTGCGGACGCGCCGCATGAGCACGTCGAGATCGGCCTTGAGCCAGACGGAGATGCCGCTCTCGGCAATGGCGGCGCGGGTCTCCTCGTTCATGAAGGCTCCGCCCCCGGTGGCGAGCACCATTGGACCCTCCTGCAGCAGGCGGGCGATCACACGCCTTTCCCCATCGCGGAAATGCGCTTCCCCATGAATGGAAAAGATGTCGGGGATCGTCATTCCGGCCGCGGCCTCGATCTCGTGGTCCGCGTCGCGAAAGGGCAGCCCGAGCTTTTGGGCAAGCCGGCGGCCCACGGTACTTTTTCCGGCGCCCATGAGGCCGACGAGCACGAGAGAGCGCGCGCCAAGCCTGCGGCTGATGGGATGGCCGCCCTGGCGTCCGGTATCCTGCCCGCCGCCTTCATCAAGCGAGTTGAAGCGGCTGATATCGTTCATGGCCCTGTCCTAGCATGAGGGCCGCACTCTGTCACAGGAGGTTGCCGGTGAATTCCGTAAAGACTTGCCTTTGCGGCTTATGCGTGGTTGTAGCGTTAAAACCTTGAAGAGGGGCCCGTGCCGACTTTATTCCGGTTTCTTGTCGTCGTCGCCATTCTCGCCGGTCTCGGTTTCGCCGTCGTTTTCGCTCTGGCGACCCTTGTCGAGCCTCAACCGCGGGAAATCACGGTTCCCATTCCAAGCAGCCGCCCGCCTTCCCAATGAGCGGTGCCCGGCACGCGAGCCTTTTCCTGGATATGCTCGCCGCCGAGCGTGGCGCGTCGAAGAACACGCTGGATGCCTACCGGCGCGATCTCGACGATTACCTGACCTATCTCGGCGAGGCCGGGAGCCAGCCTGACAGCGCCTCCGCCGCAACGGTGCGCGGCTTCATGGCAAGCCTCGAGGAGAGGGGCCTGAAGGCCTCTTCTGCGGCCCGGCGGCTCTCTGCCGTCCGCCAGTTCCACAAGTTTTTGTATGTCGAAGGCTATGCGCCCGCCGATCCCACCGCGGCCGTCTCCGCGCCGAAGCGCGGGCGGGTTCTGCCCAAGGTGCTTTCGGTCGATCAGGTGGACCGCCTGCTCCAGGTTGCCCATGAAGCCGCCGGGCAGGAGGAGGCGGCGCCTGCCGAGCGCCTGCGGGCCTCGCGTATGGCTTGCCTGCTCGAGCTTCTCTACGCCACGGGCCTGCGCGTCTCCGAGCTCATCGCACTCCCCCGCGGCGCGGCGAAGACCCGAGAGCGCTTTCTCGTGGTGCGCGGCAAAGGCGCCAAGGAGCGACTGGTGCCATTGACGGAGGCGGCGCGGGAGGCTGCACGCGCCTATCTGGCTCTTCTGGAGGAACAGGGGAAGGCCGTTGGTCCATGGCTGTTCCCGGCGGACAGCGAAAGTGGCCATCTCACCCGCCAAGCCTTTGCCCGCGACCTGAAGACGGTGGCCTCCGCGGCCGGGCTTCGCGCGGACAAGGTCAGCCCGCACGTCCTGCGGCATGCCTTCGCCAGCCACCTGCTACAGAACGGAGCCGACCTGCGCATCGTGCAGGAACTGCTCGGCCATTCGGATATCTCGACCACGCAGATCTATACCCATGTGCTGGACGAGCGCCTGAAGAGCATGGTGCGCGATCTGCATCCCTTGTCGTCGGGAGAAGGGTGAGAATTGTCGCATTTATAATAGTCAAATGAGCTGACAATTTTTCAAAACTTGGCAATGAAAAAGATTTTATGCTTATATTTTGAGTATTATTCTAATATAATCTCAAGAAATATGAGATAATTTATTGATAAGCTAGAACGATGCTGAGGTTCATGCGTTGGTCAGGCGAGTGATGCATACTCATGGAGCTGTATTATGCCTAATACACCAGGATCTTCGAATCGCGGGTTTGGTTCGATGGACAAGAACAAGCAGCAGGATATCGCCCGTAAAGGGGGAGAGAGCGTTCCTCCCGAGGATCGCTCCTTCTCCAAGGACCGTGACCTGGCCAGCGAGGCCGGTCGCAAAGGTGGCCAAAATTCACGTGGCGGCAAGCGCTAGCTGAGCCGAATTCCTGATCATTGAGACTTTTTGGAGGGGCTGCCGAAAGGCGGCCCTTTCCCATGTCGGTTCAGCGCCGCTTGAGCAGGAAGACGCCCTGCTCGCCGAGCAGGTTCCAGGCCCACCATGGCAAGGTCATGCGCACCGGGCGCCCGCCTGCGTCGAGAGCCGCCGCTTTTTCCATCTGAGCGCCGACTTCCCGGCACAATTCCACGAAATCGCGGATGGTGCAGAAGTGGATGTTGGGCGTGTCGTGCCAGGAATAGGGCATGTTTTCCGTCACGGGCATCCGGCCTTTCAGAAGAAGGTCTAGGCGCACACGCCAATGCCCGAAATTCGGAAACGAAACGATAGCCCGGCGGCCGATGCGCAGGAGCTGCTCAAGCACCACCTTCGGCTGTCGCGTCGCCTGGATCGTCTGGGAGAGGATGACGTAATCGAAGGTGTCGTCCGGGTAATCGGCAAGGTCCGTGTCGGCATCGCCCTGGATGACTGGCAATCCCTTGGCGAGGCAGGCATTCACGCCCTCGCGGGAAATCTCGATGCCGCGTCCGTCGACGCCATTGCGATCGCGCAGAAGCGTCAGAAGCGAGCCGTCGCCGCAGCCGATATCGAGTACGCGGGACCCTGCCGCCACCATGTCGGCGACGAGAAGAAAATCGAGACGGGGGCCATCCTGTCCTTCGGCGGGCAGGAGCATGGTGGTGGAACGCGTCATGCGATCCCCCGCGCGCGGGCCGCCGCGTCAATGAAGCCCTGTGCTGCGGCGAACATCTCGGGCTCGTCGAGCAGGAAGGCATCATGCCCTTTGTCGCTCTCCACCTCGACGAAACCGACCGAGGCCGCGGCGGCGTTGAGCGCATGGACGATGGCACGGGAATCGGAGGTGGGAAAAAGCCAGTCGGAGGTGAAGGAAATCACGCAGAACCGGGTCGCCGATCCCTTGAAGGCGCGGGCCAGGCTGTCGCCGTGCTC
This sequence comes from Microvirga sp. 2TAF3, assembly GCF_052114965.1. Classification (NCBI taxonomy): domain Bacteria; kingdom Pseudomonadati; phylum Pseudomonadota; class Alphaproteobacteria; order Hyphomicrobiales; family Methylobacteriaceae; genus Microvirga; species Microvirga sp. 2TAF3. The sequence goes on along the minus strand of NZ_JBFRFT010000007.1, from coordinate 164,164 downwards.
GGCCGCGAGATCGAAATAATCCATGGCCCGCGTCACATAGAGATAGGAATTGGCGTCGAAGCGCTCGACGAAGGACAGGCCCTGGTAGCGCAGATAGCTCTCAATCTGGAAATCGGCGTCGAAGGAGAAGGTCGGCGCGCTGCGGTCCTGGTAATTGCGCCCGAATTTCCGGTGCAGGGCCATTTCGGAGAGATAGGTGATATGCGCACCCATGCGGGCCACGGCGAGGCCCTTGGAGGGGCGCGTCCCTTCCGCGAGATAGCAGCCGCCGCGCCAGTCGGGGTCGGCCATAATCGCCTGGCGGCCGACCTCGTGGAAGGCGATGTTCTGCGCCGAATGGCGCGCGGCAGTCGCAATGGGAAGGGCCGAGAAGACGCGTTCCGGATAGCTCGCCGCCCATTGCAGGACCTGCATGCCCCCCATGGAACCACCGATGATGCAGAACAGGCTCTCGATGCCCATCCTGTCGATCAGGGCCGCCTGCGCGCGCACCATGTCGCGGATCGTGATGACCGGAAAATCGAGGGCATAGGACTGTCCCGTCGCCGGGTTCACAGAGGCCGGGCCGGTGGTGCCCATGCAGCCGCCGATCACGTTGGCGCAGATTACGAAGAAACGGTCGGTGTCGATGGGCCTGCCCGGCCCGACCATAGTCGTCCACCAGCCGGGCTTTCCCGTCACCGGGCTGACATTCGCCACATGCTGATCGCCGGTCAGGGCGTGGCAGATCAGGACGGCGTTGGATTTGTCAGCGTTCAGTGCGCCATAGGTCTGATAGGCGATCTGCCAGGGTCCGAGAGGGATGCCCGCATCCATCACCAGCGGCTCATTCGCTCCGAAGCGTGCGACAGGGCTCGACGGATCGTCGATCTGGCTTCGCGGCTCGGGGAACTGAAATGCGCTGGTCATGCTCGAAATGGCGGAAGCGTTCGATCTGCCGAACAGCGGTAATTCGGACGGGCTCCCAGGTCAACGAACATAAAGCCTCAGCAAGACCCGATCAGGCCCATTTGTGGCTTGGCATGGCCGCGCGAGGCTGCGAAGAAGGGCCCGCTGTTCAGGATTGCCGCCATGTCCATCGAAAAGACCGTCCCCTCCCTTGCCGAACTGCGTCAGGAAATCGACCGTATCGATGAGTCGATGCACCGGCTTCTGATGGAGCGGGGAATGATCATCGACCGGCTCATTTCGGTGAAGAAAACCTCGGAATCGGGTTCGGCATTCCGGCCGGGCCGCGAGGCTTCGATGATGCGGGCGCTGGCCGAGCGCCACGAAGGCCTCCTGCCGCTCGACACGGTGGAAAGCATCTGGCGGGTCATCATCGCCACCTTCACCTATGTCCAGGCTCCTTATGCAGTGCACGCTGACATTTCCGGCGGCGATGCGCCCATGCGCGATTCGGCCCGGTTCCATTTCGGTTTCACGGTGCCCTACCTTACCCATCCGAGCGCGACGGCGGTGATCGAGGCCGTGGCGTCGGGTCGCGGCGATCTCGGCATCTTCAGGATCGATCAGGGCGCCTCCAGCGGCGCATGGTGGCGCTCGCTTGCGGACAAGGACCGGCCGAAGATCATCGCGCGGCTGCCCTTCATCGAACGGCCCGACCATCCGGCCGGCACGCCGGTCTTCGTCATTTCCAAGCCTCTGACGGATGCGGCCGTGCGCGATGTGGTGCTCTATGCCGCGCAGTTCGAGCGCTGGCACAGAGATGTGGGGGCGACCCTCTCCAGGCTCGGAGGCGAAGCCGTTGCCAGTGCCGCCGATACCTATGGCCTCTCGGTGCTGATCGCGGTGCCGGGAACGGTCGAAGCGCCCCGGCTGCATGCCGCCCTGACCGATGCGGGCGCCAGCCTGGCGCAACTGGTCGAGATCGGCAGCCATGCCGAACGTTTCCGCGTGAAATGAACCTCAAGCTGCGCTAAAGCATCGGACCTAAAAGTGGGTTGCACTTTTAGGATCATCCGATGTTTTCTCCTCTGATGAGAGCATCGTGTGGTCGCAAAACCGGGTCCACTTTTGCGCACGATGCTCTAGAGCCATTCTCGAAACCGACCCTTTTCAGGAATTTTTCATGTCCGCCCGTCCCGAACCCCGTCCCGGCGTTATGCAGATCGAGGCCTATGTGCCCGGCAAGAGCGCAGCCGCAGGGGTTGCGAAGATCCATAAGCTGTCCTCCAACGAGACCCCCCTCGGCCCGTCGCCGAAGGCAATCGAGGCCATCAAGGCGTTCGACCATTTCGAGCTTTATCCGGATGGTTCGGCCACCCGCCTGCGCGAGGCCATCGCCGCGAAATACGGGCTCGATCCGAACCGCATCGTTTGCGGTGCGGGTTCGGACGAGCTTCTCTCGCTGATCACCAGCGCCTATGTGGGGCCGGGCGACGAGGGCGTGTTCTCGGAGCACGGCTTTCTCGTCTATCGCATCGCCATCCTGGCTGCCGGCGGCGTTCCGGTCGTGGCGAAGGAGAAGGATTACCGGGCCGATGTGGACGCGATCCTCGCCAAGGTGACGCCGAAGACGAAGATCGTTTTTCTGGCCAATCCCAACAACCCGACCGGCACCTATCTGCCCTTCGACGAGGTAAAGCGCCTGCATGCGGGCCTGCCCTCGCATGTGGTTCTCGTGCTCGATGCGGCCTATGCGGAATATGTGCGCCGGAACGATTACGAGGCCGGTCTCGAACTCGTCGCCACGGCGGATAACGTGGTGATGACCCGCACCTTCTCGAAGATCTATGGTCTCGCCAACCTGAGGCTCGGCTGGATGGTCGCCCCCCCCCATATCATCGACGCGGTCAGCCGCATCAGGGGGCCGTTCAACGTCAACGGCCCGGCCATGGCGGCCGGTATCGCTGCGATCCAGGACGATGCCCATCTGGCACAGGCCGTAACCCACAACGAGAAATGGCTCGCCTGGCTCACCTCCGAGCTCGAAGCCTTGGGTCTTGAGGTCACGCCGAGCGTCGGCAACTTCCTCCTGATTCACTTTCCTCGGGAAACGGGCAAGACGGCGAAGGATGCGGATGCATTTCTGACGAGCCGTGGGCTGATCCTGCGCCGCATCGACGGCTACGGCCTGCCCCATGCCCTGCGGCTTACCATCGGTGACGAGGAGGCGAACCGGCTGGTCGTCGCGACCTTGCGCGAGTTTCTGAGCGGCGCAAAAACCCATGCCTGAGCGTCTTGGACCTCCTCTCGAGACGCCGCTCTTCGAGCGCGTCGCCCTCATCGGCCTCGGGCTGATCGGTTCTTCGATCGCGCGCGCCGCGCGGCATCTCAACCTCGCTCGCACCCTCGTCGCCATCGACCAGGACGAGGCCGTGATCGGCCGCGTGAAGGAGTTGAAGCTCACCGACGAGGCGACGACTGATTTCGCTGCAGGCGCTGAAGGAGCCGATCTCATCATCCTCTGTGTGCCGGTCGGCGCCTGCGGTGCGGTGGCGGAGGCGATCAAGGGCAGCCTCAAGCCGGGCTGCATCGTCTCCGATGTCGGTTCGGTGAAGGGGTCCGTGATCGCCCAGGTGCAGCCGCATCTGCCGCCGGGCGTGTCCTTCGTTCCGGCCCATCCGGTGGCAGGCACGGAATATTCGGGGCCTGACGCCGGCTTCTCCACGCTGTTCTTCAATCGCTGGTGCATTCTCACGCCGCCGGAAGGCACGGAGGACGCAGCCATCGACCGCGTGCGCGATTTCTGGTCCGCCATGGGCTCGAATGTGGAGGTCATGACGGCGCAGCATCATGATCTGGTGCTCGCCATCACGAGCCACGTGCCGCATCTGATCGCCTACAACATCGTCGGCACGGCGGCGGATCTTGAAACCGTGACCCAGTCAGAGGTGATCAAGTTTTCCGCCGGCGGCTTCCGTGATTTCACCCGGATCGCTGCCTCGGACCCGACCATGTGGCGCGACGTGTTCCTGCACAACAAGGAAGCGGTGCTGGAAATGCTCGGCCGTCTCAACGAGGACATCGCGCTGCTCGCCCGCGCCATCCGCTGGGGCGAGGGCGACAAGCTCTTCGAGCTGTTCACCCGCACCCGCGCCATTCGCAGGGGCATCATTTCGGAAGGGCAGGAAACGCCTGAGCCCGATTTCGGCCGCAGGCGCGACGGTCAGTAGATCACCGGCAGCTTGACGCTCGGAACCACGAACGGGCCGAGTGCCAGATAGCCGTTGTCGAAGCGTAAGGGTGGCAGGGGCACGAGGGCAGGCTTGGCATTGGCCTGACCGTTCGCGGCCCGCGCGCCCTGGCCCAGGAGCGCGCCGAGCAGCGCTCCGCCGGAGCGGCCGCCCATTACGTTGCCGAGGAGCCCGTCGAGGCCCGCCGCGGCGACGTTGAGCATCCCGGTGGGGCGGTGCTGCTCGTCGATGCCGAGCTCACCCTTCGCCTCCATGCGGCGGGAGCCCTTGGTGAGGGCGAGCATCGCGATATCGAGCTTGCCACTGTCGCTGCGCCAGCGCTCCAGTTCCTCGGCGATGGGCCGACCCCGGAATCCTTCAGCCTTCGTGATGGTGACGTCGGCCTGGAGATCGGTGGGCTGCGTGCCACCGATCAGGTTATCGAGCGCCGGGATCCGAGCCTGTCGGACAGAGGTGGCCACATCATAGGCCTTTTCCTGCCCTCGGGCGGGGTCGGGCCGCACATGGAATTCCGTTTCCTGGCTTGAGACGGCGATGGGCTCGGGCGTCAGGCCCGTCACCGTGACGGTCGGAGCCTTGGCGACCGCCGAGAGCCGCTGCAGGCCAGTGGGCGTAGCGTGGACGCTGGTCTGAAGAAGATCCCAGCGCCCTTCCACAGTCACCGTTCCATCGGTAAGCCGCAGCGGCCCCTCGATTTCCGTGATCACGAAGCGGGGCTGATAGACCTGTGCCACGGATTCCACCCGGCCGAACGAGGCCGTCACCGCACCGTGCTTCAGGCTGAGGGAACCGCAAGTCACCTCCATCCGGAACGGAAAGCCGCCGACGCTCCGGTCCTGGCAGGTCCATTCCCGGCCGGCCCTGGCCTCCAGGCCGAACCACGAATCGATCGATTCCGTGGTGCGGTTGCGAATCACGAACCAAGCGGCGCTCCAGGCGATGGCGATCAGGAGCAGAAGGACGAACGGCGTGTAGAGCCAGAAGCGGCTGGCGCGAACGTTCTCCTTAGCGGTGGCCTCATCCATTCGGGTCTCCTATTGTCTCGCTTCCTGGCAACTGCTAGCGCCGGATCCAGGCAAGGATCAGGCATGTCGGTCGAAATGCAGGACGACGCAACCGATTTATGGGTTTTCGGCTATGGCTCCCTCATGTGGCGGCCGGGCTTTCCTTTCGTCGAACAGCGTCATGCCCATCTGCACGGCTATCACCGCTCGCTCTGCGTCTTCTCCCACGTCCATCGCGGATCGCCCGAGAAACCGGGTCTCGTTCTCGGCCTCGACCGGGGCGGACGCTGCCACGGGGTCGCATTTCGCGTGGCGAAGGAGGAAGCCGAGTCGACCGTCCATTACCTGCGCGAGCGCGAGCAGGTCACATCGGTTTATCTGGAGCGTCATCTGCCCCTGCGGCTCGACGATGGCCACATCGTGAGGGCGCTGGCCTATATCGTCGACCGGGCGCACCCGCAATATGCGGGCAGACTGTCCTTCGATGAGATTGTTCGGCTGGTGCGGAATGGGAAAGGAATCTCCGGCATCAATCCGGATTACGTTCGCTCAACCCATGAGCATCTCGTCGGCATGGGCGTCGTCGACCCGCTGCTGCAGCGGGTCACGCAGGTGATGGATTAGCAATCCTCGTTTCCGTCCTGGCGCAGGTCTTCGATGACGGCGCGCCGCTCGCGGTCGTCATGGGCGAGGCGATGGACATGCATCTCGTTCGCGCCGCGATCCTGCACCTCGGCCATCCAGCGGGCCCGGGCCTGCTCGCTGGGATACGAACCGGCGGTGGCGATATCGATAACACGGGCCGTGCCGGCCTCATCGCGCTTCACCGCCAGGATCACCGCATCGGTCACGTCGAAGACCTCCGCCTCGACGAGAGGATGGACACCGACGATGTAGCGGCGGCCGGAGCGGCCCCGCCATGAACTCAGGGTTTCGGAAGAACGAAGGCCCGCCGTTGCCCGTAACCGCTCCTCACGCACGCCCGCTCTCCGCGTCCGGTCGTTGCGGAGATCCCGCATCGCCATGGACCAAGATATGGTTCTTTTGTTCGCCATTTGTTCTTAAGATAAGAACCGGTGGAGACTCCGTCAAGAATCTATCAAAGCCAAGAAACTATCAAAGCCTTGTGATTTCAGGCATTGGACAATTTCGTCGCAGGACGGGGGAGGGGAGCGAGGCCAAGCTCGCTGCGCCCCTCGTCTGTCAGCCTGTCGGATACGGTCTCGATTCGGTCCTGCAGTTCCTTGAAGAATACGTCGCGAGGCAGGCCCGGCGGGATTGGCTCCAGGATTTCGACGCGAATGGTGCCCGGGCGGCGGATGAACTGCCGGCGCGGCCAATACAGGCCCGAGTTCAGGGCCACGGGAAGGCAGGGCACACCGAGATTCTGATAGAGATGCGAAACGCCGAATTTGTAGGCCGGGGGTGCCCCGGACGGACGGCGAGTCCCTTCGGGGAAGATCAGGATCTGGCGTCCGTGCTCTGCCTCTTCATGGGCCCGCGCCATCATCCTGATGAGGGCCTGCGAGCCCGCCTTGCGGTTGACCGGCACGGAGCCGCCCTTCCAAGTGTACCAGCCGAAGAACGGGATCCACATGAGCTCCCGCTTCAGGATGAAGGCCGGATCCTTGAAGAAAGTCAGAAGGGCGAAAGTCTCCCAGAGGGATTGGTGCTTGGCGGCAACGAGAAAGCCGCCCGGAGGAATGTGTTCCCGCCCGCGAACCTCCAGCTTGGTTCCGGCGAGCACACGCAGAAGCCAGAGGGATGACTGCGCCCAGAGCTTGGCGCCGCGCATGAAGATCCGGCGCGGCAGAGCGAGCGTCGGAATGAGGACGATCATCCAGAAAGTGATGTTGATGTAGAACGCGATGTTGAACAGCAGGGATCGGAGAATGAGCATGGCTTCGATGAAAAAAGCGGGGCCTCATGCCCCGCGAAAAATCACTCTAGAGCGTTTTTCCGCCGTTAGAAACGCTCTCTTTCCGTCGGCTGCATTTTAAAGTGAACCGGAACTTCTTTGCGTGAGAGCGCTTCAGCGCCACAAGGGCTCGGCGGCGACGTGCTGGATCGGCTTTCCGCCGCTCATGATCTTCGCCACCGAGGAATGTTCGGGATCCTTCTCGAATCGCGTCCGCACCCATACGGCGAGGAATTTCACATATTCGGAGAACAGCACCCGTGCGGTCGAGGGGTTGTGCCACCACTCATGCGGATCGATGGTCGCTGCGACCGGATAGGGGATCTTCTGCAGATTGGGCAGGGCGTGGTCGAGTTCCACCAGGGTGCGCGGCATATGATAGTTCGAGGTCACGACGATGAGCGCGTCGAACTGGTTCTGCTCGGCCCAGCGCCGGGTCTCGATGGCATTGCCGATGGTGTTGCGGGCCCGGTAATCCAGGTCGACGCAGCAATCGAACAGGCGCCGCTGGCCGGGATTGAGGCGGAAGATCTCGTCGCGGCTGGTCTTTTCGTTGACCCCGGAAATCAGGAGCCTCCTGGCATAGCCCTGAGCCAGAAGGTCGATGGCATCACCGATGCGCTGCGCGCCGCCGGTCAGCGCCACGATGCCGTCGGCCCGCGTTTCGGGCTTCTGCTCGAAACGGTCCAGGGAATAGACGAAGCCGAGGAAGCCGAAGAAGCTGATGGCGAGACAGGCAACAAAACCATAAAGGGCAAAGCGCAGTACACGACCTGCCCTGGATCGACGGCCGGCAAGAGAAGGCGATCCCGACATGGTCCAGCCCCAGCCCAAGGCCTCCGTCGTGTCCATGGCGCCCATCGTCGCCAAGCTCTGCGTTCGCGAGGTCATCTCGGCGGAAGATAATGCAGAATGCGGCAATGGAGAGGCAACCCTTTAATCAGAGGGTAACCATCAACCATTTCCGTTAAGAAAACGTCTCACCGTCAAACGGGATACGATTCCCGTGATCAGCGCCACCGCGAGCGCAATGAGGATGACAAGGCCATAGCCGCGCCAGCCGATGCTGAAGGAGCCGAACAGGGCCTCGAGCTGATCCCCGGTCGGGCTCGCCCGCCAGGATCGGGTCACGAAACCCAGGCCGATCGTCAACATGAGCGCAGCGCCGGCCCCGGCGGCGCTGCCGCGAAGCCCGAGTTTGAAGAAGCGGCGCTGGAATTCGCGGGCGATGAAATCGTCGTTCGCGCCCACGAAGTGGAGCACGTCGACCACTTCCCGGTTGCCCGCCATCGCTCCTCGCGTCGCGAAGGTGACGGCAAGTCCTGCCGCGACGAGAACGAGGCTGACCAGGAAGACGCCGATACCGATGATGGTATTCGCCATGGTCGAAAGCCGGGAGACCCAGAGAGCGTGATCGTCGAGGCTCGCCCCCGGGACCTGATCCCGCAGGGACTGGCGTAGTTTGGTGAAATCCGGCTTCGTGTCGGCCTTGAGCTTGATCACGATCAGACGCGGCACGGGCAGATCGTTGAAATCGAGGCCGGTGCCGAGCCAGGGCTCTAGGAGCCGCTCCGATTCCTGTCTGGAGAAGGCCTGGGCCTGCTCCACTCCGGGAGTTTGGCGTGCCAGGGCCACGGCGCGCCCCACGTCGTCATCGATTGCCCGCTGCGGGTTCGGGCGGACCTGGATTGTCACCTCACGGGCAATGTCCGAGCGCCATTGCGTCGAGCTCGTGGCCACCAGCTCGGCCCCGCCCGCGCAGAGGGCGGCGAGGAAGGTCAGAATGGCGATGACGGCGGCAAGCGCCTGCCCGCCCGCGGAATCCACCGGAACGAGGGGAGCGTTGCGCCTCAGCGAGGCGGGGAGGGGGCGCTTGTCCCCATCCTGCGCCGGTGGTTGGGGAGCGCGCGAACGCGAAACGTCGTTCATCGGGCTCACTCGTCGATATGCAGCCTGCCGTCGCCGAGCACGAGGCGGCGGACGTCGAGCTGTTCCATCAGGCTGAAATCGTGGGTCGCGATGACGACCGAGGTGCCGAGCCGGTTGAGCTCGATGAAAAGACGCAGCAGCCGCCGGGCCAGCGAGGGGTCGACGTTGCCTGTCGGCTCGTCGGCGAGCAGCAGGTCGGGGCGCACGATCAGCGCGCGGGCGATGGCGGCGCGCTGCTTTTCGCCGCCGGAGAGCACGGGCGGCAGTACATGCATGCGGTCGCCAAGCCCCACCCAGCGCAGGAGCTCGACCACTTCCGCCCGGTAGCTCGCTTCCTCCTTGCCCTGCACCCGCAGGGGAAGCGCCACGTTCTCATAGGTCGTCAGATGGTCGAGGAGGCGGAAATCCTGGAAGACCACGCCCATACGCCGCCGCAAACCGGTCAGCGCATCCTTGGAAATATCGGAGACATCCTCGCCGAACAGGGAAATCAGCCCGCGCGTCGGCTTCACCGACAGCAGGATCAGGCGCAACAGCGTCGTCTTGCCGGCGCCCGAAGGGCCGGTGAGGAACTGAAAGGAATGAGGTTCGATCGAGAAGGTCAGATCCCGCAGGACCTCGGGACCCATGCCGTAGCGCACGCCCACATTCTCGAAATGCACGGCCGGGGCCTGTTCCTCATCGAATTCATTATCGTAAATCGCTTTCACGCGCTGCCCGACCATCCTTCACATGCCGAAAACGAACGGCAGCCGTCGCGCTGCCGGTATCCGATTCGCCATGCTTATCGTCTACCTGCCTTAAGCAAGTCCATAAATTCCGGGAACCGAGGTGCCGGCGAACCGATCGACGCGGGCGATGCTAGCGGATCTTCGTCTCAGGATGAACCTCCCAAGGGCGGTTCGGGTGGACTTTAAAGCCGCAGGCGCGGAAGTCCGTTTGACTTCCCCGTCGCGCCATGGTCACGAAGAGGAAACATTCACGGGGCCTCGGCTCTCACGGATACGGACCTTTCTCTGGACGGACAGACGATGACTGGAATCCCCCGCATTCGCGTTCTCTTCGACGAAAACACCATCGCCAAGCGCAATGAGGAGCTGGCGCAGGAAATCGCGCTGTCCAAGCCCGAGAACCTGCTCGTGGTCGCCGTTCTGAAGGGCAGCTTCATGTTCGCGGCCGATCTGATCCGCGCTCTGCACCGGGCCGGACTCTCGCCGCAGGTCGAGTTCGTGCACCTCTCGAGCTATCTCGATGGAACCGTATCGTCGGGCCAGGTGGCGATCCTGCGAGACGTGGAAAGCGATGTGCGCGGACGCGACGTGCTGCTCGTCGACGACATTCTCGAATCCGGTCGCACGATCACCTTCGCGAAGGATCTGCTGATGGCGCGCGGCGCCAAGCGGGTGATGACCGCCCTTCTTCTGGAAAAGCCCGGCAAACGGGCCGTTTCCATCGACGCCAATTTCGTCGGCTTCACCTGCCCCGACGTCTTCGTGGTCGGCTATGGCATGGATGTCGCCCATTCCTACCGCCAGCTCCCCTTCGTCGGCGTGGTCGATCATCTCGACAAGGACCCCGACCTGTTCGATCAGGCGTGAGCGCTCACGGGTTGAGCCACCAGACCGCCGCGTTCAAGGCTGTGGCATAGGCGACCCAGCAGAGATAGGGCACGAAAAGCAGGGCCGCCGTGTGGTCCAGCGGCCAGAAAGTACGAATCGTCGCCGTGATCGCCGCGATCAGGGCGACGATCACCACGAGCCCCGCCAGTGGGCTCTGAGCTCCGAAGAAGGCCCAGGACCACAGGGCATTCAGGGTCAGCTGCAAGACGAAGGCCGTGACGGCCGCGGAGCGGCCGGGCATGCCCTTCGGCAGGGAGAGAATGCGCCAGAACGCATAGGCCATCATGAGATAGAGAAGCGTCCAGACCGGGCCGAAAAGCCAGTTCGGCGGCGTGAAGCCCGGCTTGACGAGATTCGCATACCAGGTCGGAATGTTCGGCGTCGTCGCGATCGACCCCAGGATGCCGGCCGCCGCGACCGGCACGACAGCGATCAGGAACCGTTGGAGGGGCGGCGTCGGCTCGCCCGACAATGTGGAGTCGCCTGGATGCATGATCGTTCGATTCCCTGTAAGTGAATGAGCGCCTTCCCTTTCAGCAACCTATCCCGCCCTTGGAGGTTCCCATGTCGTCATCGCGTCCGCAATGGTCCAAGCGCAGTCTCACGGCGCAGGCCATGGGTCACGTGGATCCGATCACGAAGGCCGTCGTGCCGCCGATCCATGTGGCGACGACCTATATCCGCGACGAGGACAACGCCTATTCCTCGGGCTTCGTCTATGGCCGGCCCGACAACGCCACGATCCGCGAGGCGGAAGGTGTGCTCGCCATGCTGGAAGAGGCAGAGGCGGGAGCATTGCTCTTTTCCTCCGGCATGGCCGCGGCGACCGCCGTGTTTCAGGCCCTCGACCCGGGCGACCATGTGGTGGCCTCCAAGGTCATGTACTGGGCCCTGCGCAACTGGCTCATGACCGAGGCCACCCGCTGGGGCCTCTCCGTCGAATTTGCCGAAACCGACGATCTCGATGCTCTGCGCAAGGCCGTCATTCCCGGGCGCACCAAGCTGGTCTGGGCCGAGACGCCCTCCAACCCGCTCTGGACCATTACCGATATTGCCGGCGCCGCCGAGATCGCCCATGCGGCCGGCGCGCGGCTTGCCGTCGATTCCACCACCGCTTCGCCGGTCCATACGCGCCCTCTGACGCTCGGTGCGGATATCGTCATGCATGCGGCCACGAAAGTGCTCAACGGCCATTCCGATGTCGTGGCGGGTGTCTTGGCCGGGGCCAAGACCGATGCGTTCTGGAACCGAATCGCCACCATCCGCAAGATGCAGGGCGCCATTCTCGGCCCGTTCGAGGCCTATCTTCTCATGCGAGGCATGCGCACGCTGCATCTTCGTGCCGCCGCCCAGGCCAGGAGCGCCATGACGCTGGCCGAGCGCTTCTCGGATCATCCGAAGATCGCCCGCGTGCTCTATCCCGGACTGCCTCAGCATCCCGGCCACGATATCGCCGCCAAGCAGATGGAGGGCGGGTTCGGCTACATGCTGTCCATCCAGTTGACCGAGGGAGAGGCCGCGGCCATTCGCACGGCGGCGCGGGTGACGTTATGGAAGCGCGCGACGTCGCTCGGCGGGGTCGAAAGCCTCATCGAGCACCGGGCCTCAATCGAGGGGCCGGGCACGCCCTGTCCGCCGGATCTGTTGCGGTTGTCCACAGGCATCGAGGACGTGAACGATCTTTTCCAGGACCTCGATGGGGCTCTCCGGTCGTCTTAAAAGACCCTTGTTGATCTTGTCATGAAAGTCGTGTTCTCCTCGGTATAAGGGAATAACATTTGCCAAGGGAAACCATCATGACGTCGTCCTCGATCACCCGCCGCCGCGTTCTGCAAACGGGCGTTGCCGCGGCTGCCGTTGCCGCTCTGCCCCAGACCGGCTGGGGCGCCGATCCGGTCATCAAGCTGCGCGTGCTGGAGACGACCGATCTTCACGTCAACGTCATGCCTTATGACTATTACCGCGACGCCGCCGACGACACGGTCGGCCTGGTGCGGACCGCGACCCTCGTGAAGGCGGCACGGGCCGAGGCGAAGAACAGCATGCTCTTCGACAACGGCGACCTGATTCAGGGCTCGCCCCTGGGCGATTTTGTCGCCTACCGCAAGGGCATGAAGAAGGGCGACGTGCATCCCATGGTCGCCGCCATGAACGTGCTGAACTACGATTGCGGCACGCTCGGCAACCACGAGTTCAACTACGGACTGGAATACCTGCAGAACTCCCTCGGCGCGGCAAAATTCCCGCTGGTCTGCGCCAACGTCGTCAAGGCCAATGGCGAGACGCTGCTGAAGCCCTGGCTCATCCTCGACCGCGAATTCGTCGATGAAGCGGGTGCGAAGCACAAGCTGAAGGTCGGCGTGATCGGCTTCGTGCCGCCGCAGATCGTGCAATGGGACAAGGCTCATCTCGACAACAAGGCCACGACCCTCGACATCGTCGATGCAGCCAACAAGCATGTGCCGGACCTGAAGAAGGCCGGAGCCGACATCGTCGTGGCGCTCTGCCATTCGGGCATTGCCGGTGGCGAGCGCAAGGGCGGCGAAGAGAACGCGGCGCTGTATCTCGCTAAGGTCGAAGGCATCGATGTCATCTTCACCGGCCACCAGCATTTCGTGTTCCCGGGCGGCAAGGAATTCGCCAACATTCCCGGCGTCGATGTCGAGAAGGGTACGCTTCACGGCAAGCCGGCGGTCATGGCCGGTTTCTGGGGCAGCCATCTCGGCCTCGTCGACCTTGAACTCGTGAAGGCGGGCAATGCCTGGAAGGTCGCGAATTTCCGCACCGAGGCACGCCCGATCTACGGCCGCGTCGACCGCAAGATCGTGCCGAAGGTGGAATCGGAGGCGGCTGTCGTCGCGGCGGCGCAGGCCGATCACGACGGCACCCTGAAATACGTGCGCGAGCCCGTCGGCACCACGTCGGTTCCGATTCACTCGTATTTCTCGCTCGTGGCGGACGACGCCTCCGTGAAGCTCGTGGCCGAGGCGCAGGCCTGGTACGTGGCCGATCTTCTCAAGACCACGCCCTACAAGGACCTGCCGCTCCTCTCGGCGGCCGCGCCTTTCAAGGCCGGCGGACGTGGCGGCCCGAACTACTTTACCGAGATCAAGCCCGGTCCGCTCGCCATCAAGGACATGGCGGACATCTACATCTATCCGAACACGGTGCGCGCGGTGAAGGTGACCGGTGCGCAGGTGCGCGAATGGCTGGAGCGTTCGGCGGGCATCTACAACCAGATCGACGTGGCCAAGGGCGGCGAGCAGAATCTGATCAATGACAAGTTCCCGGCCTATAACTTCGACGTGATCGCGGGTGTGCAGTACAAGATCGATCCGACGCAGGCCTCGCGCTATGACGACAACGGCAAGGTTGTCGCGCCCGATGCGCACCGCATCAAGGATCTGACCTACAACGGCAAGCCCGTCGCGGACGATCAGGTCTTCATCGTCGCGACCAACAACTACCGCGCGGGCGGCGGCGGCAACTTCCCCGGCGCCGACGGCAAGACCATCGTGTTCGAGGCGCCCGACCTCACCCGCGATGCGATCATGCGCTACATCATCGAACGCAAGGAAGTGGCGCCGAAGGCGGATGGATCGTGGTCGCTGGTGTCCCCACCCTCGAGCGCCACCGTGATCTTCACCACGGGTCCCAATGCGGCGGCTTATCAGCCGGCCGGGATCAAGATCGAGAAGATGGGCGACGCGCCGGAAGGCTTCATCAAGTATCGCATCGTCGGCTGAGGTTCTTTTTCATCCGATGCGACGGCCAGGCTCTGCCTGGCCGTTTTCGTTTTCGCAGAGCATTTCTTTATAAAAATAAAAGCGGATTCCGGTTGCTGCGGCGGAAATGCGCTTGGCTAAAACGCTTTGGAGTAGCGTGTTTGGCGATGCTTATGGCAGTTTGACGGTGTCTTCCACGTGGTCGTAGTCGGACATGTCGTGCAGGCGCCCACGTTTGGCGGCAACGATCGTCCCGTTGAGTTCGCCGCCGAAGAGGAAGATCGCTCCGAGGGTATAGAGGAAGATGAGAGCCACCATGGCTGTCGAGAGGCCGCCATAGGTGGAGGCATAGGCCCCCGGGTAGAATTCGAGATACCACCCGAAACCGAGGCCGCCGAGGAGCCAGAGCAGGAGCGTCACGCCGACACCGGGCAGGATCGAGAGGAATGACCGTCGTCCGGCAGGGATGAATTTATGCGCGACGATGAGGCCTGCCACGATGATGAGCGTGGCAATGCCGATGCGCAGAAAACCGATCAGGTTGTCCAACGGCTTCAAGGCCGGGATCCAATAGAGCATCCCACGCCAGACGAAAGGCCCGAGCACCACTAGGAGAGCAAGGGCAAGCATCACGAGAGCGCCGCCGATCACGAAGGCGATGGATTCGAGCCGTGTGAGCCACCATGCGCGCGTCTCGCGAAGGCCATAGGCGCGATTGAGGCCGACGCGTAGGCTCTCGACGCCGCTCGATGCGAAATAGAGGGCAAGGACGAGACCCAAGGTCAGAACGTCGCTGCGCCGCCCGGTGAGAATGCGATGAATTTCCCCTGCAATCGGCTCCGCAACCTCCCGAGGCCAAGCCTCGAGAATGATGTTTGTGGCTTCATCCGCTAGGGACCCGGTTCCGAAAAGACCCGCGAGAGCGGTCAGCAGGATCAGGAATGGGAACATCGATGTCAGGACGGAGAGGGCGATATGGCTCGCAATCGCCCAGGCATCGTGCAGCAGGAAGCGATTGGCGGCAATCAGCAGGATTTCGAGATAAAGGCGCAGACGGTTCAAAAGGCATCTCTCCAGACGCTGGAGATGGCGCATCGACAGCGGGAGACAAGGGATGGAGGCATCAGGTGTGCGACGCAAGGGTCGTGCTTGGCATCGGGACCGTACCAATACCGGAACGCACAAAAAAGGCCTCCGCATGGGAGGCCTTTCTCGTATTCGGATACTTCTTGGAGATCAGATGACGAAGAAGTCGGCATAGGTCATCTTGAGACCTTTCTTGAGCGTGGCGATCTCGACCGCCTTGCCTGCACCTGAGCCGTCGGCGTCATAATACAGCACGCCCTTCTTGKYGTCGTAGATCAGGTAATCGTTCTTGTCCTTGGCCTTGTCGCCGATGGTGAAGAAGCCCTTGTTSAGCTTGCCCGGCTTCAGTTCCGTGCCCTTGCCGAGCTTGGGCATGTATTTGTTGTCGAGCCAGATCGTATCGTCCTTGACGGAAAAGTCGGTGATCTTGTCGAAGTTGGTCTTCTTGTTCGCCTTGGTGTCGAACACGAAGATGTCCTTGCCCGACCCGCCGGTCAGCACGTCGTTGCCGAGACCGCCATAGAGCTTGTTGGCTCCGGCGTTGCCCGTGAGCGTGTTGTTGAGCTTATTTCCCGTCAGATTGATCGCAAGCGTGCCGGTGGCAACCACCTTTTGGATACTTTGCGCTCCCGCATTGTAGGTGGCGGTGGTGTACACGGTATTGGTGCCTGACGTGTCGATGATCATGTCATTGACGTCGTCGACATAATAGGTGTCGTTGCCGGCTCCACCCTGCATCGTATCGGCACCAGTGCCGCCGTTGATGACATTGTTGGCCTCGTTGCCGACGATCGTATTGTTGAGATTATTGCCGGTCAGGGAGATGGCATTGTAGGCATTACTCAGAGCCGTGAGGTTTTCGACGTTGGCGCTCAGGACGTAATTCGCCTTGGTGTAGACAATATCCGTGCCTTCACCGGCATTCTCCACAACCTGGTCGTTGCTGACATCGGCATAGTAGATGTCGTTGCCCTTGCCGCCTTGCATCACGTCGACGCCGCCTTTGCCGTCGATCACGTTGTTGGCGTCGTTGCCGATGATGAGATTGGCAGAACTGCTTCCAGAAAGGTCGATTTTGGCGGTACCGGCAACCGCTTTCAGGACTTCGACCTCTCCATCGCCTCTAGCACCTAGGTCGAAGCTGACACTGGTGATGACCGTGTCGTAGCCTTCGCCGGCGCGCTCACGGACATAGTCGGCGGCATTGTCAACGAAATAGAGATCGTTATCTGTTCCGCCCTGCATGTCGTCGGCGCCTACGCCGCCGATCAGGGTGTCGTTGCCAGCCTTTCCGACAAGGATGTCGTTGCCATCGCCGCCTTCAATCAGATTGTTGGCAGTATTGCCGTTAAGCGTATCGCCGAAGGCCGAGCCCATCAGGTTCTCGAAGCCATTGATGTTGTCGCCCTTCTGATCTCCTTCGCCCGTGCCAAAGCCATTGACGAGGCCGTCGGCGCTGTTGAGCGTGACATTCACGCCCATGGCGGCATTGGCATAGGAGAGCGTATCGATACCAGCGCCGCCATTGAGGATGTCGCCTCCGGGACCGCCGATGATCGTGTCGTTACCGTCTGCGCCATCGATGTTGTTGCTGAACTTGTCGCCCGTGAGTAGATTGCCAAGGGCATTGCCAAGAATGCCGCTGTCTTGAGCAGTCTCCATGCCCTCCCAAGTTCCTGGAATAGAAAAATCCAGATCATCGACGCCAAGCGTGAATATTTTTGTAGTTGTGTTGTAGGTGACGGCCATAAAGAATCTCCTATTTGCGAAGCCTGAGTAAGGCTTTTGGTTGGTTTCTCATGAGGCTTGGCGTTACTACCCAAGCGCTACTGGCGCTTTGGTCTCTTTTTGCCAAGTTGATCCGAATCGGGAGTCTTTCATATATTATTACGTAGCGGCTGATAGCCCTGAAAAATGCTCCGTCGCAATCAAATAATATTACATAAATAAACGTTGCGGTGCTTTAACGCACCTCCCTGCCTCCGGCAAAGCAGGAGCTCCCCTTAAGACAGGAAACTGCTTGCAAGGTTTTGGCATGCTTGATGCCAAGAGGGGGGAGCCTCGTGAATCGACAGAGGGCCTCGGACAACCTAGAAGGCCAATCTTCCCTCCCTGCCTTGTCGTTTCTAGAGCTCCCCTGCGTCACCGCTATGAACCCAAACCTCCTCGCCCGCCTCGCGCCGCCGTTATTCGTCGTCATCTGGGCTACGGGCTTCATCGTCGCGCGGATCATTGCACCCTATGCGGAGCCGCTCACGTTCCTGCTGGTGCGCTATCTGCTCGCCATCCTGGTGCTCGGCCTCATCATTTTGGCTGCGCGCGCGTCCTGGCCGAAGACCGTGCGGGACTGGCGCAATAGCCTGATTGCCGGTGTGTTGCTGCACGGCTTCTATCTGGGGGGCGTCTTCTGGGCCGTGAAAAACGGGCTGCCAGCCGGCATCATGGCGCTCGTCGCCGGGCTGCAGCCCCTTGCGACGGGGATCCTGTCGAAGCCGCTCCTGGGTGAGCAGGTCTCACCGCGCCGCTGGGCCGGAATCGGTGCCGGTTTCCTCGGGGCCCTCCTGGTCATATGGCCGAAACTCGGCGACGGTGGCGTATCGCCGGAGGCGCTCGGAGCCGGCATTCTCGCCATGCTGTCGATCACGTTCGGCACCATCTGGCAGAAACGCACCGCCGGTACGCTCGACCTGCGCGTCAATGCGACGATCCAATATATGGGTGCGGCGGCCGTGACCGTGCCGATGGTCCTTTTGACCGAGCAGGGGCGGATGGAGCTGACATTGCCGCTTCTCGGCGCGCTCGCCTGGGCTGTGCTCGGCCTGTCGATCGGGGCTATCGGGCTGCTGCTCTATCTCATCCGGCGGGGAGCCGTCGTCGGGGTCGCGACGCTGCTCTATCTGGTGCCGCCGGTCGCGGCGCTGATGGCCTTCGCTTTGTTCGGCGAGACTTTGAGCACGATCCAGATCATTGGAATGGCTTTTGCGGCGCTCGGTGTCGCGGTCGCAAGCAGAAGTTGACCAAGAAAAAGCCCCAGGCGCGAAGCCTGGGGCCATCGTGAGAAACCGTTTTACTTCGTGATCTTCACGGAGACCGGATCGCTCGCGGGAAAGCTCTCTTCCACGCCATGATCCAGTTTGCGATCAAGGTTTTCCTTCGAGTTCTCGGGCAGCTTCCTATCCTTGATGTCGCTCGTCTTGGGCTGCGACTCTTGGTGGCGAGGCTTATCCTTCATGCGATCTCTCCTGCTCGGGCGGAAACCGCCCATTCCCGGAGACAACGCGTGAAAGCGCCGTCCGATCCCTCGAAACGGAAACGGCGCGCCCATCGGACGCGCCGCTGGAGAATGCGGATGACAGCCGCTCAGCGCGGCTGGCCCTGCTGCGTGTAGACGTAATAATCGAACGGCAGTTCGGCGATGCGGAACCAGGTGTATTCCTTCTCGCGGAACGTGTTCCACGAATCGTACATCTTCTTGAATTTCGGGTTCGAAGCGGCAAGCTCGCCATAGAGCTTGTAGGCTTCCTTGTAGCTCGCATCGAGAATGTCTTTAGGGAAGGCGCGGAGCTGCGCGCCCTGCGCCACGAGACGGCGGATGGCTTCCGCGTTCTCGGCGTCGTATTTCATGACGCACATGGCGTTCGCTTCGGCACAGGCCGCTTCGACGATCGCCTTGTAATGCGCGGGCAGCGCGTTCCACTTGTCGAGATTGACATAGAGCGAGGGCTGCGCCGAACCTTCCCAGAAGCCGGGATAGTAATAGTACTTGGCGACCTTCACGAAGCCGAGCTTCTCGTCGTCGTAGGGGCCGGAGAACTCCACCGCATCGAGGGTGCCGCGCTCCAGCGCCGGATAGATGTCGCCCGCCGCGAGAACCTGCGGCACGACGCCAAGCCGGGACATGATTTGCCCGCCCATGCCGGCGATGCGCATCTTCAGGCCGCTGAGATCCTGCGCGGATTTGATCTCGCTGCGGAACCAGCCGCCCATCTGCGCGCCGGTCTGCCCCGCCGGGAAGGGCATGACATTGTAGTCCTTCATGAACTCGCGCACGAGCTGGAGGCCGCCGCCATACATCATCCAGGCATTGTGATGGCGCACGTTCATGCCCCACGGCATGGAGGTCTCGAACTGGAAGGTCGGATCCTTGCCGATATAGAAGCTCGAAAGCGTATAGCCGCATTCGACCGTACCGTTCTGCACATTGTCGAGCACCTGCAGGCCGCTGATGAGCTCGCCGGCCGCGAAGACCTGGATCTGAAACTTGTTGTCGGTGGCTTCGGCCACGCGCTTGGCGATCTGCGCGCCCGCGCCGTAAAGGGTGTCCAGGCTCTTCGGATAGCTGGAGGCCATGCGCCAGCGGATCTCGGGCTGCGTCTGAGCGATGGCGGGCGAGGCGACACCTGCGGCGGCCGCAAGTCCTGCTCCTTTGAGAATCGTTCTTCTATCCATGGGGTTTCCTCGATCGTCTTGGTTCCATGAGTCCGACAGGCTCGAGCCCTGCATAGAGCGGAAAGACCACGATTGCCATCTCGGTTTCCGTATGGGGAGTTATGCGCGGGGCGGAGGTGTACATGGAAATGGCCGGGATGAATCCCGGCCATGATGAAGAGCGCAAACAGCTCTTTCCGTCATCAATCGCCGTTAGCCTCTCCGCGAATGAGCTTGCCCTTCGGCACGTCCACCACATTGCCTGGCGCGGGCACGCGCCGACGGGATGCGGCGCCGCCCTTCATGCTGGAGCCGCCACTGCCCGATCCCGTCTCGTCATCGGGCCGCGTCGGGCGGGCGGCCGGGCTCTTCTGCGCCGTCGTCGGCACGCTCTCGGCGATTTCCTCGTTCGTCAGGGTCAGGCTGACATCCTCCGCGCCGTTTTCGGGCGGCACGTCCCTGAACGGACGGATGCCCGCATTCGAGCCGCTTCGGACACGTCCGTCGTCGATATGGTCGATGTCGAGTTCCGGATCGAGCTTCTTGCTCGCGCCCATGAGGCCGGTCGCCTTCGCAGCGGCGCGTTTGGTATTGCCGACCTCGTTGCGGGTGGTCGGGCCCGCCACGAATTCCTCGCCGGTCATAGGCGTCGTCAGCTCATCGAGGCCTTCCTCGACACTCGGTTCCGGGGCCTGGCCTCGCTTGTCATGAGCCATGGGATTTTCCTCTCCTACTGTTTGTCGCGGGCCGGGCCCGCCTCTCAAGGGGGCAACGCCCTTTCGGGAGAGGGGGTTCCGGCTTCGCTTGGGCGCAGGGAGGGGTTGTTCCCGGCTCCATCGTCCTCCATCCCGAGCGGTTTTCCGCGCTCAGTCCAGGATTTTCCTCATGAAGAAGCGGGGATAGATCGGCGCCGGGCCGTCGAGCTCGCCGAACACCGCAAAGCCGAATCGCTCGTAGAACGGGCGCGCCTGGAAGCTGTAGGTATCGAGCCACATGTGGCCGCAGCCTCTGCGCCGCGCTTCCGCCTCCGCCGCCTGCATCAGCCGCGAGCCGATCCCCTGGCCGCGCAGGCTCTCCGGCACGACCAGCATGTCGATGTGGAACCCGCCCCATCGCGACTGGGCCCATAGGCCACCGATGGGCTCGCCCGTCTCCGGGTGCGGGATCAGGATCGCGAAATCGCGGTTGTCCGGGGCCCCGACGGCCCCGGTGGTGAAGCGGCGCAGCTCGGCCAGCAGCGCATCATAGGCGCCGGATGGCGGCGCGTCGGTCTCGAAGAGAACCGGTTCCATCGGTGCTGGGTCGGCCTTCATCTCGTGTTTCTCCGGCTCCCCTGACGGTTCCCATGGGGCTCATTTTTACAAGCATCGGCCCATAGACCCGTCAAGGTTGCGACCGGCCGTCGCGTGGGATGGGATGGAGCGCTGCCTCACCGTCATTCCGGGCTCTCGCTCCACTCGCCCCGGAATGACGGTGAGGGGGCCATGACGGCGGGAAAACGGGCTAACCGCGAGAACGATCTCGCTGCTATTCCAAGCCGTCCGGCTTCAGCAGGTCGAGATGGCTGACACCGAGGGCCTGGGCCAATTCATAGAGGGTGACGATTGTCGGATTGCGGCGGCCCTGCTCGAGGCCGCTGAGATATTGCTGGCTGAACCCGGAGCGCTCTTCGATCTGCTCCTGAGTCAGGCCCATTTCCCGTCTGAGGCGGGCGAAGTTCTGTCCGACGAGCTTGCGCATATCCATGCACAAGGAAGTGGGCTGTCTGCTGGACGAAGTTTATCAACTATAATATGTATTCACCGGAGCGCTCGTTACCAGGGGCGCGCTTCCGAGGTCACTCCGGTGAGGCGAACGACAGAACTTGATCGAGCCATTGGCGCGCGCTTGCGGCTTGCGCGCAACCAGGCGGGGCTTTCGCAAACCACTGTTGCGAATGCTCTTGGGATCACGTTTCAGCAACTGCAAAAATACGAGAAAGGCACCAATCGAATCTCGGCCTCTATGCTGGTTCGGGCCGCGAAAGCCCTGGGAATCGCGCCTACCGCTCTTCTGGTCGATGCGGCTTTTGATGACGCAGCACCCATGCCCCTCCTCAACAAAACGACCATTCAGATCGTGGTCGCCTTTCAGTCTCTGCCTCCTGACATGCGGCATGTCGTTGTAGAGCTTGTGGAGGCCATTGCGCGAAGGAGCGCTACGGTTTCCTGATCCTCGTCGTCATGCCCGCGCTTGTCGCGTGTATCCACGCCTTTATCGCGGTGCGGTTCCAAAGCGTGGACAGCTGGGACAAGAAAGAAGCGGTATGCGTTGCCGACTTTCTTCGCGAAATGTCTTGCTTAGGCAGAATGTGCGGCCTCACAGGTGACGCGCAAGTATTCCTGTTTGAACCCGAGGACTACGCCTTCGACTACTCAATGTCAGAGAGCGGCGTGGTTGTTCTTGGCTCACCGTTTCGGGATCCGCACACTAATGCCGGATCCCGGACCGGGAGGGATTCCAAGCGCCGTTTCGACGCCGATACTCTTCCGCACGTCCGTCAGGAGGATATCAGGGTCAACGAGTAGTCCGATCTTCTCTTCGGACTCTGGCCGAGGCTCCTTAACGGGTTTCGCCCGATATACTTCAAGGCGCGGAATGCTGTTCGCGAGCGCTTTACGGCTAAGACCGCGCGCGTAGTATCGATTGAACTCGCTCTCGGCTAGCACTTCAGCCGCGTTGTGGGGCACCTTTGCTTGGATGACCCGACTGTTCGCCAACTGGCGTTGTGTGGTGTGGTTGAAGGCTGCTGACCTCCGCAATTCAGCCGCTAACGTATCATCTGACCCTGAACGCGCCGCTTCACGGAGGAGATCAGGCCAGTCGCCCTGAGCCCGCTGGGTCAGATATGAACTCAGGTAGATCTTGTCGGACCCGACATCCATGTCGATTTCTTCGACCATGAACTGGCGCGTCTCCGCGTCCAAGTTCTCGTAACTCAAGCCCATTATCCTCCCCCTATATATTTAGAGGGGTATCGAACCATGGCCGTTCTTAGGAGTCGAGTCCCATGATTCGTAAAGTATATAATCGCCAAACAAAAAAGCCCCGCAGTTTCCCGCGGGGCTCTCTCTTCTCGAAACAAACCAGCCTAATTCAACCGCACGCCCTGCGGCGCCTTTTCCGCAGTCTTGCCGACCGCGACGTCGCCGATGGTCAGGCCCATGGGGCCTGCATGGACCGGCACGGTTTCGCCGTCCTTGATCTCGCCGGAGAGGATGAGTTCCGCCAGCGGGTCCTGGACGTGCTTCTGAATCACGCGCTTCAAGGGGCGCGCGCCATAGGCCGGGTCGTAGCCCTTGTCGGCGAGCCAGTCGCGGGCTTCCGCGTCGACGGACAAGGTGATCTTGCGCTCGTCGAGCAGCTTCTGGAGCCGCCCGAGCTGGATGTCGACGATGGCGCCCATCTCGGTCCGCTTCAGCCGGTGGAACAGGATGATCTCGTCCACGCGGTTGAGGAATTCGGGCCGGAAATGCGAGCGCACCACCGCCATCACTTCGCCGCGCACCGCATCGGTATCCTCGCCTTCATGCTGGGCCACGAGATATTCCGAGCCGAGATTCGAGGTCATGATGATGAGCGTGTTGCGGAAGTCCACGGTGCGGCCTTGCCCGTCCGTGAGGCGTCCGTCGTCGAGCACCTGCAGCAGCACGTTGAACACGTCCGGATGCGCCTTCTCGATCTCGTCGAACAGCACCACCTGATAGGGCCTGCGGCGCACCGCTTCGGTCAGCGCGCCGCCTTCCTCATAGCCCACATAGCCGGGAGGCGCGCCGATGAGGCGGGCGACCGAATGCTTCTCCATGTATTCCGACATGTCGATGCGCACGAGCGCGCTGTCGTCGTCGAACAGGAAGCCCGCGAGCGCCTTGGTCAGCTCGGTCTTGCCGACGCCCGTGGGGCCGAGGAACATGAACGAGCCCATGGGCCGGTTCGGATCCTGCAGACCCGCGCGGGCACGGCGCACGGCGGTCGAGACCGCCTCCACCGCCTCGCGCTGGCCGACGACGCGCTTAGCCAGTTCCTCCTCCATGTGGAGCAGCTTCTCGCGCTCGCCCTCCAGCATCTTGTCGACAGGCACGCCGGTCCAGCGGGAGACGACCTGCGCCACGTGGTCGGGCGTCACCGCCTCCTCCATCATGCCTGAGCCGTTCTCCACTGCTTCCGTCTCGGCGAGTTCCTTCTCCAGCTGCGGAATGACGCCATAGGCAAGCTCGCCCGCGCGCTGATACTGGCCCTGGCGCTGGGCTGAGGCGAGTTCGTTGCGCGCGTCGTCGAGCTTCTTCTTCAATTCCGCCGCGCGACCGAGCTTGTCCTTCTCCGCCTTCCAGCGGGTGGTGATGGCGTCGGAACGTTCCTGTAGTTCCGCCAACTCCTTCTCAAGGCGTTGCAGCCTGTCCTTCGAGGCCGCATCGGTCTCCTTCTTCAGGGCCTCCGCTTCGATCTTCAGGCGCACGATCTCGCGGTCGATGGTGTCGAGTTCTTCCGGCTTCGAATCCACCTGCATGCGCAGGCGCGAGCCCGCCTCGTCGACGAGGTCGATGGCTTTGTCGGGCAGGAAACGGTCGGTGATGTAGCGGTTCGACAGGGTCGCCGCCGCAACCAGCGCGCTATCGGTGATGCGCACGCCGTGGTGCTGCTCGTATTTCTCCTTCAGGCCGCGCAGGATCGACACCGTGTCTTCCACGGTAGGCTCGTTGACGAAGACGGGCTGGAACCGGCGTGCCAGCGCCGCATCCTTTTCCACGTGCTTGCGGTATTCATCGAGCGTGGTCGCGCCGACGCAATGCAGCTCGCCGCGGGCAAGGGCGGGCTTCAGGAGGTTCGACGCATCCATCGCGCCATCGGCCTTGCCGGCGCCGACGAGCGTGTGCATCTCGTCGATGAACAGGATGATGCCGCCATCCGCTGCCGTGACTTCGTTGAGCACGGCCTTCAGGCGCTCCTCGAACTCGCCGCGATATTTCGCGCCCGCGATCAGCGCGCCCATGTCGAGGGCAAGCAGTTGCTTGTCCTTCAAGGATTCCGGCACGTCACCATTGACGATGCGAAGCGCCAGCCCCTCGACGATGGCGGTCTTGCCGACGCCGGGCTCGCCGATGAGAACGGGATTGTTCTTCGTGCGCCGCGACAGAACCTGGATCGTGCGGCGGATTTCCTCATCGCGGCCGATCACCGGATCGAGCTTGCCCTCGCGGGCTGCTTCCGTAAGGTCGCGGGCATATTTTTTCAGCGCATCATAGGCGTTTTCCGCCGTCGCGTTGTCGGCGGTGCGGCCCTTGCGGAGCGCGTTGATGGCAGCGTTCAGCGTCTGCGGCGTCACGCCGGCCTGAGCCAGAATCTTTCCGGCTTCCGAATCCTTGTCCATGGCGAGCGCGAGCAGCATGCGCTCGACGGTGACGAAGGAATCGCCCGCCTTCTCCGCCGTCTTCTCGGCGGTATCGAAGAAGCGCATCAATTCGCGCGTGGCCTGCGGCTGTGCGGCCGCGCCTGAAACCTTCGGCTGCTTGGCGAGCCATTGCTCCACTGCGGCATGAGCCTCGCGGGAGCGGCCACCGGCCCGGTCGATGAGACCGGCGCAGAGACCTTCCGGATCGTCGAGCAGCACTTTGAGCATATGGCCGGGGGCCAGCTGCGGATGGCCTTCGCGCATGGCCAGATTCTGGGCCGCCTGCACGAAGCCGCGCGCACGCTCGGTGTATTTCTCGAAATTCATATGTCGTCACCCCTTCTCGAACCTGTCCGTCCTTTAGAGGCCCGGCCAAGTCCTGCGATGTCGGACCTCCCTGATGAAGCATCCGCTGAGGCTAAAGTGGTGTGATCGGCGGGACACAACAAGAGGGGAACCCCTTCGTCGCCCTCGCATTGACCCTCCAGGATTTGAGGAGGTGAGCATGATCCGCGATCCGCGTTCCGATGCCGAAAAAGCCCGTGCCGACCTCGCCCGCAACGATGCGCTCGGCATGGCCGTGCCGGAGAGCCCGATGGAGCGCAAGCCGTCCGTCACTCCGCAGACCTTCGGCGACACGACGCAGGCCGCCGATGACCGCGCCGCAAAGGAGGAAATCGAGCCGGCCGGGGTCGATCCCGAGCAGGACGACGGCGATTCCACGGGAACCGGAACGATCCCCCCGAGCGGCCAGGTCCCGGTCTGGCCCCAGGAGACCGAACCGACTGAACCGACACCACCGACCAACGATGAGGACGTGCTCTCGCGCGCCAAGGAGTAACCGATGCCCCTGTCCAAACTCACCAAAGCCATATCCCGCCTCAGCCCGAAGAAGCGCCGCGCCGAGAAGGCGCGCGAGGAGC
This sequence comes from Microvirga sp. 2TAF3, assembly GCF_052114965.1. Taxonomy (NCBI): domain Bacteria; kingdom Pseudomonadati; phylum Pseudomonadota; class Alphaproteobacteria; order Hyphomicrobiales; family Methylobacteriaceae; genus Microvirga; species Microvirga sp. 2TAF3. Next base: position 137,965 of record NZ_JBFRFT010000007.1, on the reverse strand, counting down.
TGAAGGCCAATGCGGAGAAGGCCCTGCGCATGAAGCAGGAGAGCGATACGGGTTCGCACGTGCCGCCCCATATGACGGCCCGGGAGGGCATGCATGCCAAGCCGGGCGCGACGAATGCGGCATTGGCGCGCGAGACGAATTTCACGACCCAGAGAGGCCGCAGCGCCGGTACCCGGACGGGCGATACCTGAATTTGGTGCCATGGGAAGCCCGCTCCGGCGGGCTTCCTGCCGTCGAGGCTCGGGCACATCCTTGCCGCGCGGCACGGAGCATTCTAACCATGGCGGATGAGCATCCGCATCGCGTCCCTTCACCGCTATCCCGTCAAGGGCCTTTCTCCCGAGCTTCTCGCTTCCGCGATCCTGGAGAAGGGGCAGTATTTCCCTGGCGACCGTCTCTTCGCCATTGAGAACGGCCCGTCCGGCTTCGATGCGGGGCAGCCCGAGCATCAGCCCAAGATCAAGTTTCTCATGCTGATGCGTAACGAGAGCCTGGCGCGGCTGAAAACTCGCTATCTCGACGAAATAACGACCCTCGTGATCGATGAGGATGGGCGCGAGGCGGCGCGGGGCGACCTCTCCACCAAGGAGGGTCGGCTCGCCATCGAGGCCTTCTTCCGCCGTTTCATGCCCGCGGAACTGCGTGGGCCGCCGAAGGTGCTGACGGCCCCGGAGGGATTCCGCTTCACCGATTCCCGCCGCGGCTTCGTCTCGCTCATCAACCTCGCCAGCGTCAGGGAGCTGGAGAATGTGGTCGGCTCAGCCATCGATCCCTTGCGCTTTCGCGGCAATCTCCATCTGGACGGATTGAAGCCCTGGGAAGAGTTCGATCTCGTCGGCCAAGTGCTGACGACGTCTTCCGGCGCCCGGCTGAAAGTCACCAAGCGGATCGAGCGTTGCGCTGCAACCAACGTCGACCCGAACACCGGAATCCGCGACCTCGCCATCCCGAAAAGCCTGATGCAGGCCTATGGGCATTTCGATTGCGGCATCTATGCCGAAATCCTGACAGGCGGTGCGATTGCGGAGGGCGACAGCCTCATGCCGGAGCAGGCGGCTCTCGCCCTGGAATGAGCGCCAGACAATAAAAAAGGGAGAGCTGAACTCTCCCTTTCGATCTTGTTTCGCGAAACGCTGCTTACTCGGCCGCAGGCGTCTCGATGCCCGCCTTGCTGTCCGCGCCTGCTTCCTCGACGAGGTCGCGGCGGGGGCGCCGGGTGCGGCGGCGGGGAGGGGCTGCAGCCTCGTCATTGGCCGCATCCTGCGGAGCCGGAGCTTGAGCCGGAGGAGCGCTTGCCTCGACTTCGTTGACGATCGGTGCACGGACCGGATTCGTCAGGAAGGCGGGAAGGCCGCTGGTATCGGACGACTCGGCTTCGTCGCGCTGGCGGTCGCGGCGGAAATTGCCGCGGCCATTGCGCTCGGGGCGATCCTGGCGCTCACCGCGATCCTGGCGCTCGCCACGTTCCGGACGCTCGCCGCGCTCGGGACGGTCTCCCCGCTCCAGGCGTTCCGAACGCTCGGGGCGCTCGAAATCCAGGCGAGACTGGTCGTCGCGCTGGAAATCCTGGCGCGGACCGCGGTCGCGCTGGAAGCGCTCGCGCCGCTCGGGACGATCGCCACGTTCTTGCCGGTCGCCACGTTCCTGCCGGTCGCCGCGTTCCTGGCGATCACCGCGTTCCTGGCGATCACCGCGATCGAAGCGGGAAGGACGCTCGCGCTCGCCCTCGGACCGCGCCTCGAAGGGCTGCGGCTGGGAGCCGGGATCCATATCGTCGCCGTAGCCCTGGCGGTCGCCCTGGCCGAAGCCGTCCTCGTCGCCTTCCTCATCGAAGGGACGCTGCTGATAGCCATACTGCTCGCGCAGCTGCTCCTGTGCCGCCGCGATGATGCGGAAGTAATGTTCGGCATGCTGGAAATAGTTTTCAGCCGCCACCGGATCGCCGCTGGCCGTCGCATCGCGGGCGAGCTGGCTGTATTTCTCGGCGATATGCTGTGCGGTGCCGCGGATTTTCACGTCCGGGCCGTTCGACTCGTAACTCCGCGTAAGGGGATTGGGCCCCTTGTTGTTGTTGTTGCGGTTACGACCGCGCATGCGCCTGTTCTGTCCTGGTCTCATTCTGGTCTACGACCCTCGCTGGTTCTTCAAGCCCACGCGATGCAAGCCAATGTTTCACCGAACGGGCTTATCGCCCACCGTTCGCGTGGCAACCGTCTGTTGTTCAGCCACAGCTTTTCAAAAGCCTTGGCCATCCTTCAGTGTCGGGTTCAAGTGATCGCGTCCGGCTGTTCAAATTGCCCCTGCCTACGCGATTGATATCGTTTGGTCTCCGGCACGTACCCGAAAATTGGGCTCCACCGATTTGTATCGACCGAGGACGATCTCTGAACCGAATCTAGCGGGTTCCGTCCGGTCCAACAAGCGGTATTTCAGCTTTTATCCCCCGCGGAGACAAGAAACCTTGTCCTCTGCGATCATGACCGTTTCAGGGCGATGCAGCGTGGATTCCCTGATAGATCGTGCGCCAGCCGCAGAACTTCAAGGGTATGATCTGCGGCCAGTCTTCTCAGGGCATCGGCCTGATCGTAGCCGATTTCGAGCACCATGAGGCCACCCGGCCCGAGAAGGCGTCCCGCTTCGCTTAAGATGATCCGGTAGGCATCGAGCCCGTCCGCGCCCCCGTCGAGAGCGAGCAGGGGGTCATGGTCGCGGACCTCCGCATCGAGCGTGGCGATGACGGGCGAGGCGATATAGGGTGGGTTCGAGACCACGAGATCGAATCGTCCCCGGAGCGCCTGCGCCCAATCCGAGACGACGAACAGGCTTCTGTCTCCGACACCGTTGGCCCAGGCGTTGCGCTGGGCGGTGCGGGCGGCGTCGAGCGACCGGTCGATCCCGATGCCCCGGGCCCGGGGCAGTTCATGCAGCAGGGCCGTCAGGATGCAGCCGGATCCCGTGCCGAAGTCGACTAGGCTTAAGGGAGCCTGCCGGTCCGGAATCAGGCCGAGGGCCGTCTCGACCAGGGTTTCCGTATCGGGCCGGGGAACCAGGGTCTCCGGAGACAGGCTGAAGAGCAGCCCCCAGAACTCCCGCTCACCCATGATTCGCGCCACGGGCTCATGGTTGAGGCGCCGGCGGGCATAGGCGGACAGCCTCTCGGCCTGTTCAGTGCCCAGAGGCTCGTCCGGACGCATCATGAGGTCGGTCGCCGTGATGCCGAGAGCCGCGAGAAGCAGCAGCCGGGCATCGAGGGCGGCGCTCTCGAGGCCGGCCCCGGCAAAGCTCTCGCGAAGAGCCTTCAAGGCTTGTGCGCGGGTTTGGGTTGTGCCGCTCAAGCCGATAGGCCCTGTCGGTACCGCTCCAGCCGCTCCTCGATCATGCGGCCTGGTCCTGCGCCGCAAGCTGCGCAGCCTGGTGTTCCGTCACCAAGGCGTCGATGAGTTCGTCGAGGGCGTTGCCGCTCAGGACTTCCTCAAGCTTGTAAAGCGTCAGGTTGATGCGGTGGTCGGTCACCCGCCCTTGCGGGAAGTTATAGGTGCGGATGCGCTCGGAGCGGTCGCCGGAGCCGACCTGGGACTTGCGGTCGGCGGCGCGGGCGGCATCCTTGGCGCTGCGTTCGGCATCGTAGAGGCGGGCGCGAAGCAGCGCCATCGCACGGGCGCGGTTCTTGTGCTGAGAGCGCTCGTCCTGCACGAAGACGATCGTGCCGGTTGGGATATGGGTGATGCGGATCGCCGACTCGGTCTTGTTCACGTGCTGGCCGCCGGCGCCCTGGGCGCGCATCGTGTCGATCTTCAGGTCGGCCTCGTTGATCGCGATATCCACGTCCTCGGCCTCCGGCAGCACGGCCACCGTGGCGGCGGAGGTATGGATGCGCCCCTGCGTTTCCGTGTCCGGCACGCGCTGGACCCGGTGCACGCCGCTCTCGAACTTGAGCCGGGCGAAAACGCCACGCCCTTTGACCTCGGCCACCACTTCCTTGTAGCCGCCCGCCGTGCCCTCGCTCTCGGAGACGATCTCGACTTTCCAGCCCTTCAGGTCGGCGTAGCGGGTATACATGCGAAGCAGATCGCCCGCGAAGAGGGCGGCCTCGTCCCCGCCGGTGCCGGCGCGGATTTCAAGGATGGCGCTCTTCTCGTCCGCCTCGTCCTTCGGCAGCAGCATGAGGCGAAGATTCTGGGCGGCATTCTCCAGGTCTTCCCGGGCCCGGGGCAGCTCTTCGCCGGCGAGCGCACGCATCTCGGGATCGGAATCCTCGAGCATCGCCTGCAGCCCGTCCAGGTTTTCCTCCATGGCGCGATAGGCCCTGATGGCCGCGACGACATCGTCGAGTTCCGACAATTCGCGCGAGAGCGCCACGATGGTCTCGGGTTCGGAGGCGGCATTGAGCGTCGCCGTGACGATGTCATAGCGGGCGAGAATGGCGTTCAGGCGTTCAGAGGGCGGGGCGATCGACATCAGATCGGAATACCATGGCTTTCCGCGAATTGGGCGAGCTTGCGGCGCAGCGTATCGCCGCTCCCGGCATGCTCCAGCGCCTCGCACAGGAAAGCGCCGATGCGCCCGGCATCGAGCTCCAGCAGCATGGCCTTGACCGGGCCGATGGAAGCCGGGGACATGGAGAGGGAGCGGTACCCTAGGCCGATCAGCGCCATGGCCTCGAGCGGGCGTCCGCCGATCTCGCCGCAGACGGTCAATTGGCAGTCGGTCCCCTGTGCCGCGTCCACCACGAGCTTCAGGGCGCGCAGCATGGGCGCGCTCAAGGGATCGAAACGGTCCGCCACCCGCCGGTTCTCGCGGTCGCTGGCGAAGAGGAACTGCATCAGGTCGTTCGAGCCGATAGAGAGGAAATCGGCGACGGCGCAGATTTCCTTGAGCTGAAACAGCAGCGAGGGAATTTCCAGCATGGCGCCGAGCTTCAGGTCGCAGGGCAGGGGATAGCCGTGCCGGGAGAGATGGGCCTTCTCCCTCTCGACGATGGCCTTGGCCCGAACGAATTCGTCGCAGGTCGCCACCATCGGGAACATGATCTTCAGGGGATGTCCGCCGGCCGCCTTCAGAAGCGCGCGAATCTGCACCCGGAGCAGGCCCGGACGGTCGAGCCCGATGCGGATGGCGCGCCAGCCCAACGCCGGGTTCTCCTCCTCTATGGCTTCCATGTAGGGCAGGACCTTGTCGCCGCCGATATCGAGGGTACGGAAGGTCACGGGCAGGTCGCCCACCGCCGCCACGACGGCGCTGTAGAGCGATTGCTGCTCGGTCGCGGTCGGCATGCGCTCCGCGATCATGAACTGCAATTCGGTGCGGAACAGGCCGACGCCTGCGGCACCCGTTTCCTCGAGATGCGGCAGGTCGACGAGCAGGCCCGCATTGAGCTGAAGGGTGATCGGGACCCCGTCCTTGGTGACGGCGGGCACGTCGCGCAGCTTGAGATACTGCTCCTGCCGCCGCGCCCGCAGGCGCGCCTTTTCGGCATAGGCGGCCTCGACATCCGGCTTGGGGCGGATCTGCACCTCGCCCGCCGCGCCGTCGACGATGATGGCATCGCCCTGTTCGGTCAGGGATGTGGCGTTCGCCACCTCGCCCACGGCGGGGATGCCGAGCGCGCGGGCGACGATGGCAATATGGCTGGTCGGCCCGCCCTCCTCGAGCACGAGGCCGCGCAGGCGCGAGCGGTCGTAATCGAGCAGGGCCGCGGGCCCCATGGACCGGGCCACGATGATGGCGTTTTCCGGCAGCGAGCCCCGCTCCGCCACCAGATCGCGCCCGACCAGGCGATGCAGCAGGCGGTTGGCGAGATCGTCGAGATCGTGCAGGCGCTCGCGCAGATAGGGGTCGGTCTGGCGCTGCATCCGGGCGCGGTTGTCGGACTGCACCCGCTCCACCGCCGCTTCGGCCGTCAGGCCCGAGATGACCGCCTCGCGCATGCGCCGCAGCCAGCCCTGATCGTGGGCGAACATGCGGAAGGTTTCCAGAACGTCCCGGTGCTCGCCGTGATGGGCGACGTCGCCGCGCTCGATCAACTCGTCAATGGAGGTGCGGACCGCGGCGATGGCGTCTTCCAGGCGTTGCAGCTCCGCCTCGACATTTTCGGCGATGAGGTTCTTGACCACCACGCGCGGCTCGTGGGGCACCACGTAGCCGAGACCGACACCGTCGGCGAGGGCGATGCCCTTCTGATATACCGGGCGGCGCAGGGCGATGCCGGTCTCCACGGGTGCCAAGGCCTGCAGCTCGCCCGCGGCGATCATTTCGGCCAGCACCATCGCGGTGGTCTGGAGGGCCTCGATCTCCTCTTCCGCATAGATCCTGTAGGTGCGGTTTTGGACGACCAGGACGCCGAGCGTGTTGCCGGCGCGCAGGAGCGGCACGCCGAGGAAGGCGTGGTAGATCTCTTCGCCCGTCTCGGGCTTGTAGGAGAAGGCCGGGTGGCTTTGCGCGTCGGACAGGGCCAGCGGTTCGGCCGTCGCAGCGATGAGGCCCACGAGGCCTTCGCCGGAGCGCATGACGGTCCGGTGTACCGCTTCCCGGTTGAGGCCTTCGGTCGCGAACAGCTCCAGTACGCCGTCGCCGCGCATGACATAGACGGAGCACACCTCCGCGACCATGTTCGCGGCGATCAGGACGACGATCTTGTCGAGGCGGTCCTGCGCACCCACCGGCTCCGCCATGATTTCGCGGAGGCGGCGCAGCAGAAGGCGCGGACCGCCGGGGGCGCTTGGCATGGGCTCTCGTGTTCCCGTCCTGGTTGGGCCGACGGAGCGGACCGGCGGCTTTATGAAGAGTGTCGCAGCCTCATGGACTCGCCGTCAATCAGGCTTGATCAAGGCCGTATAGCGAGTGGAGCGTGCGCACCGCAAGCTCCGTATAGGCGGAGTCGATGAGAACGGAGAATTTAATCTCCGAGGTCGTGATCGCCCGGATATTGATGCCCTTGTCGGCCAAGGCCTTGAAAGCCTTGGCGGCCACGCCCGCATGGCTGCGCATGCCGACCCCGATGGCGGAGACCTTCACCACGTCGGTGGCGCCCTGGAGATCCCGGAACTCGATCTCGCCCCGATGCTGGTTGAGCACCGTGCAGGCGCGTTCGTAATCGGCCGTGGGGACCGTGAACGTGATATCCGTGGTTGTGGTGTCGTCGGAGACCACCTGGATGATCATGTCCACATTGATGTTGGCATCGGCCAGGGGCACGAAGATCGAGGCGGCGATGCCCGGTTTGTCAGCGACATTCCGCAGCGTAATCTGCGCTTCGTCACGCGAATAGGCGATGCCCGTGACAACCTGCTGTTCCATGATGTCTTCCTCGTCGCAGATGAGGGTGCCGAGCTTGGGATCGGCCGGATCGTCGAAGCTGGAGCGCACATAGGTGGGCACCCGGTGCATCATGGCAAGTTCGACCGAGCGGACCTGAAGCACCTTGGCCCCAAGCGAGGCCATTTCCAGCATTTCCTCGTAAGAGACCTTATCGAGGCGGCGTGCCTTGGGCACGATGCGCGGATCGGTGGTGTAGACCCCGTCCACGTCCGTATAGATGTCGCAGCGCTCCGCCTGGATCGCAGCCGCGAGCGCCACGGCGCTGGTATCCGAGCCGCCGCGCCCGAGGGTGGTGATGCGCTGGGTCGGCTGATGCAGGCCCTGGAAGCCCGAAACCACCGCCACTTCCCGGTTTTGCGTGAAACCCTGAATGATGCCGGTGCCGTCAATGGCGGCGATTCGCGCCGAGGCATGGGCGTCCGAGGTCATGATCGGGATCTGCCAGCCCTGCCAGGAGCGGGCCTTCAGGCCCATTTCCTGCAAGGCGATCGCCAGAAGGCCGGAGGTGACCTGTTCGCCGGAGGCGACGACCGCGTCGTATTCCCTCGGATCGTGCAGGGAGGAAGCCTCCTTTACCCAGCCGACGAGCTCGTTCGTCTTGCCGGACATGGCCGAGACCACCACGGCCACGTCGTAGCCGGCCGCGACCTCGCGTTTGACGTGCCGCGCGACGTTGCGGATGCGTTCAACCGTGGCGACGGACGTACCGCCGAACTTCATGACGAGACGGGGCATGGAGTAGGGAGCCAAGCAGGAGGAGAAATTCGCCTCTTCGCCGGGGCGAAGGCGGCGTATACATGACTGTGGGGTAGCGCGCTGTCAACGCACTGTTTACTTCCCCTCCCCCTTGCGGGGAGGGTGGCCGGAGCGTAGCGGAGGTCGGGTGGGGGTCGCAAAGCCGGAGCGCGCCTTGGTCTTTTGGAACGCGGTAAACCTTGCACCCCGTCGAACCACCCCCACCCCGGTCCTCCCCGCAGGGGGGAGGGAGGGAAAAGAGGAGCCTTTTGACATGGCCGAGGCCACATCCACCACCATCGACCCGGAAGAGGTCGCCCGCTTCGAGCGGATCGCCGAGACGTGGTGGGACCCGAAGGGGCCGATGAAGGTCCTGCACAAGTTCAATCCCGTGCGCCTCGCCTATATCCGGGACGAGGCCTGCCGCCGGTTCGGGCGCGATCCCCGCTCGGCCCGCTCCCTCGAAGGATTGACGATCCTCGATGTGGGCTGCGGCGGCGGCGTGCTCTCCGAGCCCCTGGCCCGCCTCGGCGCCAAAGTGACCGGCCTCGACCCCGCTCCGACCAATATCTCCGTCGCCCGGCTCCATGCGGAGCGGGCCGGGGTGCCGGTCGATTACCGCAACGAGACGGTCGAATCCGTCGTCGCGAAGGGCGAGACCTTCGACATGGTGCTCGCCATGGAGGTGGTGGAACATGTGGCGGACGTGCAGGCCTTCGTGACCGCCTGCGGGCAGGCGGTGAAGCCGGGCGGGGCGCTCGCCATGGCGACCCTCAACCGCACCTTACGCTCCTTCGCGCTCGCCATCGTCGGGGCCGAATACATCCTCGGCTGGCTCCCCAGGGGCACACACGAATGGGACAGGTTCGTAACGCCGGACGAGCTGACCTCCGCCCTCGGGCAGGCGGGCTTCGCCGTCAGCGATCTCAGGGGCGTCACCTATAATCCGCTGACGGGGGCGTGGTCCCTCTCGCAGGATACAGCGGTCAACTACATGCTGCTCGCCGCGCGGGACTGAGGCTGTTCGCGCGGCGCGAAGCGCAGGACGAGCCAGCCTGCCAGGGCCGACATGACCGAGCCCGCCAGCACGCCGATTTTGGTGGCATCGTTGAGGTTCGACTTGTCGGGGAAGGCGAGCGCGCCGATGAACAGGCTCATGGTGAAGCCGATGCCGCAGAGCAGCGCCACGCCGTAGCATTGAAGCCGCGTCGCGTTCGCCGGCACGTCGGCGAGATTCAGGCGGATGGCGATCTCCGAGAAGGCGAGAACGCCGATCTGCTTGCCGAGCAGGAGGCCGAGCGCGATGCCGAGCGGCAGGGGCGCGAGGAGCGAGTTCAGGGAGAGCTCCACAAACGAGACGCCCGCATTGGCGAAACCGAAGATCGGGATGATGGCGAAAGCTACCCAGGGATGCAGGGCATGTTCGAGTCGGTGGAGCGGCGAGGTTTCCGCGCGGGTCTTCTTCGGATGAGGCCCGAGTGGAATCGTCAGCGCCAGAACGACGCCGGCGAGCGTCGCGTGGATGCCCGACTTGAGGACGAAGAACCAGAGCAGGGCGCCGATCGCGAGATAGGGCATGAGCGCCGTGACGCCAATGCGGTTGAGGGCGATCAGGGCAATGACGCATAGGGCGGCGGCGCCGAGCATGACGAGGGCAAGATCGCCCGAATAGAACAGCGCGATGATGAGAATGGCGCCGAGATCGTCGAGAATGGCGAGCGCTGTCAGAAAGATCTTGAGGGAAGCAGGGACCCGTGAGCCGAGGATCGCGAGCACGCCGAGGGCGAAGGCGATGTCGGTCGCGGCCGGAATCGCCCAGCCGCGCAGGAGTTCGGGACTGTTCCAGGTCACGGCCACATAGACCAGCGCTGGGACCACCATGCCGCCGAGAGCCGCGATGCCCGGCAGGATCCGCCGGGACCAGGTGGAGAGCTGTCCGTCCAGGAACTCGCGCTTGATCTCGAGCCCCACCAGCAGGAAGAACACCGCCATCAGGGCATCATTGATCCAGTGCTGGATGCTCAGGCCGAAGACGTAGACGTGCAGCGCGGTGAAATAGGCTCCCGCGAAGGGGGAATTGGCGACAAGGATGGCAAGGACCGCCACAGCCATGAGAACGATGCCGCCCGAGGCCTCGCTCTTGAGAAATTCCCTCAGGGCCGAAACCCGCCGAGGGTTGTGAGCCATCCTGATGTCGTTTTGTCTCTGATCCACCCGCTTCTCCTTGCTGTTGCAAGGGTCTTAGGGCGGATGAGGTTGTCACGAAAGCCTCAAGCGGTCGATTTTCTGCCGCGCCGGCGGGAGCCCAGGATCGTTTCGAGTGTTACGGGCCGATAGTCCCAGGCGTCGACACCCACATCGAACTGGCGGGTCTGGGGCTTGAGCTTGCCGTGGGAATGGCCGTGCAGGTCGATCCAGCCTCGGCTCATGTTCTTCCAGGTCCGGAAGGCATAGTGACAGAGCACGAGGGCATGGCCGTCGATGAAGAGTTCGGCATAGGCCTGCACGCTCGCCCAGTGCTTGGCGGAAAGCGTTTCCGGGCCGTCGTTGTTGCCGGTGATGAGATGCTTGCGCCCGTTGAGACGCCCGAGCAGCTCGTCAATCCGCTGTGGGTTCACGTGCAGGGCGAAATCGCCGAGATGCCAGACCTCGTCCTTCGGCGACACGGCGTCGTTCCAGCGGGTGATGAGGGCCTCATCGTGCTCCGGAATGGATTTGAACGGGCGCTTGTCGATACGCAGCACGCGCGGATCGCCGAAATGAGTGTCGCTGGTGAAGAAGACGGTCACGACGCGTCCTTGAAAATCATCAGGTCAGATGCTGCGCGAGGTTCGGGAAAAGCGGCAGAATATGCACCCATGTCGATGCCTGTCGGCGGGTTACGGAATGATTACACCTTATTGGCCGTATCGGCAGGATTGGGTCACGGGGTTCGCGCTCCATCTCATGTATTTGCCCTGGCTGGGTTTAACATGGGAGAAACCGATGCTGCTCGTCAGATTAGGCGGAGTGCTCGCAGCGCTGCTACTGAGCTCCGGCATCGCCGCCGCCCAGGGCGCCAAGCCGACCGATCCGCAAATCGCTCATATCGCCTATACGGCTGGAGAGATCGACATCAGGGCGGCGAAGCTGGCGCTGAAGAAATCGAAGAACAAGGATGTGCGCGCCTTCGCCAACGACATGGTGCGCGACCATACGGCGGTGAACAAGCAGGCGCTGGCGCTGGTCAAGAAGCTCAAGGTCAAGCCGGAAAACAACGACACCAGCAAGTCGCTGCTCAAGCAGGCGAGCGAAGAGCACGCCAAGCTTTCGAAGCTGAACGGCGCCGCGTTCGACAAGGCCTATGCCGACAACGAGGTCGCCTATCACAAGACCGTCGACGGCGCCCTGCAGGACACGCTGATCCCGTCGGCCAGCAATGGCGAATTGAAGGATCTGCTATCGACGGGGTTGAAGATCTTCCAGGGTCACGAGCAGCATGCCGAACAGCTCGCCGGAACCTTGAAATGATGCTTCGCCTCTGGTGGTGTCTGATTTGCGCAGCACCCGTCCTGACGGGTGCTGCGTCCGCGAGAGCGGAGGTGATCGGCGTCAAGGTCGACCGGCTCACGTTCTCCCCGGCGCAGGTCTCGGCCCATGTGGGCGACACCATCGAGTGGGTCAACGCCGATTTCGTCGCTCATACGGCGACGGCCAGGAACAAGGACTGGGACGTGATGCTGGGGCCAGGCAAAACCGGGCGGCTGGTCGTCAAGAAAGCCGGCACGGTCGATTATTACTGCCGCTTCCATCCGAACATGACGGGACAGATCACCGTTACGGACGACGAGGTGAAGCGCCCTTGAAAGCGGACTAGAGCCTCGGACCCAAAAGTGGAATCCACTTTTGGGATTGATCCGATGCTCCCTCATTGGACGAGCGCATCATTCCATACGAGCCGAAGGTTCGCGTCAGCGAAAAACCGGGTCCGCTTTTCCGCGCGATGCGCTAGTTCCGGTCATCGGGAATGACGGGGAGGGGAAGAACCTCGATGCCTTCTTCCAGAAGCGCCCGCGCCTCGGCGGGGTTGGCCTCGCCGTAGATCGAACGCTGATCGGCCTCTCCGTAATGGATCTTGCGGGCTTCCTCGGCAAAGCCGGTGCCGACATTCTCGGAGTTCTGCATCACATGCTCGCGCACGGCGCGGATCATGGCGCGGAGTTCTTTTTCCTTCTCGGAAAGGGCGGCGACGGGTTGGGTTTCAGGCGCCGCTGCCACAGGCGCCTTGTCCGTCCTGTTGACGGACGGCGCCATGATCTGCTTCTCGACCTTGTCCGAGTTGCAATAGGGGCAGGTCACGAAGCCGCGCTTGCGCTGCGCCTCATACGCTTCGCTCGAAGGAAACCAGCTCTCGAATTCGTGGGCCCGTTCGCAGGCCAGGGCGTATTTGATCATGCCTTCAAATATGGAGATTCTGCACCATCCGGCCAAGAGCATGAGCCGTGGCCGGAAGGCAAGCGGAGAATTGCTTTAAGCCGTGGCGGCCCGTCTTGAGGGTTCCTCTGCGGAAACGATCTCCACCTTGAAGGGGCGGGCGTTCTTGAGGGTCGGGATGCGGCCTCTCGCATCCGTTACGAGATCCGTGTCGATCTCGGCCAGAATGACGCCGGGCTCCGTGCCCGCCTCCGCCAGCACCCGGCCCCAGGGATCGACGATGATGGAATGGCCGAAGGTCTCGCGCCCATCCTCATGGGTCCCGCCCTGAGCGGCCGAAATCATGAAGGAGCCGGTCTCGATGGCGCGCGCCCGGTGCATCACATGCCAATGGGCTTCGCCCGTCTGCTTCGTGAAGCAGGCCGGCGCCGACAGGAAGGACGCGCCGTTTTCGGCAAGCGCCCGATAGAGGGCCGCGAAGCGCACATCGTAGCAGATAGTGAGTCCGAGATAGCCCCAAGGCGTCTCGGCCAACACCGCCCTGTCACCGCCCGTATAGGTGGCCGATTCCCGCCAGCTTTCGCCATTCGGCAGATCCACGTCGAAGAGATGGACCTTGTCGTAGGAAGCGACGATCTCGCCATCCGCACTGATCAGGAAGGCGCGATTGGCGATCTTGTCGCCTTCCTTGACCGCGATCGAGCCGATCTGGACCACGGTTTTACGCTCGCGCGCCACCTCGCGCAGGGCGGCGAGGGTCGGGTCCCTGTCCTGCGGCCCTACCTTGTCGAACAGAGCCGCCCGCTCCCGCTCCACGAGGGAGGTCATCTCGGGCGTCTGGATGAAATGCGCGCCCTTTTCCGCCGCTTCCCGCACGAAAGCGACCGCCGCATCGCGGTTCTTCAGCGGATCGCGCCCGGAGCGCATCTGGACGCAGGCGGCGGTGAAGCGGGTGGCGGTCATGGGATTGATCCTCCGTCAGGCCTGCAATAAGGCCTCAAGTTGGCCTCTCTCGTCCAGGGCATAAAGATCGTCGCAGCCGCCTACATGTTTATCGCCGATGAAGATCTGCGGCACGGTGGTGCGGCCGGCGGCCTTCTGGATCATGTCCGCGCGCGCTTCGGGCTTGGCCTCGATGTCGATCTCGGTGAAGGCGGCGCCTTTCTCGTCGAGAAGCTTCTTCGCGGCTGAGCAATAGGGGCACCAGCTTTTCGTGTAGATCGTGATCGGGGGCATTACGGATATTTCTCCTTGGATGCTCGCATATAGGAAGACTTCAAGCCTCCGTCACGACCCTCGCGAAGGCGAGGACATCGACGGAGGCCGCGCCGCCCCGCAAAAGCGCCCGCGATGCGGCATTCGCCGTCGCGCCGGTGGTGAGCACATCGTCGATGAGAAGGACGCGCTTGCCTTTGAGACGCGCCTTCGCATCGGCCGGGACCCGGAACGCGCCCTGAAGGTTCTCCTGGCGCTGCGCCTTGGTCAGCCCGACCTGCTGGCGGGTGCTTTTCACGCGGGCCAGGAGAAAGGGGTCGCAGGGAATTCCGCTTTCATCGGAGACGATGGTGGCAAGCGCCATGGCCTGGTTGAACCGCCGCCGCCACAGGCGCCAGCGGTGGAGCGGAACCGGCACGATCACGTCGGCCTCCTTCAGGAGTTCCGCTCCGGCACGGACCATCATGAGACCCAGGGCCCGCGCCAGCTCCAGCCGGTCGCCGTATTTGAGCCGATGCACCAGGGCGCTCGCCGTCTCGCCATATTCCGTGACGGCCCTAGCGCGTCCGAAGACGGGCGGATCGGCAATGGCGGCAGGGGAGAGAAGCGGCTGGCCCAGATCGACGGCAAAGGGCGTGCCCAGCCGTTCGCAATAGGGGCGCTCGATGAAGCGGATGCCGGACCAGCAGGAGGCGCAAAGGGCATGCGGCACGCCCGTCGCCGCCTGACAGGCGATGCAGGTCGGCGGGTAGAGGAGGCCGAGAAGCGTCCCGGAAGCGCTCTTCGCCGCGTGAAGCAGGCGCGAGGCCGGGCCGATCCGCTTTCCGTCGACGATGTCGCTCATGCGGCAAGCTTAGCCGATCCACCGCCGGGGAGAGAAGAGGCCGGGTTGCGGCCGGGACGGTAGTTTACCGCTTCTCGGCTCCGAAAGCCCTTGGCGCTGCCGCTGTTTCACGCCATATCGGGCGCTCCATGACAGCACCTTCGTCAACACCTCTCGTCTTCGACCGCCCTCTCGTCCGCCGCCGCCTCGCCCGGGCCCTGCGGTCCGGCTATACCGATTTCCTTCTGGCCCGCGCAGTCGAGGACCTCGACGAACGGCTGGCGACGATCTTGCGGGCTTTTCCGCTCGCGCTCGATGTTGGAACCCCCACCGCCGCCGCAGCCGATGCCTTGCGCCGGAGCGGGCGCGTCGAGACCGTCCTGCGGGTGTCTCCGGTCCCGGAGCCGGGGAGCATTCTCGGTGATGAGGAAAACCTGCCGGTCTCGGGCGGGCATTTCGATCTGGCCGTGTCGCTCCTGTCCCTGCAGAGCGTCAACGACCTGCCGGGCGCACTCGTCCAGATCCGCCGGGCGCTGAAGCCCGACGGGTTGTTCATCGGCGCGCTGCTCGGCGGCGCGACCCTGACCGAGCTGCGCCAGGCTTTCACGCAGGCCGAAGCCGAGCTCGAAGGGGGCGTGAGCCCTCGCGTCGCGCCCTTCGCCGATGTGCGCGATCTCGGCGGGCTGTTGCAGCGGGCGGGCTTCGCCCTGCCTGTGGCAGATTCCGAAACGGTGCGGGTGCGCTACGGCGATCCCTTCGCCCTGATGCGGGATCTTCGCCAGATGGGCCTGACCAATGCCCTCAACGATCGGCGTAAGGCGCCTCTGCGGCGCGCCACCCTCCTGCGGGCGGCCCAGATCTATGCCGAGCGCTTCGCCGATCCGGACGGCCGCCTTCCGGCCACGTTCGAGATCGTCTGGCTGTCCGGCTGGGCTCCCCACGAGAGCCAGCAGAAGCCCCTGCGCCCGGGCTCGGCCAAGATGCGCCTTGCCGACGCGCTTGGCGTGAAGGAAATACCGGCTGGCGAAGACAAGGAGGAGTAGCGTTCCTCCGGGCCTCCCGGATGCCTCTTGGGGCGGGAGCTTTGCCGCTCTATGTTTCCTAAGAGCGTATCCGGAGGATGTGCCCATGAAGACGCCCAATCCCGATCATCCGATCACGATCACACGGAACCCGCATCGCATCCGGGTCATGCTCGGGGGCTTCATCGTGGCCGAGACCACGGATGCCCTGACCTTGCGGGAGGCATCGCTTGCGCCCGTGCAATATATCCCGCGCAAGGACGTGCAGATGGATCTGCTCGAACCGACGAGCCATTCCACCCATTGCCCTTACAAGGGCGATGCCTCCTACTTCACCGTCACGGCGGGAGGATTGGTGCGCGAGAATGCCGTCTGGAGCTACGAGGAGCCCTTTCCTTCCGTTAAGGACATCGCCGGATATGTCGCCTTCTACCCGACGCGGGTCGATGCCATCGAAGAATTCAAGGATTGACGGTAGGCCGAAGCATTAGATGTGCTCGGCCTTGTCGCCCATGTAGCGGGCGAGATCGCGGCGCAGGCCCAGCAACATCAACAATTCGGCCATGATGAACATCGGCCCGATGAAGGCCTGGAAGAGATTGTCCATCAGGGCGGGACGCTTCCCCTCGAAGGCGTGGCCGAGGAACTGGAACGCCCAGCCGCCGATGAAGAGAATGCTGAAGAGCACCCAGGTCGCCCGGCTGCCATGATGCGCCACGAACCAGTCCGCCGCCGTCGCCATCACGATCAGAACCGCCGTCATGGCGAGGCCTATTGAAAAATCGAGGGCGATCCAGCCCAATGCCGCGAAGAAGCCGACAATCCAGGCGCCCGACAAGGTGAGCTCGCCGAGACGGACCTGCCACAGGGCAAGGATCAGGATGAGAGAGAAGACAATGGCCGGGATGCCGATGAAATGGGTGGCCCGGTTGCGCTGATCCTGGTGATAGCCGGAATAGGACGCAAGCTGGCGCTCGAACAGGGTTGGCATGAACGTTCCTCCAGGCTTTCGCTCTCTGAAAGAATGTAACCCATAACCGATCAGGGAAAAGCCCCCCGGTCCCTCGCCATGCCTTAGCATCGTGCGCAAAAGCGGCCTCGGTTTTGCGGCCATACGATGCTTTAGCGCGCGACTTTCCTGATCCGGCCGCTGAAGGTGACGAGGGCGACGCCTGTCAGCACCACCGCTCCGCCGAGGATCTCGCGGCCGCCGATCCGTTCCTCCAGGAACAGAACGGCGAGGATCGCCGTCCAGATCGGCAGGAGATAGCCCACCATGGAGGCGCGGGTAGGGCCGGCGCGGCGGATCATGCGCATGAACAGAAGGATCGGGATGGCCGTCGCCACGATACCGAGTGCGATGAGCGGCATCAGGTGCGAGGGGACGATCGCGAAGGCCGAAGGGCCGGAAACGGCGAGCGCCAGAATTGTCGCGGGAATACCGGAGCAGATCTGCTGGCCCAGGGCCAGCCGCGCCGGATCGGCCTGCTTGATGGTGCGGACATAGAGATTGGCGACGGCATAGCTCAAGGTCGTCGCCACCATGGCGAGTGAGCCCAGGGGACTGATCCCGCTTTCCGGAAAGGCGGCGGGGCCGATGAGAATGCCCATACCGGCAAAGCCGATGAAGACACCAAGAAAACGCCGCCGCGTCAGCCGTTCCTCGGTGAAGAGAAAATGCGACATGACGGCGACGATGAGCGGGCCCGAGGCCTGCACCATCGCAGCCGAGGCGGTGGTGACCTGGGTCAGCGCATAGGCCACGAGCACGTTCGGCGCCCAGCCGTTGAAGGTGCCGAGAAAGAGCCAGGTTTTTAACTCATGGCGCTGCGGCAGCAGGCTCTTGCCCTGCACGGTGAACCAAAGGGCAAGGGAGGTCGCTCCCAACAGCCCGCGCATGGCGGCGATCACGAAGGGGTTGATGTCGCCGCTGAGCTTGATGAACAGGAAGCCGCTCGCCCACAGGATGGAGCACACCAGAAGATGCGAGACGAGAAAGCCCTGTGTCGGGGCCGGGAGGGAGGATGCGGCCGGCTGCGCCGTCGTCGCCATGATTAAAAAGCCTTACGCGCCGACGATGTCGATCAGGAACGGGATCAGCGGCTCGTCCGCCGGCGGCATGGGATACTGGCGCAGCTCCTGCGGCTTCACCCATTTCAGGGCCTGCCCCTCGAGGGATTGCACGAACCCCTCCCAGCGGCGGCAGATGTAGAGCGGCATGAGCAAGTGGAAGCTCTCATAGGCATGGCTCGCGAAGGTGAGGGGCGCGAGGCAGGCTTCCTTCACCGTGATGCCGAGTTCCTCGCGCAATTCGCGAATCAGGGTTTCCTCCGGCCGCTCCCCCGGCTCGACCTTGCCGCCGGGAAACTCC
Source organism: Microvirga sp. 2TAF3 (assembly GCF_052114965.1). NCBI lineage: Bacteria > Pseudomonadati > Pseudomonadota > Alphaproteobacteria > Hyphomicrobiales > Methylobacteriaceae > Microvirga > Microvirga sp. 2TAF3. The sequence continues at coordinate 120,069 of NZ_JBFRFT010000007.1, read as the reverse complement.
CAAAGCCCCGCGAGCTGCTTCCCCTCGGGTCGCTGCGCGAGAAGGATGCGATTGTCCGTATCGACAAGGGCGACGGCGACGACGAGAGTCAGCTTGAGGGAAGACACGTCCGATTGATCCGCTTGGGCCAGCCTGAGGCTTCGAAAAGGGGCAGGAGGCGCTCCTCTTAGCCTGCTTTTGGCTGCGCGCGAACTGGTTTCGCGCTCATTGACAAATGTGATGCCAAAACTCAACCTGAAGGAGAATAATCATAACCTTCAGGGGGGTACGATGGTCGGATTCAAGCAATCTATAGCCGCGCTCTGTCTTCTCGGACTGTGTGCTGCGTTCAACCAGGCGCACGCCGAGTGTTCTGGCGCATCGATTCCCATTTATTCAGCTCGTTCCGAGGGCATGGGGGAGATCAAGGTGAAGGCGGGTACCGGGTGCAGCTTCAATATCAACAACATTCCGGGCGCGGTCCAGGAGGCGAAGATTATTCAGCAGCCGAAGGTCGGCCGGGCAGGGGTCTCCGGCCTCACACCCTTCTATGCCGCCAAGCCCGGCTATAATGGGCCCGATGAATTCGCCTATGCCTTTCTCGGAATGGATCAGTACGGTGGCCCTATGAACGTCGTCATCAAGTGGAGGGTGACCGTCGTTCCTTAGCTTATCTCCGAAAGGCCGGCTGGCGTATTTGCCGGAGAAGGAGCCAGATTTCTTAAGTCAGAGCCGATCCCCGGCGGTTTGATGGCCGATCGACCAGGAGTGTTCCTGTGTGCCCACTCAGCTCCGGTAATCGCCGTTGATCTCGACATATTCCTTGGTGAGGTCGCAGGTCCAGACCGTGGCCTCGCCGCGTCCGAGGCCGAGATCGATGCGGATCGTGATCTCGTCGCCCTTCATGTAGGCGGAGGTCTTGGCTTCGTCATAGGACGGGTCCCGCGCGCCCTTGAAGGCGACGCGGATATCGCCGAACCAGATGGCGAGCTTGTCGCGCTCGGCTGGCTCGCCGGCCTTGCCGACCGCCATGACCACGCGGCCCCAGTTCGCGTCCTCGCCGGCGACGGCGGTCTTCACGAGCGGCGAATTGGCGACGGCCATGGCGATGCGCTTGGCCGAATTGGAGCCGGTCGCGCCGGTTACCTTCACGGTCACGAATTTGCGTGCGCCTTCACCGTCCCGCGCGACCTGCTGGGCGAGATCGCCGAGCAATCCTTCCAGGGCCTGGCGGAAATCCTTCAGGCGCCGGTCGCTCGGCAGGGTGATGGCAGGCGCGCCGCGCTTGGCGGCGGCGCCGGTCGCGAAGAAGAGAAGCGTGTCGGAGGTCGAGGTGTCGCTGTCGACCGTCACGCAGTTGAAGCTCTTGTCGGCGCCTTTTTTAAGCAAGGCCTGCAGCACCGGGGCGGCGATGGGCGCATCGGTGAAGATGAAGGAAAGCATCGTCGCCATGTCGGGAGCGATCATGCCCGCGCCCTTGGCGATGCCGTTGATCGTGACCTCGACACCGCCGATCGTGGCCGTGCGGGTCGCGACCTTCGGAAAGGTGTCGGTGGTCATGATGGCCTTGGCGGCGTCGACCCAGGCTTTCGGATTGGCCTTCTGCTCGCACTTGTCCAGCACGCCTTCGAACTTGGTCGCATCGAGCGGCTCGCCGATCACGCCGGTCGAGGCGATGAAGACCTGGGAAGCCCGGCAGCCGGCCGCCTTCGCGGCGATGTCGGCGGTCAGCTTCACCGCCTCGGCGCCTTTCTTGCCGGTAAAGGCATTGGCATTGCCCGAATTCACCACCAGCGCCCGGGCTACTCCCTTGTCCAGGTTCTTGCGGCACCAATCGACCGGGGCCGAGGGGCATTTGGAGCGGGTGAACACGCCGGCCACCGCCGTCTCCTTGGCCAGGGCGACATAGAGCACGTCGGTCCGGTTCCTGTATCGGATCCCGGCTTCCGCCGTCGCGATCCTGACGCCCTCGATGGCGGGAAGCGTCGGGTAGGATTTGGGCGCGAGCGGAGAGACAGTCTTGGACATGGAGGAACTCGAAGGAGCTGGGTAAAAAAGCGGGTAGGATCCGCGACCTGTGGTTTAATAAGGCTTTTTGTCAAGCCCACGCTTCGTCGGGTGCCGGGAACCGAGGGCGCCAGGGCGGACTAACAAGGGACGCGGCTTGTCCCGAAAACAAAAAAGGCGGCCCGAAGCCGCCCTTTCCGATGGCGAAGCTTACTGCTTCTGAAGCCTATTGCTTCTTCTGCTCGACCAAGTTGCCCTTGTCGTCGAGGCGCTCGATCTTGGCGTCCTTGCGCAGGCCGACGATGAGGTCCTGCTGGGCCTTGCGCTCGAGATAGGAATTCACTTGATCCTTCATCTCCTCGAAGGAGGGAACGGGCTTGTTGCGCTTCTCTTCGACCTTGATCACGTGCCAGCCGAACTGGGTCTTCACCGGGTCGGAGATCTGGCCGGGTTCCAGCTTGAAGGCGGCTTCCGCGAAGGGCTCGACCATCCGATCCTTGGTGAAGAAGCCGAGATCGCCGCCATCGCTCTTCGAGCCAGGATCCTTCGAGAGTTCAGCCGCAACCTTGGCGAAATCCTCGCCGCCCTTCACGCGGGCCGCCGCCTTCTTGGCGTCTTCCTCGTTCTCGACGAGGATGTGGCGGGCATGGACCTCCTGCTCGGGCGTCAGGTTCTTGGCGGTCTCATCATAAAGCTTCTTGGCCGCCTCCGGCGTGACCGCCTTCTTGGATTCCTGCTCGAGATATTCGTCGAGGAGGGTCTTGTCCCGGTTATAGGCGAGCTTGCGCGCGAAATCCGGGTTGTTGGCGACCTTGGCCGCCTCGGCCGCCTTGGCGCCGAGCTTCAGGTCGACGAGATAGCTCGTCAGAAGTTCGCGCTTCTGGTCCTCGGGCAGGCTCGGGAGCTGCAGGGCCGGATCGGCGGCGGCAATGGCCAGATCCGCTTCCGTGATGTCCATGCCGTTGACGCGGGCCACCACCTTGCTGCCGTGCTGGGCGGAGGCCGCGGGCGCAGCCTGGGCGGCCGGTGCTGCCGTTTGGGCAAGGGCGAGGCCCGCCGACAGGGGAAGGGCGACGCCGAGAGCCAGAATGCTCCCGCGCAGCGATGATGAAACTGACATATCTGATCCTCTCATGGGAAACCGCCCACAATCGACGTGGATCGATGACCGAGTTCATTGCGGTTTGCAAGCAATAGCCTATCTATGGCACAGCCTCCGCGGACCTAGCCGAATGGCTAAGCTCGTGGGAGCGGGACTGCGCCCTACTGGCGCAGTCTTTTAGATGCGCTTCCGCATAATTAAGTCTATAACGCGGCCCAAAATACCCTTTCTCCTGGATCCTGGAAGTCTGAAGGCTCTCGATGTTCGGAACACTCGCGAAGAAAATCTTTGGTTCGGTCAACGAGCGCCGGCTGAAGTCGTACCGGCCGAAAGTGGCGGCCATCAACGCGATGGAGGCCGAGCTCGAGGCCCTTTCCGATGAGCAGCTCCGGGCTCGGACGGACGAGTTCAAGGCTCAGCTTGCCGCCGGCAAGACCTTGGACGACATCCTGGTGCCCGCCTTCGCCACCGTGCGCGAAGCCGCCAAGCGCACCCTCGGCCAGCGCCACTTCGACGTGCAGCTCATCGGCGGCATGATGCTGCATGAGGGCTCCATCTCCGAGATGCGGACCGGCGAAGGCAAGACCCTGGTGGCGACCCTACCGGTCTATCTCAACGCCCTCTCCGGCAAGGGGGTCCATGTGGTGACGGTGAACGACTACCTCGCCCGCCGCGATAGCGAGTGGATGGGCCAGATCTACCGCTTCCTTGGCCTCTCCGTCGGCGTGATCGTCCATGGGCTCGACGATGCCGAGCGCGCCCAGGCCTATGCGGCCGACATCACCTACGGCACCAACAACGAATACGGCTTCGACTATCTCCGCGACAACATGAAGTACGAGATGGCGCAGATGGTCCAGCGCGGGCACAACTTCGCCATCGTCGACGAGGTGGACTCGATCCTGGTCGACGAGGCGCGCACCCCGCTCATCATTTCCGGCCCGCTCGACGACCGCTCCGATCTCTACAATGCCGTCGACAAGGTCATTCCGCGCCTGGACAAGAGCGATTACGACCTCGACGAGAAGCAGCGCGCCGTGTCGCTGACCGAGGCAGGCACCGAGAAGATCGAGGAATTGCTGCGCGAGGTGGGACTCCTGACCGAGGGCGACCTCTACGACGCCCACAACGCGACCCTGGTCCACCACATGAACCAGGCCTTGCGCGCCCACACCCTGTTCCAGCGCGACAAGGACTACATCGTCCGCAACGGTGAAGTGGTCATCATCGACGAGTTCACCGGCCGCATGATGCCGGGCCGCCGTTATTCGGAAGGCCTGCATCAGGCCCTCGAAGCCAAGGAGCGGGTGCAGGTTCAGCCCGAAAACCAGACGCTCGCCTCCATCACCTTCCAGAACTATTTCCGCCTCTACGACAAGCTTGGCGGCATGACCGGCACGGCGGCGACCGAAGCCGACGAGTTCCTGGAAATCTACAACCTCGACGTCGTCGAGATTCCGACCAATCGTCCGGTCTCGCGTATCGACGAGGATGACGAGGTCTATCGGACGGCGGACGAGAAATACAAAGGCATCATCCGCGAGATCGAGGCCGCTTCCAACCGCGGTCAGCCGACCCTGGTGGGCACCACCTCCATCGAGAAGTCCGAGCATCTGGCCGAGCTTCTGATCAAGGACGGCTTCACCCTCATCGATTTCGAGAATCCGCAGGCGCTCGAGCCGCTCTACAAGGCGGCGCGGGAAGGCAAGGCGACCAAGCACTTCGCGGTGCTGAACGCCCGCTTCCACGAGCAGGAGGCCTTCATCGTCGCCCAGGCCGGCGTGCCGGGCGCGATCACCATCGCCACCAACATGGCGGGCCGCGGCACCGACATTCAGCTCGGCGGTAACGCCAAGATGCGCATCGAGCGCGAGCTTGCCGGAATCGAGGGTGAGGAACGTGCGGCGAAGGAGAAGGCGATCCTCGACGAGATCGCATCCTTCAAGGAAAAGGCATTGGCTGCCGGCGGCCTCTACGTGCTCGGCACCGAGCGCCACGAATCCCGCCGCATCGACAACCAGCTGCGCGGCCGTTCCGGCCGCCAGGGCGATCCGGGCCGCTCCAAGTTCTACCTGTCGCTTCAGGACGACCTGATGCGCATCTTCGGCTCCGACCGCATGGACGGCATGCTGTCCAAGCTCGGACTGCAGGAGAACGAGGCGATCATCCACCCCTGGATCAACAAGGCGATCGAGCGGGCGCAGGCGAAGGTCGAGGCGCGCAACTTCGACATCCGCAAGAACATCCTGAAATACGACAACGTCATGAACGACCAGCGCAAGGTCGTGTTCGAGCAGCGCAAGGAGTTCATGGCGGAAGAAAGCGTGCGCGAGACCATCGACGACATGCGCAACGGCGTCATCGACGACATGGTGGCCAGCGCCATTCCGGAACATGCCTATGCCGAGCAATGGGATGTGGCCGGCCTGAAACAGAGCGTCGCGAACTTCCTCAACCTCGACCTGCCGGTCGAGGAATGGGCGAAGGAGGAGGGCATCGCCGACGACGAGATCCGCGAGCGCATCCGCAAGGCGGCCGACGAGGCTTATGCCCGGCGCATCGAGGAGAATTCGCCCGAGGTGATGAACTACGTGGAGAAGCAGGTTCTCCTGCAGAGCCTCGATCATCTCTGGCGCGAGCATCTCGTCACCCTCGACCACCTGCGGCAGGTGATCGGCTGGCGCGGCTATGCCCAGCGCGACCCGCTCAACGAGTACAAGTCGGAAGCCTTCGAACTCTTCAACAACCTCGTCGGGCATCTGCGCGAGCAGGTTACGGGCCAGCTCATGCGCATCCAGGTGGTGTTCCAGCAGCCGGAACCGGCGCCGCTGCCACCCATGTTCGCGCAGCATCTCGACCCGGCCACCGGCGAGAACGAACTCGACATGCCGCAGGGCGCCGGTTTCGGCGCAGGCCCGGCTCTGGGCTTCGCCGCCGCCTCGGCCGGCACATCACCGGTCGAGAAGCGCGATCCGAACGATCCCTCATCCTGGGGCCGTGTCGGCCGCAACGAGCCCTGCCCCTGCGGCTCGGGCAAGAAGTTCAAGCACTGTCACGGGCAGTTCGTGGCTTAAGGCTGAGCAACAGACGGATTAAGAAAAAGCCCGGCCATGTGCCGGGCTTTTTGTTTGCATGCTGATGAGGTCAAGGCAGAAGTGTATATTTCACGATTAGCTAGATTCTCGACCTCTTGGCTCAGTTAAATTTAATGCGCGAACAAGACCTTCGTGTACTCGGTATTCGTCTGACTCAACGAAGCCCTGCGACGGGTAAAAGCATTTGAAACGCCACTCTGTAGATGAGCCAAGCTTGAAGCCTATAATTGAATTGTCAAAAAGAAAGCGCAAATGCGAAAGCACATCAGCGCTAGACGTTTCTTTTCCAAGCTTTCTCATCTGCTCTTCTATAGCAAAACGTGTGATATTTGTTGAGCCGTTGTTCTGAATGGAAGCAAATAGATCTGATATTTCAGGCTTTTGTACCTTCCATTCGTCGAGTATTTCTTGCTTTAACCACTCCGAATATCCCGGCTCAGCGCTATATACAGACTCGCATTCAAGTTTTTCAAATGCTATTTCTTCATCTGCGAACGGGTCATTTGCTTTTTCTTTCATTGCGTCGACCACTCGACTGAGAAGTGAGATCAAGTCTCGAGGTCTCATCATCGTCCGACGTAGGAGATAATTCGAGGGTTTTGCTCGCTGCCGCATTTCTGATTTATCAAAAATGGAGTCAATGCTGCTAATCGGATCTAAGTTGCGCACGCTCCCAAAGTAATTTATGCGCTTGAGTATCATGTTTGAAAGCGAATTTTTGTCCCAGTGCAAGAGAGACCCACAATCTTCGCGCAGTTTATTGGAGTCATTAATACTTAATACGTCAAATATGTCTTCTCTTAAAAATACAATTGGTCGAATTTTTTCTTTATACTGCGAGTTGATCGCGTCGCAGGCAGCTACAAGTCCTGCAATGACTCTTCGCGACGACTCGAAAGAAACATCGTCCCAGGCCTCGTCGACTCTATCAAAGCATACATAAATTGTCGGCCAGGTTTTATCCGCGAAAGCTACGGCTCTCTCCAGGTGTGCAGTAAGATTTTCTATGTTCTCTGAAAGGATTGTCTTTAGATCATTGTTCTTTTGAACTTGGTCAAAAGTTATTTCCCCACCTTCCAAGTTAAGTGAATCAAGTTCTCCACTCTCTAGGTCAAATCCTCCCTTGGGGAGCTTAAATGCTGATAGAGACAGAAGTTTGCGTCCTACAATTTGAGAGATGGACGGAATCGGTGAGGCGAAGACCTTTTCCAAGAGCTTGCTGGATGTCGCGATGCCTTTGGGAACTCCGTTGTTCCTCTCTTCGAACCAAGTACGGTACGCTTTGATACATTCGACTAAAATAATAAAGCGCCATGACTGCTTATACAGCATGGACTCAGCCTTATTTTGATTTACGAGCAGAGAGTGAACGCTCCAATTATAATCTTCAAATGATAGTGGTACAAGAATATCGTCATTGCCAATGAACTGTCTGCTATTCTCCTTAAGATACTTAAATACAGCAGTTTTTCCTGCTCCCTTTCGGCCCAGTACTAAAAATGATGAGGGGCTTGTTGTTATTTTTTGTAGAACGCCGTTATCGACGAAATATCTTGATAATAAATCATCTCGTTCGGCTGATACCTTGCCAAAATCAATCCAGTCCAAGAGGGAGGCGGAGTTTTGCATGAATATATTGATCCTGATTCGTCGAGATGCCGCAGCACAATACCTTGTCTCGCCGCCATAAGCTAAGGCCCCCCTCTTCCGGAGAGTCCGCGGCAGTATATTTCAATGAATTTTCACGTGAGCACTTATCAGCATATAGGGATATATTGCTGTCTCCCACCCCAACGTTTTGCCCCTCAGCTTCCCACCGTTGTAGCCTTTACTCAGGAGCCGAGACACGCGGCTCTAGGGCGTAACGCCCCTGCCCGGTAGCAGTCCTGTATCGGCCGCAACGATGCCTTCCCATTCGTGCCAACAAAAAGCCCGCCGATGAGGCGGGCTTTTATCGTCGGATCTATCGTTCGAGCCGCTCAGTTCGCGGCGGCCACATTGATCGCGCTCGGCCCTTGGGCCTTGCGCTGCGGCGCCACGGCCTTGGCGGCCGGCGTTGCAGCCGTTTCCGCCGCGGGCTGCGACGTTGAGGATGTGCTGAACAGGTCGCCGATGCCGTTGAACATCTTCTTGTAGAACGGCGTCTCCGCAGGAGCTGCCGCGGCCTGAGCCACCTGCGGGGCAGGGACCGGGGCGGCCACGGCGACTTTCGCCGCCGGCGCGGAGGCCGGAGCAGGAGGCGGAGCCTGGTTCATGGAGGCGAAGGCAAGCGCCGTCGACGGGGCTTCCGCCTTCGGCTTGCCGGAGGCGTCGAGAGCGATCCGCTGCGGACCGGAAGAGAGGCCCTCGGGGCGGCTGACATCGCCGAACTTGTCGCGCATGCGGCTGTCGACCACGAGGGAGCCGTCGACGCCTGTCGAACCGGCGAGAGCCTGGCGGAAGGATTCGTGCGAATCGCCGTCATGATAGACGAGCTTGACCGGCTGGACGCCGCGAGCAACCAGATTGGCCGTTTCCTGCTCGTCCTGCTGCTGCTTCCGCGACACGGCGGCAACGGCGTCGCTCTCGGTCGTGTTGAACTGATAGCGGTGGTTGGCCACCGCGACGCGCGGCTCTTCCTTCGTGATCTCGAAATAGTCCGAGCCTTCCTTCAGGTTCTTCCAGAAAGGCATGTTCGGGTCGAGGCGGTGCTCGGCCAGATTCTGCGCCGTCATCCGGAATGGAAAGGACTGGAACTGGAAGCCGCGCTGGCCGCTGGCCAGGGCTTCGCGCGCGATGGCGTAGATTTCCGCGATGTTCTGGTCCGTCATGGCGAAGCAGCCGCGCGACGAGCACGAGCCGTGCACCATCAGGTCCCCGCCAGTGCGGCCGAAGGACCGGTCATAGGCGTTGGGGAAGCCGGTATTGAAGGACAGATAATAGGCCGAGTTCGGGTTCATCTGCGCCGGGGTGATCGTGTAGAAGCCTTCCGGCGCCTGACGGTCGCCTTCGCGGACCTTCGGGCCGAGCTGGCCGGACCAGCGGCAGATGGGATAGGTCTTGAGAAGGGCGTAACGGCCGTCGGAGCCACGCTTCCACACCTCCATCTCCGACTCCTTCTTGTAGGAGCGGATCAGGATGGGATCGTCCTTCGACATTCCTTTCTGGGCCATGAGCGACATCGTGGCCGCCGGGATCGGCGAGAGATGGCGCGTGGAGCTTCGCGAGAAGCTCTCATCCTGACAGGCGGCAAGCGCGAGCGCGAGGCTCGCAGCCAATGCGATACGCTTCATCATAGGGAACCCCGCATTCTTGATCTGTCCGGTCTTGCGCCGGCCAGTTCCCCAACCTGCTTAAATCGTTAGCCTTAACTCAAGCTTATCGCAAGCTGCGCCGTTATGAAGTTATGGTTAATAATGGGTTAGGACTTACGGCTATAACGGGTGAAAAGTCCTAACACCTTAGAGTTTACGCCCGATATTAAGGAATTTTTCCGCCCGGTGGTCACGCAGTTCCGCAGGGCCCATGTTGCCGAGGTCCTGCAGGGCTTCCTCGATGGCGTTGCCGGCGGCGGCGATGGCCGTCTGCGCATCGCGATGCGCGCCGCCCATCGGTTCGGTGACGATGCCGTCGATGACGCCGAGGCGCAGGAGATCCTGGGCCGTGATCTTCATGTTGGTGGCGGCATCCTGGGCGCGGGCCGAATCGCGCCAGAGGATCGAAGCCGCGCCCTCGGGGGAGATCACGCTGTAGATCGCGTGCTCCATCATGAGAACCTTGTTGGCGGTGGCGATGGCGATCGCCCCGCCGGAGCCGCCCTCGCCGATGACGAGGGACACGTTCGGCACGCCGAGGGAAAGCTGCATCTCGGTCGAGCGGGCGATGGCTTCAGCCTGGCCGCGTTCCTCAGCCTCGATGCCGGGATAGGCACCAGCCGTGTCCACAAAGCACAGGACGGGCAGCCCGAACCGGTCCGCCAGCTCCATCAGGCGCACGGCCTTCCGGTAGCCCTCGGGGCGGGCCATGCCGAAATTGTGCCGGATGCGGGTTTCCGTGTTGTAGCCCTTTTCCTGGCCCAGCACGCAGACCGCCTGGCCCCGGAAGCGGCCGAACCCGCCTACAATGGCCTCGTCCTCGGAGAACTTGCGGTCGCCGGCGAGCGGCGTGAAATCGGTGATCAGCCCGGCGCAGTAATCGACGAAATGGGGCCGCTGCGGGTGGCGCGCGACAAGGGTCTTCTGCCAGGGGGTAAGCTTGGCATAAAGGTCCTTCAGGGCCTCCGCCGCCTTGGCTTCCAGGCGGTTGATGTCGTCGGAAATGGAGACGGCGTCCCGGTTCTCACCGAGCGCCTTCAGTTCTTCGACCTTGGCTTCCAGTTCGGCGACAGGTTTTTCGAAATCGAGGTAACTGCGCATCAGACTCTATGAAAATGAAAAACCGGCGCCGACCTCATCGGCCCCCGCCGGACCGCGCGGACACTGGCGACTTGGCGGCTTCAAGTCAAGTTGGAGCCGGCATTACCCCCCGAAGACCGCTTGGTATATGAGGCGTCCGGGCATGAGGGTGAACAATCCGGCGATCACGAGGCCGCCGAAGAACAGGCCCTTCATCGCCGCGCGATGCGAGGCGATGCGGCCTCGCCTCGCGTGCAGGACGGCGAGGGGGAGCGTGACGAGGGTGAAGGCCGACAGGCCGTGGATCGGTCCGAAAGGCCCGACCATCGGCCAATTCGAGACAATCCCGAGCGAACTCAACGCCACGATCGCCATCAGGACGGCCCAGACCCAGCCAAGGCGGCGATGGGCTATGGTGCCTTTGACGGCAAGCATCTGGTAGCCGCCGAGCAGAAACGCCGCCGTCGCGGCCCCGGCATGAACCTGAATCAGAACGGGTGCGGCGAGCAGGGGAGCCAGAGACATGGCGTTATCCATCTTCCGGAATCTGCGGATTGAGATATGTTGACAGGCGCAACATGGAGAAAATGTTGACGATGTCAACATCGAAGTCGGAAGAAACCTCCGAGAACAAGCCTTATCACCATGGCGATCTGCGACGGGTCCTGATCGAGGCCGGGCGCGAGCTTGTCGCGCGAAAGGGACCGGCAGCACTGAGTCTGCGCGAGGTCGCGCGGGCGGCCGGGGTTTCCCACAATGCGCCCTACCGCCATTTCGCGAGCCGTGAGGCGCTTCTCGTGGCTATTGCCGCCGAGGGCTTCATGACGCTCAGGGCAGCCCTTCTCGCCGCGATGTCGACGCAACCTCAGGAGCGTCTCCGGGAATTGGGAAAGGCCTATGTCCGCTTCGCCCTGGAGCACGGCGCGGATTTTCTCCTGATGTTCGGCGTGGCGATCAGCAAGTCCGATTATCCGGAACTGAACGAGGCTGCGGACGCTGCCTACGATGTCCTACGCCGGAATGTGGCCGTGAACACTTCGGGCAATCAGGAAATCCAGACGCTCAGAGCCTGGGCCATCGCCCACGGATTGGCGAATCTCGTCGCCAACGGGCAGTTGCCACTGGAACGCGCCTTCGCGGTTCTCGATGCGGCCGGGCCGTCTCAGGGGTCCGGTTGAGCGGAAACCCGCGAGGCTGGGGCGGGAACGAAGATTGGGGCGAAGCGGCTTGAACGGCGCACGGCGCGAACGGCGCCCGGCCGGTAGAGCTGCTTGGTCGCCTCGACCACGTGGAGCCCCGCGAAAGGCAGGGAGAAGCTGATGCCGATCTGCTCCCAGGCCTGGGCCGTCCGGAGCAGGAAACGATTGCTCAAGGGCGGTACATAGAGGGTTTCGGCCCAGCCCTCGGGAGAAAACCAGGTCTGCCGCATGAGGCTCTTGAGCTGGGAACGGCTGTAGGGCTGGCCGTAGCCGAAGGGGGTCGTATCCATCCGCGCCCAGAGTCCGCGCCGGTTGGGCGCCACCAGGATGATCCGTCCGCCCGGAGTCAGGATGCGCCAGATTTCGTGCAGCAGCTCGCTCGGACTCTCCACCGTTTCCAGGGCGTGCACCACCAGCACGCGGTCGATCGAGGCATCGGGCAGGGGCATCATGAGCGGGTCGACGAGGGCGGAGGCCGAGGCGCCGGTGCTCGGCCAGTTCACCACGCCCTGACTTGCGGGCATGAAGGCCAGCGCCCGCTCGCAATCGGCCCGAACGGTTGTGAGATAGGGTGAGGCATAGCCGAGCCCGAGCACGCGCAGGCCCGTCAGCGGTCCCCAGAACCGGCCGATGGCCCGCCCGACGAAGCGGCGGGTCACGCTGCCGAGCGGGCTCGCATAGAAGCTGCGCAGGTCGGTGATGTCGATGCTCATGCCCTGCCTGCTTGCCTTTCCCATACTCCGGACGAAATGCCATGTAGCCGGTCAAGGTCTGGTTTCACACCGGAACTGTCCCATGATAACCCGTGACGCATCAAGCCAAGGTTTTTCAATGCCAGCCCAGATCCATGTCTTCCGCTGCCTCGACGACAATATCGGTGCCCTCATCCATGATCCCAATACGGGAGCCTGCGCAGCCATCGACGCGCCGGAGGAGGGGCCGATCCTGAAGGCTCTCGAGGAAACCGGCTGGCAATTGTCGGATATCCTCGTCACCCATCGCCATGGCGATCACGTGCAGGCGATCGAGCCCTTGAAGCAGCGCTTCGGCTGCCGGGTCGTTGCGCCCCTCAAGGCGGAGGAACAGGTTCCCCTCGCCGATGCCTTCGTCCGCGAGGGCGATACGGTGCATGTGGGCGATCTTCAGGCCCATGTGTGGGAGACGCCGGGCCATTGCAACGATCACGTCTCCTACTGGTTCGCGGCCGACCGGGCGCTTTTCGCGGGCGATACCCTTTTCACGCTCGGCTGCGGCCGGGTTCTGGAAGGCTCCTACGCGGATCTGTGGTCGTCCCTCCAGCGGCTTGCGGCCCTGCCGGACGAGGCGCGTGTCTATAGCGGACACGATTACACCCTCTCGAACGGTCGTTTCGCCCTGGCGGCGGATCCGGACAATGCGGACCTGAAGGCGCGGATGGCGGAGGCGGAAACCGCCAAGGCCGAAGGACGTTTTCTGATCCCGTCGACCATCGGGGCGGAAAAGGCGACCAATCCCTTCCTGCGTGCGGGAACGCCCGCGCTCGCCAAGTCTGTCCAGCGGGAGGGCGCGGCCCCGGCGGAGGTGTTCCAGGCGCTGCGCGAATGGAAGAACAGGTTCTGATGCGCAGGGCATGATCGGCGTTTAGAATGCGGCTGGACAGACCCCGATATCCGGTGCGCAGCAACGCGATGCGATTCGAGGCCGGGAGAGGAAGCCCAGAGGATGAGCACATGAGCGACCACAGCCTTATTCTCGGTCTCGAGAGCCGTCTCATGAATGCCTGGCCGTCATTCGACTATCAGGCCTATGACGGCTGGATCCTGAGGATTGCCAGCGGATATACCAAGCGCGCCAATTCCGCGACGCCGGTCATGCCCGGCGCCAGCCTCGACGAGGCGCTGGTCGACCACATGATCCTGCGCTTCCTCGACGCCAATGTGCGTCCGACCTTCCGGCTGACGGGGCTGCAGGCTCCCGAGGTGGACGCGATGCTGAAGGCGCGCGGATTCACCGAGATCGAGCCGACCTTCGTGCTGACCGCGCCGATCGCCGGCGATTGCGAGACCGACCCGGAGGTGACGATCGAGCCTCAGGTGTCGAAGCAGTGGGTGCGGGAGGCCGCGCAATCCTATGGCGGCGCCAAGGCGGACGACGCGACCCTCATTCAGATTGTTTCCCGAATCCGTCAGAAGGTCGCCTTCGCGACGCTGAACCTCGACGACAGGCCTGTCGCATGGGGACTAGGCGTGGCGGAACGCGGCCATGTCGGCCTCTATGACATCGTCGTCGCGCCGGATCTGAGAGGGATCGGGCTCGGCCGCAGGGTCGTGTCGAGCCTCATGGCCTGGGGCTGCCGCGAGGGCGCGCATACGGTCTATCTTCAGGTGCGCGAGGAAAACGAGATCGCGCGCGCGCTTTACGAGGCCTTCGGCTTCAAGCCGGCCTATCGCTACACGCATAGGGTCATGCCTGGCGGCGCCGCGGAATGAGCGTGGCCACCAGCGCACCGAGCACGATCAGGGCGCAGGACGCGGCGAGGGTCAGGGTCGGCTCGGCATAGCCGGTGAAGACCAGGATTAAGGTCGAGAGAACCGGCGTCGCGTAGGACGCGACGCCGAGCAGGCGGATGTCGCCCCGCTTCATGCCGATATCCCACACATAGAAGGCCGCACCCACGGGCCCGAGCCCGAGCCCTATGAGTGCAAGCCATTGCGTGGGCGTATCCGGCCAGATCGTCGTCTCGAAGAGCCAATGGCAGATCAGGCTCAAAAGCGCGGTCATCAGGCAGAAACCCGCCACCGCATCCGTCGGCACTTCGCCGAAACGGCGCGACAGGACCGAGTAGGCGGCCCAGACGAAGGCGGCGATGAAGGAGCAGAGATAACCCGGTATGTACTCCGCCCGCGCATCGAGCGACCCGCGCCCGGCGATGAGCACGACGACGCCGGCAAAACCGAGAAGCGCGCCCGCCACATGGGCGCGCCGGAGATGCTCGCCCGGCAGCAGGGACGAGAACAGCACGATCAGGAGCGGCCAGAGATAGTTGAGGAGTCCCGCCTCCGCCGGCGGCGCCAGCCGCAGGGCGGCGAAATACAGGGCGTGATAGCCGAACAGGCCACCGATCCCCAGCGCCCAGACCGCCGGTTTCTGGTGAAGGGCCTTCAATCCCTGCTTCCGCTTCGACCAGCTCGTCACGCCGACGAGCCCGCCGATGAGAAAGGTCATCGCGGCGAGCTGAAATGGCGGAACCTTACCGGTCGCTGCCGTCAAGAGAGCGAGAAGAGACCAGAAAAGGATTGCGGTGAAGCCGATCGAGGTGGCGGTGCGTATCGTCATGACGTTCGCATAGAGCATGATCCGGAAAAGTGGAATCCGATTTTCCGAGCAGATCATGCGCCATCGAACTCCGGACGAAACCCTCCTGAGCGGAGAGCCTTCGAGCGGCTTTCGCTGTTTTGCGCGGGGCGTCGTCAGGTCATATATTGCCCGCCGTTCACCGTGAGCGTCGAGCCGGTGATGAAGCCTGCATCCTCACCTGCGAGGAAGAGCACGCTGCGCGCGATTTCCTCCGCCTCGCCGAGCCGCCCGACGGGGATGAGCGGCAGGATCTTCGACTTCAGAACCTCTTCCGGCACGGCCCGAACCATCTCGGTCGCAATATAGCCGGGCGCGATCACGTTGACGGTGATGCCACGGCTGGCATTCTCCTGGGCCAGGGCCTTGGCGAAGCCGATCACGCCGGCTTTCGCAGCCGAATAATTGACCTGCCCGACTTGTCCCTTCTGCCCATTGATGGAGGAGATGAGGATGATCCGTCCGAAACCCCGCTCGCGCATGCCTTCGATGACCGGGCGTGTGCAGGTGAACATGGAAT
Organism: Microvirga sp. 2TAF3; assembly: GCF_052114965.1. Lineage (NCBI taxonomy): Bacteria > Pseudomonadati > Pseudomonadota > Alphaproteobacteria > Hyphomicrobiales > Methylobacteriaceae > Microvirga > Microvirga sp. 2TAF3. The sequence goes on along the minus strand of NZ_JBFRFT010000007.1, from coordinate 104,461 downwards.
CGAGATTGGTGCGGATCACGGCGGACCATTGATCGAAGGTCATGCGGTGAAACATGCCGTCGCGTGTGATGCCCGCGTTGTTGACCAGGATCTCGACGGGCCCGAATTCCGACTCGATCGTTCTGATGCCCGCCTCGCAGGCGGCATGATCCGACACGTCGAACTTGTAGACGGGGATGCCTGTCTCTGCCTTGAACTTGCTCGCGGCCTCGTCGTTGCCGCCATAACTCGCGACGACCGTGTAGCCCGCCTCTTTCAGTCTCCGCGAGATCGCGGCTCCAATGCCACGAGTGCCGCCCGTGACCAATGTGACACGCGCCATCCTCGTCTCCTTCCCATAAGCCGTTCCCAAAGAGGTCTCTGTAGGACCTGTCTCGTTAAGGCGGCCCGGGTCGAGCCGAGCCGCCTTAAATCATAGCTTAGGACTCCTGACCGAGCCTAGAAGGGAGGACCACCTTAATTTGCAAGGCGCGCTTCTCTTTGGAGGGATCGCGACTTTCAACGCTCGACGCACATGGCGATGCCCATACCGCCGCCGATGCACAGGGTCGCGAGACCCTTCTTGGCATTGCGGCGGCCCATCTCGTGAAGCAGCGTGACGAGCACGCGGCCGCCCGAAGCGCCGATGGGATGCCCGATGGCGATGGCGCCGCCATTGACGTTCACGATCGCGGGGTCCCAGCCCATGTCCTTGTTGACCGCAAGCGCCTGGGCCGCGAAGGCCTCATTCGCCTCGATGAGGTCGAGGTCGGACACTTTCCAGCCGGCCTTTTCCAAAGCCTTGCGGGACGAGGGAATGGGGCCCGTTCCCATGACTGCTGGATCGACGCCGGCCGTCGCCCAGGAGGCGATGCGGGCGAGAGGCGTCAGGCCGCGCTTTTCGGCTTCCGCTTCCGTCATGAGAACGATGGCGGCTGCACCGTCATTGATGCCCGAGGCGTTTCCGGCTGTCACGGTGCCATCCTTCGAGAAAGCCGGCTTCAGTTTGGCGATCCCCTCGATGGTGGTGCCGGGGCGGATATATTCGTCCTGATCCACGACGACATCGCCCTTGCGGGTCGAAATGGTCACCGGCACGATCTCGTCCTTGAAGCGGCCTGCCTTCTGTGCGGCCTCGGCCTTGTTCTGGGAGGAGACCGCGAACTGATCCTGCTCCTCACGGGTCAATTGCCAGCGCTGGGCCACGTTCTCGGCGGTGTTGCCCATGTGATAGCCGTGGAAGGCGTCCATCAGGCCGTCTTTCAGCATCGTGTCGACGAGCTTGAAATCGCCCATCTTGGTGCCGCTGCGCATATAGGCGGCGTGCGGAGCCTGGGACATGGATTCCTGTCCGCCCGCCACGATGATGTCGGCATCGCCGTTGGCGATCTGCTGCAGGCCGATGGCGACGGTGCGCAGGCCCGAGCCGCAGAGCTGGTTCAGGCCCCAGGCGGTCTTTTCCGCCGGGATTCCCGCGGCCATGGCGGCCTGGCGGGCCGGGTTCTGTCCTTGTGCGGCAGTGAGAATCTGACCGAGGATCACCTCGTCGACCTCCGAGCCGTCGACCTTGGCGCGCTCGAGCGCCGCCTTGATGGCCACGGCTCCCAATTCATGGGCGGGAGTGTTGCCGAAAGCTCCGTTGAACGAACCGACGGCAGTGCGTGCCGCGCCGACGATGACGATGTTGTCCCGGGCCATTCCGACCTCCTGTGCTGATGGGCGAAGAGCAGCTTTTGATGATGCGATCAAAGCGCCGGACCAGGGGAAGTCAAGCGCCGTTTCCCTGTATATAGGGTGGCGGCTCCGCGTTCGCCTTAGACTTTTAGGGCTTTGATCGCACGCCGGAAGACTTATAAGCTGATGGAATGGCTGACGTTCCGGGCGAACTGGGATGAAGGATGCTCGTTCGCGGGATTTTTCGGATTATATCAGGACATATCAGGCCCCATGGCGACGGATAAACAACCGACTGTCATCAAGAAATATGCGAACCGCCGCCTCTATCACACCGGCACTTCCACCTATGTGACGCTCGAGGATCTCGCCGGGATGGTGCGCCAGGGCGAGGATTTCGTCGTCTACGACGCCAAATCGGGCGAGGAGATCACCCGTTCCGTCCTGACGCAGATCATCTTCGAGCAGGAGAACAAGGAGGGGCAGAACCTGCTCCCCGTGACGGTCCTGCGCCAGCTCATCCGCTTCTATGGCGACAGCCTGCAATCGCTGGTGCCGAGCTATCTCGAATTCTCCATGGAGAATCTCTCGCGCGAGCAGCAGAAGCTACGCGAGCAGATGACCCAGGCCTTCGGGCCCACGGCCTTCCAGACCATGGAGGAGCAGGTGCGCAAGAACATGACCTTCTTCTCGGAGGCGATGCGCATGTTCTCTCCCTTCGCCCAGCGCGGCACCGGCTCTTCCGAAGCGAAGACCGGAGCGCCAGGCGAAAGCGCGGACGACCTCGATGCCCTGAAGCGCCAGATGGCCGAGATGCAGGCCAAACTCGATCAGCTCTCCCGCAAATAAACCTTCCGCGAGGGTGCCGATATCGCCTCGTGTCAGGCGCGCTTGGCCCTCTGCGGCATGAGGCGCGGCAGCGGCACGGGCTCGGCTTCACCGGGCAGTCCGCCCTGCAGGTAATCGACACCCCATTCGGCAAGCTTCTGCGCCGTCGGCTCGTCGTCGACCCAGTCCGCGGCCGTCGCGATGCCGAGATGCAGGGCGATGTCGATCAGCCGATGCACGAAAAGCCTGTCGTCGGTCGAGCGCTTGAGGGATTGGATGAAGATGCCGTCGATCTTGATGAGGTCGATGGGCAGGTTCCGCAGATGCGCGAACGAGGCATATCCGCTTCCGAAGCCGGACAGGACGGTGCCTATTCCCAAGGCCTTCATGGCATCCAGGCGCCCCCTCGTCGCACCCGGATCCGACAGGATAGCCTCCGGAATTTCAATCATGAGGCGCGATTCGATGCCGGGGCGCGCTCCGAGATGGGCCGCGAGCATGGTCAGCCATTCGTCGTCCTTGAAGGTCGCGGGGGCGATGGGGAGGATGATCCGGGAATCCGCGTGCCGGGCGAGATGATCCGCAGAGAGCTCCAGCATGCGTCCATCGACCAGAAGGGACAGGTCGGCCTCGTCGAAGACCGGCACGGCGCCGAGAGTGTCGGGGCCGCCCTGTGTCGATGGGAGGGAGAGGCAGGCTTGAGCCAGCGCCGGCTCGCGCGTCCGCGCATCCACCACCGGCTGCAGGGCCAGGGTCAGGCGGCGCTCGTTGAGGGCGCGGACGATGTCGAGAGGATCGGCCGTCGCCGAGGCGGGTCGCGCATGGGTTTTACGCGGGTCGTGAAGAACGGCTTTCTCCGGGCCCGCGGCGGCCGTTTCCAGCGCCTGCTCGGCGAGCCGCAGCAATCCGGTGGCCTCGAACGCATGGTCCGGCGCGCAGGCAGCGCCGAGATGGACCTGCAAAGGACGGGAGGCGACAAGGCCCGCCAAGCGCTTCATCGCGCTCATCGCGTCCCAGGCGAGGCAGGAGGTGAGGGCCAGCGCGAAACGGTTCGGAGCCAGAATCGTGAAATGGTCGCGCCGGCGCATCATCGGGCGGACGAGGCGCGCGACCTCTTCCATGGCATCCGCATCGTCCTCGCTGTCCACCGAGCCGAGGATGAGCGTGACGGTATGGGAGAACCGCAGGGCCTCGGCGATGTCGTCGTTCAGGCGAAGGAGCAGAGCGGAGCGGGTCTTGATGGCGCCCGGCAGCAGATCCCTGGCGGCCCGGTCGGCCCGCAACAGGCCGCGCACCGAACCGGGACCCCTCCGGCCATCTGGCCGCCGGCGGCCCATATCCTGCACCATCGTGACATGATCGGGCCCGAAGCGCAGGGCGTAGCGGAGATCGTAGGTCGTTTCCGAGGCTTCGTCGGTGAAGATCCTGTTGCGGTCGAGAAGCCCGCTTCCGGGCTCGATCAGATGGGCAAAAGCCGCGCCCGTTCGCGGCAGGGAATCGGGAGCGATGCCGAGGAGTTCGGAGGCGTTCGGGCCCCAGGACAGGGTATCGCTGGCGATATCCCAGTCATAGACGACGCCCTGGAGGGCCGCGAGGGCGGATGGCGGGTCGACCGGCATCGTCCGTGAGTGCCGGGCCTGGGCCGCGCCCTTGAAAATCCCAGCCCGGCCCTGCCGCTTCCTCGTCATGACACCTGTCCTCGAAACGCAAATACTTGGAGGGCAGGAGGGGGCGGCGCGCGGCGGCCCGGTCGACTGCCCGGAAACAGGATGCAGGATCGGGCTTGAGGTTTAACGAAGTGTAAAAATCCCCATTAGCCACAGGCTTCCACTGGCCTGGAGCCAATAAAAAACCGGCGCTTGCGGCGCCGGTTCTCATCATTGTCGCATGCCGCGCTTATTACGCGTCCGACTTCACCTTCAGAACCTGACGGCCCCGGTACATGCCGGACTTCAGGTCGATATGGTGAGGACGGCGCAGCTCGCCGGAATCCTTGTCCTCGATATAGGTCGGGGCCTGCAAGGCATCGGCGGAGCGACGCATGCCGCGCCGCGAGGGCGACGTTTTTCTCTTTGGAACGGCCATTTCTCGTCTCCGGTCAACAGCGGAGCGCCCGCTCAAACCGGGGAACGCTCACATCTCAATCTCGATAAGGTTGCGCCTCATACAAGGTATTTGGGGAAATATCTAGCCCCAAAACCACGCCGTTTCCAGAAGCTTTCCGATCCTGCCGGGTCGGAGCGCATTCCGGAAATTTTTGTCCGACCGCATTTTCTCGCGCAAAACCGGTATCCACTTTTGCGGAAAATGCTCAGTCTTTGAGGCAGTCGCTATAGGGCGCGGCAACCTCCATACGTCCCATCAGCCGCACTGCCAAGGCCTGATGGCGGGGCCTCGGCCGGCCGGGATTGCGAACCAGAGGGTTGGGAAGAGCCGTCGCCAGGAGGGCGGCCTCCCGACGGGAGAGGTTCCTGGCGGACTTGCGGAAATATTTCTGCGCGGCGGCCTCGGCCCCGAAAACGCCTTCGCCCCATTCGACGATATTGAGATAATTCTCCATCATTTTCCGCTTCGACCAGATCAGATCGAGATAGAGCGCGACCGGCAATTCCAGCCCCTTGCGGATATAGGAGCGGCTCGGCCAGAGGAAGAGGTTCTTGGCCGTCTGCATGGGGATGGTCGAGGCTCCGCGGGACGGCCCGTCCTCGTCCGCTGCCTCCACCACATCGCGCAGAGCATCCCAATCGACCCCGTGATGGTCGCAGAAGCGGCTGTCTTCCGAAGTCATGACGGCAAGCGGCAGGGCGGGTGAGATCTCATCGAGGCTGACGAATTCGCGCTCGGCGGGCTGCAGGCTCAGCCACCGGCCCAGCATCAGGGACGAAACCGGTGGGACGGCCCAGTACAAAAGGCCTAGCCAAAAGACCGCCGCCACCCATAAGAGAATAAGCCCCAGGCCGATCCGGACGAGGCGGCGAAGCCAGAGGAAGACGGCCGACGGTTTTCTCCGCGATGCCGGTTCCTGCATGGGTTCCACATCCTCGTTTCCTTCGGACCGGCCGCTCGCTGCGCCCGAATTCAGGCTGAACATGATGTCACTCACCAGCTCTTTCATGACGCGACTGTCCGAAGTCGCGGAGGAGATCGAGACCAGTCTCGAAGCGTTGCTATCAGACGAAGCGCGGTCAGGCGAGATTGCAAGGCCTTCGCGCCTGATTTTAGCCATGCGTCATGCGGCCTTAGGGGGCGGCAAGCGGCTTCGGCCCTTCCTGACGATCGAGACGGCCCGCCTGTTCGCCCGCGAGGGCGTCGGCCCGTTGCGGGCGGGAAGCGCGATCGAGTTTTTGCATTGCTATTCCCTCGTTCATGACGATCTGCCCTCCATGGACGATGACGACCTGCGGCGCGGCCGTCCGACCGTTCACAAGGCCTTCGACGAAGCGACGGCGATCCTCGCGGGCGATGCCCTTCAGACGCTGGCTTTCGAGGTCCTGGCCAGTCCCGAGACGGACGCGGACGCCGCCGTGCGATCGGATCTCGTGCTGGGCCTCGCGCGGGCTTCCGGGCTAGGCGGCATGGTCGGCGGGCAGATGTTCGACCTCGCCGCGGAGGGCCGCTATGGCGAGGCCGCCCTCACCGAAGCCGATATCCGGCGGCTCCAGATGATGAAGACGGGGGCGCTTCTGACCTTTTCCGTCGAGGCCGGCGCCATTCTCGGCCGCGCCGACGCCACGGCGCGGGAGAATCTGAGAGCCTATGGCCGGGCGCTCGGCGCGGCCTTTCAGGTGGCCGACGATATTCTCGACCGGGAGGCGTCGGCGGAAGCGCTCGGCAAGCGTACGGGCAAGGATCAGGAAAAGGGCAAGGCGACCCTGGTCGACCATCTCGGCCTCGAAGGCGCCCACCAGGAATGCCGCCGCCTTGTCGCGCAGGCCGAGGCGGCGCTCGATTCCTTCGGCTCCCGGGCCGACATGTTGCGCGAGGCGGTCCGTTTCGTCGTTGAGCGGCAGGTCTGACTTGTGGCCTCCTTCCCGATCAATCACGGGGAAAGGGCCGTTTCCATGCAAGGGGAACGGCTCTAAATCTCAGCCGAGCTCCGGTCTTTCGCCCAGCGGGGCGGCTTCAGCTCGCTCACGATCACCCCGGCGACGATCAGGGCCGCGCCGATGAGGGCGGCGGCTGGCAGGCGTTCACCGGCCATCCGGCCGACGATGCCGGCCCAAACCGGCTCACCGGCATAGATCACGGTCGCGCGGGTCGGCGAGACGGTCCTCTGCGCCCAGTTCATCGCGAGCTGGATCCCGGCGCTGGCGATGCCGAGGCCGACGGCGCTGAGGATCAGCAGCCACGACATGTCGGGTATGGGCTCGCCCATCGGCGCCATCCCACCGAGCGCCAGCAGTGAGGCGGTGGCAAGCTGAACCACGGTGACCCGGCGGACATCGACACGACCGGCGTAGCCGCCGATCAGGATGATTTCAGCCGCGATGGCGATGGCGCTGATCAGGGTCAGCATTTCCCCGAGCCCGAGGCCAATCGAGGTTCCCTCCGGACCTGCGAGCAGCATGAGGCCGCCGAAGGCCAGCGCGATGCCGAGCCAGGACATGAGACCCGGCGGCCGGCGCAGAACCAGCCATTGCAGCAATGGGACGATGGGGACGTAAAGGGCCGTGATGAACGCGGATTTGCTGCTCGGAATGGTCCGAAGCCCGTAGGTCTGCAGCGTGTAGCCGAGGAAGATGCAGATGCCGATCAGAATCCCGGCCTTCAGTTCGGCGCGGGTCAAACCGCGCAGGACGGGAGCGGAAATCATCGCCATGATCAGCGCGGCGGTGCCGAAGCGCAGGCCGACGAAGAACAGCGGCCCGCTTACCGCCAGCGCGTTCTGGACGGTCAGGAACGTCGCGCCCCAGATCATGGTGATGCCGATCAGCACAGCCTCGCTTCGGCTGAAGAAGAAGCGGGCCTTGGAGGCAGGGGCGGAAGTGGCGACCACGATTTGTCCTCACGCGAATGGCGCTGGGTATGGGTAACTGCGCGCGCGGTCAAGACGAGGGGCGGTTCGCGCTCATCCGAAATCCGATTGCGCGGACGCCCGCAACTGTTGTTCCGGGCGCCGCTACGCGGCCCCGGAATGACGGGCGTGAATGGAACCGCTCCGCGTTACCTCAAAAACTCTAGCCCTCTGGCGTCGGGACCCAGAAGCTGAGTTTCATATGGCCGGGGCGGGCCTTGTGGGGGATGGTCCCTGCCGGAACGCCGCCATTGGCGAGGATGACCTTGCGCGAAGCCTCGTTGTCGTCGTCGCAGGTGATCAGGACGCGGGAGAGGCCCTCGGTTCGGGCGACAGGCAGGATCAGCCGGAGTGCCTGAGTGGCGTAGCCGCGCCGGCGCTTCCAGGGAACGATCGCGTAGCCGATATGGCCGAGGGATGTCGGCGGCAACTCCTCCGTACCGCGCTGGAAGCGCAGGCCGACCCGTCCGCAGAACTCGCCGTCGCTGATCCAGAAATCATGCGCAGGCAGGCGCGGCACCTCCCGACCGTCGGGCAGGCGGATCGTCGGGCTGTTGTAGAGATCGTGCAGGAATTGCTCAGGGCCGCGCCGGAGCTGTTCGAGCTGCTCGCGGCTTACATCCTGGTCCGTATTGGGAGACCAGCCTTGGGCGAGGGCATGTTCGTAGGCGGGCAGCCAGTCGAGGCTCGGGCGGATGAGGGCTATCGTCGTCGTCATGGTGGCTCGAGACTGACACCGGGCCGCCGGAATGGCAACATGCCTGGAACATCGCCGATGAATCGGAATTCATCGGCGATGTTCCAGGTTCTGTTTGCCGTAAATGCCTACACGGTGACTTGAGTACCGACCTCGACCACGCGCCCGGTCGGGATCTGGAAGAAGTCCGTGGCGTCGCTGGCCGATTTGGCGAGGCTGATGAACAGCTTGTCCTGCCAGAGCGGCATGCCGGACTGCGCGGCGGGACGGATCGAGCGGCGGGACAGGAAGAACGACGTCGCCATGATGTCGAACTTGAAGCCCTGCTTGCGCAGGATCGCGAGGCCGCGCGGGATGTTGGGCGTTTCCATGTAGCCGTAGGCGATCTGGACACGCCAGAACGAGTCGCCCACATGCTCGATCTGCACGCGGTCCTCGTCCTCCAGCCGCGGGACGTCCTCGCTGCGCACGGTGAGAATCACGTTCTTTTCGTGCAGAACCTTGTTGTGCTTAAGGTTGTGAAGCAGGGCGGCCGGAGCTGTATCGGGATCGCTCGTCAGGAAGACGGCGGTGCCCTTGACCCGGTGCGGCGGGCTCTTCTCCAGCATCTTCACCAGTTCGAGCAGCGGTACATCGACCTTGCGGGTCTTCTCGAAGAGGATGGTCGTGCCCTTCACCCAGGTCCACATCAGCGTCATGAGGATCGCGGCGAGGATGACCGGGACATAGCCGCCCGTGAAGAGCTTCAGCAGGTTGGCGCCGAAGAAGGCGAGATCGATAAAGAGGAAGGGAAGCATCACGGCGAGCGTCAGCGCCAGCGACCAGCGCCAGCCCTTCCAGATCACGAGGATCGCGAGGATTGCATCGACCGCCATCGCACCGAACACGGACACGCCGTATGCGTGGGACAGGTTGCTCGACGAGCCGAAGATCAGTACGAGCACGACCACGCCGAAGAGCAGCATCATGTTCACGCGCGGCAGATAGATCTGTCCCTGATGCGTTTCCGAGGTGAAGCGGATCTCGAGCCGGGGCAAAAGCCCCAGCTGCACCGCCTGCCGGGTCAGGGAGAACGCGCCGGTGATCACGGATTGGCTGGCGATGATGGTGGCCAGCGTCGCAAGCCCGATCATGGGCAGCAGCGCCCATTCGGGCACGAGATGGAAAAGCGGTGATTCGGCCGTGTCGGGATGGGAGAGGACGAGGGCGCCCTGACCGAAATAGTTGATCACCAGCGCTGGAAAGATCAGGTAGAGCCAAGCCCTTCGGATCGGCTTGGCGCCGAAATGGCCGAGATCCGCATAGAGCGCCTCGGCTCCTGTCACCGACAGACAGACGGCGCCCAGAACCGCCAGCGAGACGGTGGGGTGATTGACGAAGAACAGCACCGCCTGGATCGGGTTGATCGCGAACATCACGGTCGGGTCATCGGCGATGTGAAGCGCCCCTGCGAGCGCCAGGGTTGCGAACCAAACCAGCATGACCGGCCCGAAAAAGGCCGCGACGCTTCCCGTGCCCCGGCTCTGCACCATAAAAAGGGCGGCGAGAATCACGAGTGTGATCGGCACCACATAGGGATCGAGTGCGGGTGTCGCGAGCTTCAAACCTTCAACGGCGGAGAGCACGGAGATGGCGGGCGTGAGCACCGCGTCGCCGTAGAACAGGCCCGCACCGGCAATGCCGAGGATGAGAACGATGCCCCGCCTTTTGCCCAGGGCTCGCTGCGCCAGGGCCACCAGGGTCAGCGTTCCGCCTTCGCCGCGGTTGTCGGCGCGCAGCAGGATGAAGACGTATTTCACCGTCACGACCAGCACGAGCGACCACAGAATCAGGGACAGAACGCCCAGGATGATGTCGCGCGTCACCGGCCCGCCGGCTGCGGCGGCTGCGACGGATTCCTTGAAGGCGTAGAGAGGACTTGTACCGATATCGCCGAAAACCACGCCGATGGCGCCAAGCATGAGCGTCCAGACGCTGACCTTGGAGTGTGTTTCGGGAAGGGAGGCCTCCGGCGCCGGAGAATCGGCGTGACCGGGGGCGACAGCGTGCTGTGCCATATGAATGTTCTTTGCGGAGTTGCCCGCTGACGGCCCTTGGTGAACTGCTCTCTGCGAAGAAAGAAAGGCGGCCTTCCTCATCGGATGCGGCGGCCGTCGGTGCCGGCGCGGCGGGCTCTCTAGCACATCGCGCCCAAGCGTAAAACGGAATTTAGGTTACGGTTCCATCGAGACCGGAAGGCTTGTAGCGCGTCTACTCGGCTGCGTCACGCCCAGGCTGGCCGTAATTCCGCTCGATATAGTCGAGGACGATCTTCTGGAAATCCTTGGCGAGCGTCGGCCCGCGCAGGGTCATGGCCTTGCGTCCGTCGATGAAAACCGGCGCCGCAGGCTGCTCGCCGGTGCCGGGAAGCGAAATGCCGATATTCGCATGCTTCGACTCGCCCGGCCCGTTCACGATGCAGCCCATGACCGCCACGTTCAGGTTCTCGACGCCGGCATATTGCTTGCGCCATTCGGGCATGGAGGTCGAAATCCAGTTCTGGATGTCTCGTGCCAGCTCCTGGAAGACGGACGATGTGGTGCGCCCGCAGCCGGGGCAGGCGGCGACGAGCGGCACGAAGGTGCGAAAGCCCATCGTCTGGAGCAGCTCCTGGGCGGTCTTCACCTCCAGGGTCCGGTCTCCTCCGGGCTCGGGGGTCAGGGAAAAGCGGATCGTGTCGCCGATTCCCTGCTGGAGCAGGATGCCGATCGCGGCAGAGGAGGAGACGATGCCCTTCGAGCCCATCCCCGCCTCGGTCAGTCCGAGATGGATGGCGTAGTCCGACCGGCGGGCGAGATCCTGGTAGACCGCGATCAGGTCCTGAACCGCGGATACCTTGGCTGAAAGGATGATCCGATCCCTCCCTAAGCCAATCTCCTCGGCTCGGGCGGCCGAGAGCAAAGCCGACTGGATCATGGCCTCCCGCGTCACCCAGCGGGCGTCTCTGGGGCGCTCCGAGGTGGCGTTCTCGTTCATCAGGTGGGTCAGGAGTTCCTGGTCGAGCGAGCCCCAGTTCGCGCCGATGCGCACGGCCTTGCCGTGTTTGATCGCCATTTCGACGATCGCGCCGAATTGCCGGTCCTTCTTTTCCTTGAAGCCGACATTGCCGGGATTGATGCGGTACTTGTCGAGGGCCTCGGCACAGCCCGGGTGATCGGCGAGAAGCTGGTGGCCGATGTAGTGGAAATCGCCGACGAGAGGCACGGTCACGCCGAGCCGGTCGAGACGCTCGCGGATTTTCGGGACGGCGGCGGCGGCCTCGTCCCGGTCGACGGTGATGCGCACGAGCTCGGAGCCCGCCCGCGCCAGGGCCGCTACTTGCGCCACGGTAGCATCCACATCCGCCGTGTCGGTATTGGTCATCGATTGGACCACCACCGGAGCCCCGCCGCCGACCATGACGGAGCCGACGCGTACCCCGATTGTGTGGTGGCGCAGAGCCGGGCCCGCCAGATCGTCAGCGGGAGTTGATGCGTCGGAAGGCGTGAGTGAGGAAGACATCGCTTATCCTGATGCGGCGGTTCCGGATGGTCGTCGATTAGCTGAGGCCAAAACCCCCATCCGTCAAGCGTGGCCTAGAGCATCGGATGAGCGCATCGTTCTTTGCGAACCGAAGGTCCGCGTCAGCGAAAAACCGAGTCCACTTTTCCGCACGATACGCCTGGCGCCCTCGCGGCATCGTGGGTTCGTTTCCTACCCCGCTGGCCGGAAGCGCCAGACGCTGGTCTTCTTGATATCGGAATCCTCGAGCGTGCGCGTGACGGGAATTTCGTATTGAGCCAGCATTTCGAGGCGGCTCTTGGGAAGATAGCTGCGTCCCGGATCGCCGATGAGAACGGTGGCGCCGCGTTCACTCAGGCCGAAAAGCCAGTCCGCCACCCGGGCGGCGAGGTCCCGTTCGTAGCAGATGTCCCCGGCAAGCACGACATCCCAGCCCCGGTCCTGCCCGACGAGATCGGCCTGGATCGGCGTCAGGGCCACTTCGTTCGCCTCGGCATTGAGGCTGATGGCGGTGACGGCGAAGGCGTCGATGTCGCAGGCCGTCACCTCGGCCGCTCCCGCCTTCATGGCCGCGATGGCGACGAGGCCGGACCCGGAGGCGAAATCCAGAACGCGCCGCCCGCGCACGGTTTCCGGATGATCGAGGATGTAGCGGGCAAGCGCCTGACCGCCGGCCCAGGCGAAAGCCCAGAAGGGCGGGGGCAGGCCGATCTCCCCGAGTTCCTCCTCGGTCTTCTGCCAGAGTTCCGTCGCCTCGTCGGCCACGTGGAGAGCAATTTCCGGAGCATGAGGCACCGGCCGCAGGCGCGTCTCCGCATGGATGAAGGCGGCGCGGTCCGTGATCATGGGGCAAGGACCGCGCTGTAGAGCCGCTTGACGGCATCCATCACGTCCCGCTCCGTAAATCCGTCGAGAACGCGGGCGCGGGCGGCATCTCCCATGCGCGCCACGAGATCGGGCCGACCGGCAAGCAGGACAAGGACCTCGGTGAGGCTCGCGGCATCGTCGGGCGGCACGATCCTTCCCTCGATGTTATCCCGCACCAGCGTGCGGCAGCCTGGTACGTCGGAAGTCACGATGGCACGCCCGCAGGCGGCGGCCTCCAGAAGGGTGCGCGGCAAACCTTCGCCGCCGCGCGAGGGCAGGCAAGCCACGTGATGATCGCGCCAGACGGCGGCGATGTTCCGCGTTGCGCCATGCCAAGTGATCCCGGGCTCGGCGCTCCAGGTCCTGAGGGTCGCTTCCGGAATGGCCTTGGGGTTGGAGGGATCCGGCGCACCATAGAGCGAAAGCTCGATGGCTGCGCCCTGCGCCCGCGCCGCTTGCACGGCTTCGACGGCAAGGTCGATGCCCTTGGACCAGAGCATCCGTGCGACGACGGCTACCTTCAGGGGGGGCTGGGCGGGCAGGGGCTCAGGATGCAGCGCTTTCGGATCGATCCCGGCACCGCCGACGATGGTGACGCGGGGATCCGCGGGATCGAGGCCGAGGAGCTTGGGATCGTCGGTGTTCTCGAACAGATAGCGGGTCTTGGCCGTCTCAAGCCCCCGCACGAGCAGGCGCACCGCCCGCTGCGCGAGGCGCCCGATCATGTCCATGCGGGCGCCGAGGAAGCCGAGGCCGGTCAATGCATAGACCCGCTCGCTGATCCCGGCCATGGCGGCCGCAAATCCGCCGATCAGGATGCTTCTCAGCGCGATGCAATGGACGAGGTCCGCCTTTTCCGCCTTGAGGATGGAGGCAAGCTGGCCCGCCGCATAACCTGCTGCCATCGGGTTCAGGCTCCGGCGCTCCGCCTGAAGCGGAATCACGCGCGCGCCCGTGGCCTCGATGATATCCCGGTGTGACCGCACCCGCGTCACGACGGCGACATCGAGCCCCAGCTCACGCGCGGCGCGGGCCATGGGGAGAAAATGTGACGCGAAGAACCAGTCCTCGGTGACGACGAAGACGAGCTTGCGACCTTGGAGAGCCGATGAGGGAAGGTTGGAGGAAAGCGGCTGGGACACGGTCATTCCAATAGAGGGATTGCGGTTCTTCTAGAGCATTTTTCGCAAAAGTGGATCCGGTTTTGCGGCAGAAAATGCGGCCTTTTCAGAACGATAGAACCTGTTTCGTGAACTCCGGTTCACGAAACAGGTTCTAGACGTGGCGAGGTGGTGAGGGAACCTCCCATTTCGTCAGCTCATCCCCGCTGCTCGGAGAAAAAGGAGGGGCCGGGAGTGCGATACAGCGGCGCTGTACAAACGCAAATCTCCGCAAATTCTTAGCAAATCTCGTACCGGGAACCGGAGGCGGTGCGTTCCGGTTGACGTTCCGCCCTCAAGCCAAGGCGTATCATGCTGCTGGACCCGAACTCCACCAACGACAACATCGTCGATCCCCGCGATGCCGCCGAAACGGCAGGGCTCGCCTATGTGTCGGATGACATTCCGGGCATTCTGCGCAGGAGGGCCGGCAAAGGCTTTACCTATACGCGGCCGGGCGGCGGAAAGGTCGAGGACAAGGCGACGCTCGACCGCATCCGGTCGCTTGCCATCCCGCCCGCCTATACGGATGTGTGGATCTGCCCGAAGGCCAATGGCCATATTCAGGCCACCGGGCGCGATGCCAAGGGACGTAAGCAATACCGCTATCATCCGGCCTTCCGCGAAGTCCGCGAGAGCACGAAATACGAGCACATGCTCGCATTCGCGCGGGCTCTGCCGTCGATCCGCAAAGTGATCGACGAGCATATGTCCTTGCGCGGATTGCCGCGCGAGAAGGTGCTGGCCACCGTCGTGCATCTTCTCGAAAATACGCTCATCCGCGTCGGCAATTCAGATTATGCGAAGCACAACAAGAGCTATGGTCTCACCACCTTGCGCGATCCGCATGTGAAGGTGGAGGGAGCGGAGTTGCGTTTCCAGTTCAAGGGCAAGAGCGGCAAGACGTGGAGCCTCAAGGTCAAGGACCGGCGCATCGCCAGGGTCGTGAAGGCCTGCCAGGACTTGCCGGGGCAGGACCTGTTCCAATATCTGGACGAGGCCGGTGAGCGGCAATCGGTCTCCTCGTCCGACGTGAACGCCTATCTCAGGGAAATCACCGGACGCGACATCACGGCCAAGGATTTCCGGACCTGGGCAGGAACGGTGCTCGCCGCCCTGGCGCTGGCAGAATTCGAGGAATTCGACAGCGAAGCCAGGGCAAAGAAGAACATCCGCGCCGCCATCGAAACGGTGTCGTCGCGGCTCGGCAATACGCCGACCATCTGCCGCAAATGCTATGTCCATCCCGAGGTGTTCAACTGCTATCTCGAAGGGGCGCTGCTCCTCGAAATCGGCCGCGAGGTGGAGGCCGAGCTTCGGGAGGACCTGGCCGGCCTCAGGCCGGAAGAGGCTGCGGTCTTATCGCTTCTGCAAAGCCGGCTCGCCGAGGAGATGAAGGCGGCAAGCCAGCAGGCGCCGAAGCCCCAGGCCGCCAAGCGCCGTAGGGCGCGTTCCGCCGGGAACGCCGCCGGCCTGCATGCCTGATCCATTCAAGGCCTAAAGTCGCTGTCGATCATCAATGCCGCCTCGACCCTGTTTTCTCCCGCTCACCGCCCTAGAAGCAAGAAAGGTTTGCAGGAAGGAGAACGGCAATGGAACTCGACGCATTGATGTTGTCTCGGATCCAGTTTGCCTTCACCATTTCCTTTCACATCATCTTTCCCGCCTTCACCATCGGCCTCGCGAGCTGGCTTGTCGCGCTGGAATTCAACTGGCTGCGCACGGGGAATCCGCTCTACCGCAACCTCTTCCGGTTCTGGGTGAAGATCTTTGCCATCTCCTTCGGCCTCGGTGTCGTGTCGGGTATCGTAATGAGCTACCAGTTCGGCACCAACTGGTCCCGCTTCTCCGAATTCGCCGGCAATGTCGTGGGGCCCGTCATCGCCTATGAGGTGATTACGGCCTTCTTCCTGGAAGCGGCCTTTCTCGGCATCATGCTGTTCGGCTGGGAGAAGGTCGGCGACCGCCTGCATTTCTTCGCCACCTGCATGGTGGCGCTCGGAACCCTGATCTCCGCCTTCTGGATCCTCTCCGCCAATTCCTGGATGCAGACGCCCGACGGCTTCGCGATCGAAAACGGCAAGGCGGTGCCGGTCGACTGGTTCAAGATCGTCTTCAATCCGTCCTTCGCCTATCGCTATGCGCATATGGTGATGGCCTGCTACCTGACGACGGCCTTCGCGGTCGCGGGAATGTCCGCGTGGATGCTGCTGCGCTCGCGGCACGAGCCGGAGGCGAGGCTTGTCGGCGCAAGACTCTCCATGTCCATGGCGCTCTGGTTCGCCGCCATCTTCGTACCCATTCAGATCTTCATCGGAGACCTTCACGGTATCGTCGTCCTGGAGCGTCAGCCGACCAAGCTGGCAGCCATCGAAGGCAATTGGCAGCGGCAGAGCGGAATGCCCCTGCGCCTCTTCGCCATTCCGGATGATGAGGCCGAGACGAACCACTACGAGGTCAACGTTCCGAAGGTCGGGAGCCTTATCCTCACCCATTCCTTCGACGGCGTCGTGCCGGGTCTGAAGGACGTGCCGCCCGCCGACCGACCGCCGGTCCTGCCCGTGTTCTTTTCCTTCCGCATCATGGTCGGCATCGGCTTTGTGATGCTGGCTCTCGGATTGTGGAGCCTCTATCTGCGCTGGAAGGGAACGCTGTTTTCAAACAGACTCTTTCTGACCGCGACCATGCTCATGACGCCCTCGGGATTCGGCGCAATCCTCTTCGGATGGTTCACCGCCGAGATCGGGCGTCAGCCCTATGTGGTCTATGGGCTGCTGCGGACCGCCGACGCGGTCTCGCCCGTGACGACGCAAGCCGTGACCGCCTCCCTGATCACCTTCATCGTCGTCTATGCCTTCATCTTCGGTTTCGGCTCCTACTATCTCGCGAAGCTGCTGCGAAGAGGTCCGGAGCCCGTCGAGGGCATTCACGGCGAGGACATGTCCAAGCAACCCAAGCGACCCTTCTCGGTACCTGACGAAGGACTGGAAGGCGAAAACGGTCACCGGCCCCAACCGGCCGAATAGGAGGCGATCATGTTCGGGTTCGGCATGGAATATCAGGGCCTCGCTTTCTGGCTGCCCTTGATCTGGGCGTGGCTCATCGCGGTGGCCGTCGCCATGTATGTGATCGTCGACGGCTTCGATCTCGGCATCGGCATTCTCTTCAAGAGCGCAGGGGACGAGAACTGGCGCGACCGGATGATGTTTTCCGTCGCTCCGATCTGGGACGGCAACGAAACCTGGCTCATCCTCGGCGGCGGCGGCCTCTTCGCGGTCTTTCACATCGCCTATGCGATCCTGATGCCGGCCCTCTATGTGCCGATCATCATCATGCTCATCGCCCTGATCTTTCGCGGTGTCGCCTTCGAGTTCCGCTTCAAGTCGGAGCGATCGAAGTTCCTCTGGGACAATGCGTTCCATTACGGATCGCTGGTGGCCACGTTCGCCCAGGGCGTCGTGCTTGGCGCCTTCGTCCAGGGCTTCTCCCACGACGGGCACCAGTTCACGGGCGGCACTTTCGATTTTCTGACGCCCTTCAGCGTGCTGACCGGCATCGGCCTCATCTGCGGTTACGGGTTGCTCGGCGCCACCTGGTGCGTGATGAAGACCACCGGCGAACTCGAGCTCTGGGCCCGGCGCATGGCGGTTCGCTTCCTGATCGCGACCATCATCGCCATGGTACTCGTCTCGATCTGGGTGCCCTTCCTCGGCCGGCAAATCGAGGCGCGCTGGTTCTCCTGGCCCAATATCGCCTTCCTGGCGCCGATCCCCTTGATCACGGCTTTCGTGGCCTATCGGCTCTTTCGCGATCTGGAACTCGGCCGGCATGTGCGGCCGTTCTTCCTGGCAATCGGGCTGTTCCTGCTCGGCTATCTCGGCCTTGGGGTCAGCCTCTTCCCCTATATCGTGCCGCCGATGCTCACGATTTGGCAGGCGGCCAATACGGTCAGCTCGCAGCTCTTCGCCCTTGTCGGCTTTGTCATCGTCATGCCGATGACCTTCGCCTACACGGCTTATGCTTATTACGTCTTCCGCGGCAAGGTCTCCGAGGAGATCCAGGGCGGCGGCTACGGGTACCACTGAGATGCGGACGGAACCGCGCCGTAAGCCGGGGCGGCTTTACAAGCGCGTCCTCTGGTTCTGTCTCATCTATGCGGCGAGCCTCGGCGCCTTCGCGGCGATCGTCTATGCCTTGCGGGGCCTGATACGGCATTAGAGGTAGGTCGCATCATCTTCGGTGGTAGACGAACGGATCTCTCCTCCGCGGGTTTCCGGCCGGAAACCGAGATTCGAAAATCCCGGCGGCAACGAAACAGGCCGGAACGCGCTTCTGCACCCTCCGGATGCGACCACATGTCAGGTCTTGTGTTTTAACCATGAATATTCACTAAGTTATTAAATTGAAACGAAAATACCCTGATTTTCGGTCTCCTGGGCGCCCTTGGTCGCTCGGGTTGCGCGCCTTTTCGTTGACATAATTACATGGAATAGGGTTACAAAAGGCATGGCGTAAGGTAATTACCATGCCGGGGGCTTCCTCAATTTATGAAAGCAATCGACCAAGAACGCCATCCAACGGCGCTCACGAGGGCTTTCATGGTTCCAGCCCGAATTTGCAGCCATTGGGAGATGGCTATATCCTCAAGCTGAATGTTTCTGTTCCGCTTGAGGGGTACCGCAACGAAAAGGCGCGGTTCCGGTTTTTCCGGTCCGCCCAATGGGACGACACATGACTCAGGCTTCGAAAAGGCACAGGGAAGACAGCACAGAGGTCTATGACGCTCTAAAAGCTTGCAGCCCCTCATTCATCGGCGTTGCCGCATTCTCGGCGGTAGTCAACCTTCTGGCCCTCACGGGCTCCCTCTACATGCTCCAGATTTACGATCGGGTTCTGTCGAGCCGGAGCATCCCCACCCTCATCGGTCTCTCCTTGATCGTGCTGGCAGCCTACGCGCTGCAAGGCAGCCTCGATATGCTTCGCGGAAAGATGCTGGCGCGGATCGGCGCTCGTTTCGACGAACAGCTATCGACCCGCGTGTTCGACCTCGTCTCGACGATGCCGCTCAAGGGCGCGAAGCAGACCGAGAGCCTGCAGCCGGTCCGCGATCTCGATCAGATCCGCGGCTTCCTCTCCAGTCTGGGCCCCACAGCCCTGTTCGACATGCCCTTCATGCCGATCTTCTTCCTGGGCTGCTTCATGATCCATCCCTGGCTCGGCGTCATGTCGGTCGTCGGCGGCATCGGCATCATCGTCCTGACCCTCTATACGGACGCCAAGAGCAAGGGTCCTTCCTACGAGCTCACGAAAAGCTCCGCCGAGCGTCATGCCATGGCGGAAACCAGCCGCCGCAACGCGGAAGCCATTCGCGCGCTCGGGATGATGGGCTTCCTCGCCACCCGCTATGACGAGGTTCATTGCCGCCACGTCAATGACGGTCTTCGCGCCAGCGAAGCATCCTCGGGCATCAGCGCATTCGCGAAGGTGTTCCGCATGGTGCTCCAGTCGGCCATCCTGGGCCTCGGCGCTTATTTCGTGATCAAGGGAGAGATGTCGGGCGGTCTTATGATCGCGGCCTCGATCATGATGTCCCGCGCTCTGGCGCCTATCGAAATCGCCGTCGCGCACTGGAAAGGCTTTACGGCCGCGCGTCAGGGCTATCGCCGCCTTCAGCACGTCATGACCCTGATCCCGCCTCAGGATCGGCTCATGGGCCTGCCGACTCCGGAGGCTCATCTGGCCGTCGAGGAGATCTTCGTGACCGCTCCCGGTGCGCAGGTGCCGATCGTACAAGCTGCCTCCCTGCAGCTCAAGGCGGGTCAGGGCTTGGGCCTGATCGGCCCCAGCGCTTCGGGCAAATCGACTCTTGCCCGCGCTCTTGTCGGTGTCTGGCCGACCGTACGCGGCGAAATCCGCCTCGATGGGGCGGCACTCGATCAGTGGGAATCCGATGCGCTGGGTCGCCACATCGGCTACCTGCCTCAGGATGTGGAGCTGTTCGACGGCACGGTGGCCGAGAACATCGCCCGCTTCCAGCCCAACGCGAAGCCCGACGACATTATCTCGGCCGCCCAGATGGCGGGCGCGCACGAGCTGATCCTCGGCTTGTCGGAAGGCTACAACACCCGCATCGGCGAGGGCGGAGCCGCTCTGTCGGGCGGCCAGCGTCAGCGCGTTGCCCTGGCACGGGCCCTTTACGGCAACCCGTTCCTGGTCGTTCTCGACGAGCCCAATGCCAGCCTCGACGGCGCGGGCGACGATGCCTTGAACCAGGCCATCCTTTCGGTTCGGCAGCGCGGCGGCATTGTCATCGTCATCACGCACCGTCCGGCCGCTCTCGGCCAAGTCGATCAGGTCGCCATCATGGAAGAGGGGCGGATCAGAGCCATGGGCCCACGGGACGAGGTTCTGCAATCCGTCATGAAACGCAATACGACGCCGGCGCCTGCTGCCCGGCCGCAGCAGGGCACGGCGCAGGCCGGCACTCTGCGAGAGGTTGTTTAAAATGATGATCGTCGAAACCAAGAAACAGAAGCCGTCCATCCATCAGGCGGCATTGCGCCGGGCCGCTATCACGGGCACGGCCATGATTGCCCTCTTCGGCGGCACGATCGGGCTCTGGGCCGCGACCGCGACCCTGTCGGGCGCCGTCGTCGCCGCCGGCCAGTTTGTGGTCGATACCAGCGTCAAGAAAGTTCAGCATGCAACCGGCGGCATCGTCGGCGAGCTGAAGGTCAAGGAAGGAGATCGCGTCGACGCGGGCGATCTCCTGGTCCGTCTGGACGAAACGGTGACCCAGGCCAATCTCCAACTGGTTACGAAGCAGCTCGACGAGTTCATTGCCCGTCGCGCCCGTCTTGAGGCCGAGCGTGACGTCGCCGCAGCGGTCAAGGATCCGGAGGAGTTTGCCAGCCGTCTTAACGAGTCCGGCATCAAGACCATGATGGCGTCTGAGCGAACCCTGTTCGAAGCGCGCCGTTCTGCCCGCGATGCGCAGAAGGATCAGCTCAGGAAGCGCATCTCCCAGTCCCAGGACGAGATCATCGGCCTCAAGGCCCAGCAGGCTTCGAAATCCCGCGAGGCCGAGCTGATCGTCGATGAGCTCAAGGGCGTCCGCGATCTCTACCAGAAGAATCTCGTCCAGCTTCCGCGCCTCAATGCGCTCGAGCGCGATGCAGCCAGCATCGAGGGGCAGCGTGGTCAGCTCATCGCCGCTGTGGCACAGGCCGAGGGACGCATCGCCGAAACATCGTTCCAGATCATCCAGATCGACGAGGAGATGCGGGCGGAGGCTCTCAAGGAGCTGCGCGAGATTCAAGGGCGCATTGCCGAATACACGGAACGTCGCGTCGCGGCTGAGGATCAGCTCAAGCGTATCGATATCCGCTCGCCCAGTGCCGGCTTCGTACACCAGCTCAACGTGCACACGATCGGCGGCGTCATCTCGCCGGCCGAGCCCGTGATGCTCATTGTCCCCACGAACGACAAACTCGAACTCGAAGCCCGCGTTCTGCCGAACGAGATCGATCAGCTCGCAATCGGCCAGAGCGCCACCATCCGCGTTCATGCCTCGAACCAGCGCATGATTCCCGAATTGCACGGCACCGTCAGCCGTATCTCGGCGGATGTCTCGAAGGACCAGCAGAGCGGCGCGTCCTTCTATACGATCCGGGTCGACCTCCCTCCGACGGAGATCAAGCGTCTGGAAAATCTGCGTCTGATCGCCGGCATGCAGGCCGAGGTCTTCGTCGAGGTCAATAAGCGCACGCCTTTGGAATATTTCTTCAAGCCCATGGAAGAGCAGATCGCGCGAGCCTTCCGCGAGCACTAGAGCATCGTGCGTAAAAGTGGACCCGGTTTTGCGGTCACACGATGCTCTCATCTGATGCTTTAAGCCTTGCCTTGAAGTAAGAAGCACGATCCGCGGCCGGATGAACCATCCGGCCGCGGATTTTTTTATGGCGGAATGGTCAGGTCCGGTCATTCTGCCGTAAGCTACCAGTGACGCGAGGGCGTCTCTCTCCCTCACGTTCCGGTGTGGGGTGAAACTTTGCGGGTTTCCGAGAGTTGAAGCTTGGCCATTCGGCTTCGGCGAATGTCGGCAGGGAAGCGGGCTTTCGAGAATCGTCTTCCGCCGTGGCAGTATTGCCCTCCCGGTGGCACAGATGGGCGATCCGTTCGATCGGATCGCCCCGACGAGCGCATGCGGTTCATGCGCGAGCAAGTGAGGGAACGCAACGTTTACCGATGGGCCGGACAGATGCTTTTGGCCGCGTCCCGTATGCCCTAGCGCTTTCTCCAGCGCCTGATCAGGCCATCCGGAAGCGCACGTCCGTGGATGCATGAGGCACTTTTGACACGATCCGTATTTCCCGACCCGAATGAAAACTGGGCGCTCTTTCTCGATTTCGACGGAACGCTCGTCGATATCGTCGAGCGGCCCGATGCCGTGGCAGTCGATCCCGGCTTACCTGGTATCCTGAAGGATCTGCAAAACCGTTTTGGTGGGGCGCTCGCCATCATCAGCGGGCGACCCATCGCCTTTCTCGACGAGCGCTTCGGCGATAATCGCTTCGATATCGCCGGTCTTCATGGACTTGAGCATCGCATCGGCGGCGCTCTGTTCCTGTGCGATCCGGACGATCATCCGCAACTGCGCGACATGGTCGACCGGCTTGAAGAGATTTTCAAGGCGAGACCCGGAATTCTGATCGAGGACAAGGGTTGTTCAGTTGCCGTTCACTGGCGGCTTGCTCCTCTGGAGAGAGACTTCGTGCACGCGACCGTCCATGCGGCGATCGAAGCGCTCGGAAGCGATTACCGGGTTCAGTTCGGCAAGGCCGTAGCTGAAATTCTCCCCTCCGCAGCAGGGAAGGGCAAGGTCATCGAAAAGTTCCTGCAGCAGGCCCCGTATCGAGGACGCCAGCCGATCTTCATCGGCGACGATCTCACCGACGAGAATGGGTTCAAGGCGGTGAATGCTCTGGGCGGAGTGTCCATCCGCATCGGTGCGGGCGAAACGGTCGCACAAGAGCGCCTTGGAACGCCTGCCGATTTGAGGCATTGCTTGTCCCAGTGGGCTGCCGGGGGCTCCCTTCCTTTCCATTGGAATCGGTGAAGACATGAGTTCGCTCGACCTTGCCGTCATCGGCAATTGCATGATCGCGGCCCTGGTGGATCGCCGCGCACAGATCGTCTGGAGCTGTTTCCCACGGTTCGACGCCGATCCTGTCTTCTCGGCCCTTCTCGATTGTGCCGAAGGACGGCCCGATACCGAACAAAAGGGCGTTTTCGCCATCGATCTGGTTGGCTTGCAGTCCTGCGAGCAAAGCTATCTCGAAAATACCGCCGTGCTGGTTTCGACCATGACCGATTCCTTCGGCAACATCGTCGAGGTCACGGATTTCGCTCCGCGATTCACGCATTTCGATCGCACCTTCCGCCCGCCGTTGCTGATCCGCCGCGTCCGCCCGGTCAAGGGCCGCCCGCGCATCCGCGTGAGGCTTCGCCCGCACTACGAGTGGGGATCTCATCCTCCGAGCACGACGCGCGGCAGCAACCATCTGCGTTTCGTCGGTCCCCATCGCTCGCTTCGGCTGACCACCGACGCGCCGATCACATATGTGGACGAGGAGCGGCCTTTCGTGGTGGACCGGCCGATCTCGTTCTTCTTCGGCGAGGATGAGCCGCTGCGCTCCGAGGCTGATGCCACGGCCCGCGAGTTCCTCGACAAGACCGTTGATTTCTGGCGCGACTGGGTCCGCTCCCTGTCGATCCCCTTCGATTGGCAGGAGGCCGTGATCCGCGCGGCGATCACTCTGAAGCTCTGCAACTACGAGGAAACGGGCGCCATCGTCGCGGCGCTGACGACCTCGATTCCGGAAGCTCCACACACGAAGCGCAACTGGGATTACCGCTATTGTTGGCTGCGGGACGCCTATTTCGTCATCCAGGCGCTCAACCGCCTCGGCACCACCAAGACGATGGAGGAATACCTCACCTACATCACCAACATCGTCGACGATGCCGAGGCCAAGCCCGAATTGCGGGACATGCCGCCGCTCTTCAGCATCACCCGGTCGCCCTATCTCGAAGAGCGGGAGGCGAGTGAGCTTGCCGGTTATCGCGGCATGGGCCCGGTGCGCGTAGGCAATGCCGCCTATACGCAGATCCAGAACGACGCCTATGGCAGCATCGTGCTCGCCTCGACCCACGCCTTCCTCGACAAGCGC
This sequence comes from Microvirga sp. 2TAF3, assembly GCF_052114965.1. NCBI lineage: Bacteria > Pseudomonadati > Pseudomonadota > Alphaproteobacteria > Hyphomicrobiales > Methylobacteriaceae > Microvirga > Microvirga sp. 2TAF3. Next base: position 80,470 of record NZ_JBFRFT010000007.1, on the reverse strand, counting down.
CTCATCCGCACGGGCAACAAGGCCCTGTTCGACCATCTGGAAAAACTGGGGCAGCGCGCCATCGAAGTGTTCGACCAGCCCGATGCCGGCCCCTGGGAACTCCGCACGAAAGCGGCGATCCATACTTTTCCAAGCGTGATGTGCTGGGCGGCCTGCGACCGTCTTGCCAAGATCGCCCATGCCATCAAGCGCGAAGACAGAGCCGCGTTCTGGCGCGCGCAGGCCGACCGGATGCATGCCATCATCGACACGCGCGCCTTCAACAAGGAAAAGGGCACTTTCGTCTCGTCCTTCGACGGGAGTCATCTCGATGCGACGCTGCTGCTGCTCGCCGAGCTGAACTTCGTGAAGCCGGACGATCCGCGCTTCATCGCAACGGTCGATGCCGTGGGGCAGACCCTGCGCCGGGGCGATCTTCTCATGCGCTACGATGTGGAGGATGATTTCGGCCTCATGCATACGGCCTTCATGATCTGCGGCTTCTGGTATGTGGACGCCCTCAACGCCATCGGCCGCAAGCAGGAAGCCTGTGAATTGTTCGAGAAAATCCTCAACTTGCGCAACTCGTTCGGCCTTTTTTCCGAAGATGCGGACTTCACGACCGGGGAGTTATGGGGCAATTTTCCGCAAACCTACTCCATGGTGGGTCTCATCAATTCTGCCGTACGCCTAAGCCGGAGCTGGGAGCAAGCGTTCTAAATCCTCACCTCCGGCGCACAAGAGCAGAAAGGTCGATAAGGTTCGATGTTCGCGTTTCCCGTTCTGCTCGGCGATATCGGCGGCACCAATGCCCGTTTCGCCGTCCTGCCTGCGCCCGAAGAACCTGTTCGGCTGCTGCCGCGGACTTTGACCGCGCAGACCCCGGACCCCGTCGAGGCGATCAAGATCGCCCTCAAGGGCTATGAAGGGCCGGCTCCCCGTTCCGCCATGATCGCCGTGGCGACCCGGGTGGACCGGCCTGCGATCCGGCTCACGAACGCTCAATGGACCATCGATGCTCAAGAGATCGGCACGGCCTTCGGGCTCGAGCGGGTGACTCTCGTCAACGATTATACCCCTGTCGCCGCCTCGGTGACGGTGCTCGATGCGGCGCGCGGCGACCTCGCACCCTTGGGCAATATCGTGCCCGCCGGATCAGGCGCGCGACTCGTGCTCGGGCCCGGAACCGGCTTTGGGGTGGCGGCCCTGGTCCCCGTCGAGGACCGCTTCGCCATCCTCGCGACGGAAGCCGGGCATGTGGAGTTCGGCCCCATGGCCGACGACGAGATGGCGCTCTGGCCGCATATGGAGCGTGTCGGCGGGCGGGTGACGGCGGAGGTCATCCTGTCCGGTCCCGGCCTTTTCCGCCTGTCCAAGGCCCTGGCGGCGCATCACGGAACGGAATGCCCCTTCACGATGCCGAACGACATTCTCACCGCGGCGAGGGGGGGCAATAGGCTCGCTCTCGAAACTCTCGATTTCTTCGCCCGGTTCCTCGGTCGCTTCGCGGGCGATCTCGCCCTGACCTTCGAGGCGACCGGCGGTGTCTTCATCGCCGGCGGCATCGCCCCGCGCATGGTCGATGTGTTGCAGAAGGGCTGTTTCCGGCAGGCCTTCGATTACAAGGCGCCGCACGATGCCTGGGCGCGAAGCGTGCCGGCCTTCGTCATCGTCAATCCGGAACCTGCCTTGCAGGGGCTTGCGGCTCTGGTGACGAATCCGGGCCGCTTCGTCTTCCAATCGCAGGGCTGGGCCCGGGCCTAGAGGAGGGCTGCGGCCCTTCCTGCCCTGTTCAAGCGGCGCGAGCGCTGATAACCCAGCATCTTCCTCCCGTGGCTCACGCCTTATCCCGGTTATCATGAGAACAGAACAGATCGCCCTCTCACCGCTCGCGCCTGGTGCCAATCTCTCCCTGACCGTCCATCGCTTCGGCGAGGCCGGTGCGCGACCGCGGATCTATGTTCAGGCGGCTTTGCATGCGGACGAGATCCCCGGCATGATCGCGGCTCATCATCTGCGCGAGCGCCTCATCGCCCTCGAGGCCGAGGGCCGGATCAAAGGCGAGATCGTTCTCGTGCCCTCGGCCAATCCCATCGGGCTGGCGCAAAAGGTGTTGGGAGAACCGGTCGGCCGCTTCGATCTCTCGAACGGCATCAATTTCAATCGCGGCTATCCCTACCTCGTCCCTCAGGTCGCCAAGCGCATCGAGGGCAAGCTGACGAAGGACGGCGAGGCGAATCTGCACCTGATCCGCGAAGCGCTTCGAGCGGAGCTGGTAGTCTGTAAGACGAACAATCCCGCCGATGTGCTGAAGAAGACCCTGCTCGGCCTCGCCATCGACGCGGATATCGTGCTCGACATGCACTGCGATTCCGAGGCCGTGGTGCACCTCTATACCCATACCCGCTCGGCCGAGGAATTCGCGCCGCTCTCGGCGCTCCTCGGCTCTCATGCCTTTCTGCTCGCCGACGAATCGGGGGACGACCCGTTCGATGAGGCCTGCAGCCGCCCCTGGGCCGAGCTTGCGGACCGGTTCCCGGATCATCCCATACCCTTCGGCTGTCACTCCACGACCCTGGAGTTCCGGGGCGAGGGCGACGTGACCCATGATCTCGCCCGGGCCGATGCTGCGGCTCTGGTCGATTACCTGATCCTGCGCGGCGCGATTGCGGGAGATCATAAGACGCTGCCGCAAGCCCTCTGCGCCCCGACGCCGCTTGCAGCCTCGGAGCCGGTGCCCTCGCCCGCCTACGGTATCGTCGTGTTCAAGGCTGAGGTCGGTGACAGGGTGAAGGCCGGCGACGTGATCGCCGAGATCGTCGATCCCCTGACGGGAGTCGTAGCTCCGGCCTGCGCGCCGACGGATGGGGTGATGTTCGCCCGGATCCTGCTCCGTTTCGCAACCGAAGGTCAGCGCCTCGCCAAGGTCGCGGGCACCAAGGTCCAGCGCACGGGCAAGCTCCTGGGTGCGTGACCAGGCTCCAAGATCTGGTGCCGCACGCGCTTTTCGGCAGAACGGGTTCCCCTTTGCCGAATCATGTTCAAAAGAAAGGCCGCCCCTTGAGGCGGCCTTTCCATTGTCGGGTCCGCGGTCCGATGGACCGCGCCTTTTTCGTGCGTTACGCACCGATCTCGGCAGAGGCCAGGATCAAGGTCGCAGCAACCGGGGACCGCAGGGTATGACAATGAGACACTTGATCACCTCCTTTCGTTGTTGACGGGAAAGCCCAATATAGGTTGAGAAGTCCATGACGTAAGAGGCTGGTACTGCGGCGTCTTGCCCCCACCTCTGAACCCAGAGAATTTGAGAACAATGACCGATCTTCCGACCCCTGTGGGTCGCCGCCGTACCTTTGCGATCATCTCCCACCCTGACGCGGGCAAGACCACGCTGACCGAGAAGCTGCTGCTGTTCGGAGGCGCGATCCAGCTCGCGGGCGAGGTGAAGGCGAAGAAAAACCGCGTCTCCACCCGTTCCGACTGGATGGGCATCGAGAAGGAGCGCGGCATCTCCGTCGTGACTTCGGTCATGACCTTCGAATATGGCGACTGCGTCTTCAACCTGCTTGATACGCCGGGCCACGAGGATTTCTCGGAGGATACCTATCGCACGCTCACTGCCGTCGATTCCGCCATCATGGTGATCGACGCGGCGAAAGGCATCGAGGCGCGCACCCGCAAGCTGTTCGAAGTATGCCGGATGCGCGACATCCCCATCGTCACCTTCATCAACAAGATGGACCGCGAGGCGCGCAGCTCCTTCGATATTCTCGACGAGATCGAGAAGACGCTCGCCCTCGACACGGCGCCCGTCACCTGGCCGATCAGCCAGGGCCGCAGCTTCGCGGGCACCTTCGACCTGCGCCGCAATGTCGTGCGGCGCATCGATACGGACGAGGAGCCGATCAAGGTGTCGGGCCCTGAGGATTCTGCGGTCGCAAGCCTGCTTCCGCCGGAGGAAGTCGAGGCATGGCAGGAAGAAGTCATGTTGGCGCAGGAGGCCTGCAAGCCCTTCGACCTTGCGGCTTTCCGCGAAGGCCATCTCACGCCTGTCTTCTTCGGCAGCGCCCTGCGCAATTTCGGCGTGCGCGATCTCATCGACGCCATGGCCGAATATGCGCCGCCGCCGCGTGGGCAGGAGGCCGACAAGCGCCTCGTCGAAGCGGGCGAGCCGAAGATGACCGGCTTCGTGTTCAAGATCCAGGCCAACATGGATCCGAACCACCGCGATCGCATCGCCTTCATGCGCATCTGCTCGGGCAAGCTTTCGCGCGGCATGAAGGCGAAGCTCGTGCGCACGGGCAAGCCCATGAGCCTGAACACGCCGCAATTCTTCTTCGCGCAGGATCGCGCCATCGCGGACGAGGCCTGGGCCGGCGACGTGGTCGGCCTGCCGAACCACGGCACCTTGCGCATCGGCGATACGCTCACCGAGGGTGAGGATATCGTGTTCCGCGGCGTGCCGAGCTTCGCGCCGGAAATCCTGCGCCGCATCAAGCTGCAGGACGCCATGAAGGCGAAGAAGCTGCGCGAGGCCTTGCAGCAGATGGCGGAGGAGGGCGTCGTGCAGCTCTTCGTGCCGCAGGACGGCTCGGGCGCCATCGTCGGCGTCGTCGGCGCGTTGCAGCTCGACGTGCTCAAAGAGCGTCTGCTCGGCGAATACGGCCTGCCGATCGATTACGAGCCGACACGCTTCTCCATCTGCCGCTGGATCACGGCGAATGACCGGGCCGAACTCGACAAGTTCATCGACAGCCACCTGTCCGCGATGGCGCGTGATCTCGACGACGCGCCTGTCTTCATGGCGGCGAATACCTTCAACCTGCAATACGAGCAGGACCGCTACAAGGCGATCCAGTTCTCAGATGTGAAGGATTACCAGAAGAAGGCGTGACGCCGCGCCTTCTTCGTCAGCGGGAAAGCCGGTCGAGGGGCAGCCGGATGCGAACGCACAGGCCCTCCTCGAGCCAGTCGTAGGCGATCTCTCCGCCGAGCTGGTCCGCTATGCTCTTGCGCGCCAATTGCGAGCCGAATCCTTCGGATGCCGGCGCGCAGGCAATGGCCGGGCCGTTCGCTTCCCGCCACGTGAGGAGGAGTTCAGTATCCTTCGCCGTCCAATCGATCGCGATCTGTCCGTCATGGACAGAAAGGGCACCGTATTTGGAGGCGTTGGTGGCAAGCTCGTGCAGCACGAGAGTGAGTCCGGTCGCGGCGCTTGCGCCTACGGGGATATGCGGTCCTTCAATGGACAGACGGGACCGATCTTCTCGATCCGTATGAGGGGCCAGGATGGCCCGCGTGATCTCACCAATCGAGGTTTCCCCGGCCTGCGGCGCGTCTTCCTTGATGGCGGGGCGTATCAGTTCATGGGCACGTGCAAGAGCTTCGAGACGTCCGCGAAGGGATGTCGCCATCTCCTTCGGCGTCTTCGCCGTTCGCGCCGTCAGCGCCACCATGCCGCTCGCCATGGCGAAAAGGTTCTTCACGCGGTGGTTCAGCTCGCTCACGAGAAGCCGCCGGGTTTCTTCGCTCTCGCGGCGATCCGTGATGTCGAGAACCGTCCCGAGAAGACGGGCGGGTTTGAGCGTGCCGTCATTCAGTTCATAGAGCATGCGGCCCCGTGAGAGAATCCAGCGGACATCGCCATTGGCATGGACGACGCGATGCTCGAGACGCAACTGGCCTCCGGACGCGGGATCAAGCAATGCGGAGACGCAGGCGATGACACGATCCCGATCTTCGGGATGGAGGGCGGAAACCCAATATTCATACGTTCCAAGTCTCTCCTTGGAGAGACCGAAGATTTCTTTCTGCCGGTCCGACCAATAGGTCTGCCCCGTCTGCGCATCCCATTCCCACAGGCCGAGTTCCGTCGCTTCGACAGCCAGTGACAGGCGTTCGCTGTCGATGGCGGCTTGGCGGCTCTTCTGAACGGCCTCTTCACGCGCCTTGACTCGCTCGGTGACGTTGGCGCCCAAGGTCAGGATGCCGATGACCTTGCCGGTGGCGTCGTGAACCGGCAGCAGCTTGAGGTCCCAGTAGGCCGGTTCCTGGCCCGGGGCGGGGGCGATGGGCACCTCCATTGCTTCGTAAGACTTGCCGGTTTCGAGCAGGCCTGTGCGCAGCGCCAGCATCTCTGGTGTGTAAAGATCGCTGAGCACTTCGCCGATGGTCCTGCCGACCAAATTGTCGGTTCGGGCGGAGAGCGCCGTGCGGAACAAGCGGTTGGCGAAGTTGAAGCGATGCTCAGGTCCCACGGTGACGGCGATCGCCAGGGGCATGTTCTCCAGAAGTCCGGCCAGCGCCTCATGGCTAAAGCCCTGAGTTTCCGCCTGAAAGCGGATCTCGCTAAGTCCATCTGCCCAGGACGTGAGAGGGCTCAAAAGCATATCCTCCTTCGAGACGTCTGACCGATAGCAGTCGGACGCCTTCGAGTGAAGGTTACGATATTAAGCTTTAGATGGCACTCTTCAAATCGGCTTTTCGTGGAGGACCCTGAAGATCGAAGGCTAATGCCCGATTCTCCGGGAACGTTTCCTGAGTTCGGGCAATGTCGGCAAGAGCCGGCAGGCTGGCCTCGTTACCCAAGTGCTGAATGGCATAAGCCGATGCCGCGCGGGCAAGGGTGAAGTGTTCGCGCCATGGCAGTCCGGGCCGCGCAATAGCGGAATAGACATAAGCGCCGTGGAAGATGTCGCCCGCGCCATTCGTATCGACCACCGCTTCCGGCGGCACCGCGAGCGCGGGCAGGACGGCCTCCGCGCCGGTCTCGTCATACCAGAGAAGGCCGCGCTCACCCATGGTCACGCCGCCGATCCTGCAGCCTCGGCTCTTGAGATAAGCGAGCATTTCCACCGGGGTCAGGTTCATCTGCTCGCACAGACGTTCGGCGACGATGGCGACGTCGATGAATTCGAGAAGCTCATGCGTGTTGGAGCGCAGGCCGCCACCATCGAGAGAGGTGAGGATCCCCGTCTCGCGGCAGATGCGGGCATAATGCATCGCGGCATCCGCCTGGTGGCCGTCGAGATGTAGCGCCCTGCATCCCGTCAGGTTGAGGGGCGGAACAGGATGAAGGTAATGATCGTCACGGCAGCGCACGATGGCGCGCTTGCCGCCGCGCGGCATGATGAAGGAAAGCGAGGATTCCTTCACCTTCCGGTGATGGACCGGAATGGCGTATTTCGCGGCCATATCAATGAACATGCGCCCGAGATAATCGTCCGCGATCGACGTCAGCAGATCCGGCGCAATGCCGAGCTTGGCGCAGGCGAAGGCTGCCGTGACCGCATTGCCGCCAAACGAGATGGCATAGTCCCGCGCCACGGTCTTGTCGTCGCCGGTCGGAATCTCGTCCGCCAGGAAAGTTACATCGATATAGGTCTGGCCGACAAAAAGAGCTTGCATCGTAAACGATCATCAATGAGGTGGCGGAGTGTTAGGTTTGCCCGAGAGAGTGTGATTGTGCAACCTCTCCCGGGCAAGCTTAAGGCGACGAGAGCCTTGTCATGATCAGCAGCGCCTCCTCGATGGGTTCGGAGGAAATGTACAAGGGGCCATCGAAGGGCCTTTCGCGAACGGCGATCAGCCCAATGTAATGACGACGGCGGTGGAAAAGATCGAAAGGGCAGCCAGTTGCGCCCGCGGGCGCTCCAGATGCACGATCCCGATGGCGACCTGGGTGATGAGCGCAAGAAAGAGAACGGCTGCCCATTTCGTGCGATCGGTCTGGTCACCGCTCAAGGCGAGGCGGTCGTCGCGGGCGCTGCGAAGCTTGAGAACCGCGTCGAGAAGGGCAGTCTGAGCGGCCTGTCCGGCATTGGAGGAGATCTGGGGATTCGAGATCCTGCCAAGCAGCGACAACAACGCCTGGCCGGCCTTGGCGGAGCTCTCCTGATCTCTCATGCGCGGCCATTCGTCCTGAACCAGTGTTTCCGCATAGAGGCGCACGGCAGCCCGGATATCCTCCATATCGGTCACCGTCGCGATGCTGATGGCCTGGATGGCCTGCAACGCTTCACGCTCCGCGAGCACGGCGCGAAGGGCCTGCCTGTTGCGCTCCCAGACCTCGTTGGCGAGAAAACCTGTCAGGAAGGGCGAACAGCACCGCGACCGCGCCGAAGAAGGGTGCAACCACGCCGCTGAAGCTTGAGGAATGCGCCCGGGTGCACTCGCTGAAACTGAGCCAGAAGATGGTGTAGGCTGAAAGGGCGAAAGCCACGATCAGGGAAGAGAAGATCCCCCAAACCGGCATATCGAGCCATTGATCGAAAATCACGCGAAAGTCTCCCAGGGCGCCCAACAAGACGAACCTATGCGATTTCAGAACGGCCTGACCAGTTGAGCCTCGGGAAAGACTTCCTGCTCCAGCAGGGACGACGGGCGGGTTCTATCTCAATCGACAGTCGCTGCAAGCCGCGCCGCCGTCATGGCGGCATCCACGTCGTTGCTGATCACCTCGACGGAGGTCGGAAGTTCATGCCGAAAAGCCTCGGCGATGATCGGATGCAACCGCGACCCTCCTCCGACCAGGGCGACAGGGCGAGAGCCGACCCGTTTGATGAGGCTGTTGGCAAGCCGGGACAGTTCCTGTCCCGCATTGCGCAGGATGCTCAAGGAAATCTCATCGCCTTGCTGCGCGGCTTCACCAACGGCGCGGGCGAGCTGGCCGATCCTGCCCCGATCGCCGCCATAGACGAAGGTCCGCACGATATCCCACTCCGTGCCGCCGAGGGCTTTCGCAAGCGAGGCGCCGAGAGGGCTTGTCCAGCCTTCGCCGGGACTCTCCTCCTCCTTGCGTAGCACGGCCTTCAACGCTTCCCGCGCGATCCAGAAGCCGGAGCCGCCGTCATCGATCAGGTTGCCTCGCCCGCCGACCCGGATCACTTCCTTGGTCTGCGACAGATAATAGCCGATGGAACCCGTGCCGCTATAGACGAGGATACCCTCGCCGAGCGCGAAATAGGACAGGTAGGCGATCCACATGTCCTCCGCGACGAAGATCTTGGCTCCGGGCAGCTTGAAAGCCTCGGAGAAGATGTTGCGCATGGTCGCCTCGGCCGGTGTATCCCGCGTCAGGCCGGTGATGCCGGCGACGATGCTGGCGGGAGCGCCGGTCTGCGTCACGGCCTGCGCCATCTCGGCGACGATCCGCTTCGCGCGCTCCTCGGCCGCGGCCGAGAAAAGATGGCCCGTCAGGGGCTCGACGGAGCCTTGTGCAACACATCGGCCGGCGGACTCGACGAGCCGCCACCGTGTTGCCGTTCCCCCTGCGTCGATGCCAAGCCCCAGCGCCATGACATTTCGCTTTCCTCGTTGTCAGTCGCGCCGGTTTACCGGCGTCGGACTGCGCTCAACATTTGATGTGGGGAAGTCTGACAGGGCTTCGCGCAGATTGCCATCGCTGCGTGTCAGGGCCGCTTCAGCATCGGAAGAATCGATGCCGAGCGCGATCAGGGATGCAAGCTTCATGTCGCCATCGGCCTGCCGGAGCGCGGCGATGGCGCTGGCGTCGTCGCAGCCGGTGATCTGGGACACCATGATCTCGCTGCGGCGACGCAATTTCGCGTTCGTGGCGCGCATATGGACCATGAGACCGCGATAGACGCGGCCGAGGCGAACCATGATAAGGGTGGAAAGCAGATTGAGGATGACCTTCTGCGCCGTGCCCGCCTTCATGCGGGTCGAGCCGGCGATGACCTCCTCGCCCGTATCGGCAAGGATAGGGTGCGAGCAGACATCGAGGATCGGCGCGCCCGCATTGTTGGAGATGCCGATCGTCTGCGCACCGCGCGCCTTCGCTTCTTCGAGGGCGGCGATGGTGAAGGGAGTGCGGCCGCTGGCGGCAACGCCGATGACGACGTCGTTAGGGCCGATGCCTGAATCCCGGATGCCCGCGATGCCCTGCTCGACGGAATCCTCCGCATTCTCGACGGCCTTCAGGAGCGCGCCTTCGCCGCCCGCGATCAGGTAGACGAGCTTGTCGTCGGGCCAGTTGAAAGTCGGCGGCAATTCGGTGCCGTCCTGCACGCCGATTCGGCCCGATGTGCCTGCGCCCACATAGACGAGGCGCCCGCCGCGGCGCAGCCTGGCGACCGCTTCCTCCGCAGCCGCGGCAATGGCCGGGAGCGAAGACCGCACCGCCGCGACGGCGGTGAGCTGTCCCTCATAGAAAGCGGAGAGAATATCGAGGTTCGGCCAGGCATCGAGTTCCTGGAAACGGGTGCTGAAGTTTTCGGTCGCCATCACATGTTCTTTCTTGCAGACCAATATAGGTCCAGTTCAATTCGTCAGCAATCGGCCTTGCGGCGCTTCAGGTCGTCATTCCCCGGCTTTCGCCTGCGGCTTCCGTAGTGCATCGAACAGAGCGATCACCCGCTCCCCGGTGGCGCGCCGCAGGGGCAGGATGCCGCTGTCGGTATGGCGGGAGGGGTGGACCCGGTTGGTCAGAAGCGACCAGCCGATCCCGCGATCGAAATCGAGCCAGAGGCCGGTGCCGGTAAAGCCCGTATGTCCGATGGCTGAAGGAGAACAGGCATCGCCGCCATGCCAGCCGGCATAGGCACCCTCCCAACCGACCGTGCGCTTGTCGGATTCCCGGGTGCGGAGGGCTTTGATGGATTTGGCCGACAGAGCCGACCCGTCGAGAATCGACCGGGCGAAATCCAGCACTCCGTCGATGGTGCCGAACAGGCCCGCATGGCCCGAGGCTCCGCCAAAAGCGAAGGCGTTCTCGTCATGCACCTCGCCACGGATCACACGCCCGCGCCAAGTGCATCGCTCGGTTGCCGCGCATTGGCGCGGATCGGGCCTGAAGGTCAGCCGAGGCGGGAGCGGCTGGTCGATCAGCGCCTGCCCGGTGATGCGCTCGATGGCGATGCCGAGCAGCATGAAGTTGATGTCGGAATAGACCGGCGGACCACTCTGCCATACGCGCTGGAGAATGAAGGCACGCAGCGTCTGGGGATCCTGGCCGTAGGTATAGAGCGGTTCGACGGCGGGCAGATGGGTCTGATGGGCGAGGCATTGCCGGAAGGTGAGGCGCCGCTCGACAGCGTTCATGTCATATTGGCGCAGGTCCGGAATGACCTTCACCAGAGGATCGTCGAGACCGAACCGGCCCTCATCGACCAGTTGCAGAACGCGCGTCGTGGTGAAGATGACCTTGGTCAGGGATGCCAGATCGAACCACGTGTCGCGGGAAAAGTTCTCCCGTTCCGGCTCGATCTGCGCCGCGCCGTCCCAGCGAACGGCGCGCTCGCCATCCGCCGTCACGATGCCGAGCACCGCGCCGGGAATAGCGTTGCTGCGAAGGGAGGCGGCTGCCGGCTCAAATGCCTGCTCGATCAGATTTGTCAGGGTCATGGTTCCGTGAAAGTCAGGCTGCGCGGTGCAATTCATCGCCTCGCATCGGATGGGGAACGCCGATGGTTGTCGGAAGGCTGAGCGGCAGGTGCCGCACCGACCGAACGGCGAGATGGCCGAAGGCCCGCGCATCGAGGAAGTCGCCGTTCCAGCCTACGGCTCCGAGCGAGGCACTTTGGGCGCGAGTCGGCTTGGAAATCAACTGCTGGAGGTACCGGTCCAGATCATCGGGACAGGAAAAGGTCTGCCCCGGCCCGGGACGGACCAGGGTATCCATCGATGTTCCGCTGATGATGCCAATCGCTTTCATTGGCGAATGTTGCAACATTGGGAATCTCCGGCGATTTTCTTGGTGCGCGGGGACCATAGCATACGCCGCGAGGCGGTCTAGAGTGGTATGATATTGGACCATGACAGGCCCGCAAGGATCGCCTATAAATTTCGCTGCGGCTTGCAAGGGAGATAAGACGCATGATCAGGTCGGTACTGCGCGGCGCCATAGGCGCAGGTTTTGTCGTGGCGGCGATGGCCTCCGCCTCGGCTCAGGTTCTGGAAATCGGGGCGGATAATAGTCCGACCGGTCTCGACCCTCATCTCATCACCGCTTTTCCGAGTTTCATGGTGGTGAACGGCAATATCTACGAGGGTCTGACCTCCGTGGACAAGGACCTGAAGGTCGTCCCCGGCCTCGCGGAGTCTTGGACCGTTTCGCCTGACGGCAAGACCTATACGTTCAAGCTGCGCTCCGGGGTGAAATTCCACGACGGCTCGGACATGAATGCCGAGGACGTGGCCTCCACGATCCGGCGTGTGCAGAGCAAGGAAATCGCCTCGCCGCTCGCAAGCCGCCTCTCTTCTGTCGAGGGCGCCAAGGCGGTCGACCCGCTGACCGTCGAGCTGACGCTGAAGGAGCCCTCCGCTCCGCTTCTCGCCTCTCTCGCCACCATCGCCATCGTTCCGAGCGAGGTCGAGACCAACAAGGATGCCTTGCAGAAGGTCCCGGTCGGCACTGGCCCGTTCAAGTTCAAGGAATGGCAGCCGAACGGTTTCATCCTGCTGGCGAAGAACGATGCCTATTGGCAGCAGGGCCTGCCGAAGCTCTCTGGCCTGAAGTTCAACATTGTACCTGAATCGGCGACTCGTCAGGTCGGACTGGCCAATGGCCAGTATTCGCTCCTGCCGAATATCGATGCGGCGACGGCCCTTCAGCTCAAGGGCAAGCCGAACGTGAAACTCTCCGAGACGCTCGAGCTCGCCTATATGCTCGTCGGCATGAACGTGTCGAAGCCGCCCTTCGACAATCCGAAGGTGCGCGAGGCGCTGAACTACGCCATCAACCGACAGGAGATCGTCGATGCCGCGCTCTTCGGCGCGGGCGTGCCCGGCGGGCCGCTGTCGCCTGCGCTGAAATCATGGGCGCTCGATGTGAAGGAGTTCTCCTGCTACAAGCCCGATCCGGCCAAGGCGCAGGCGCTGCTCAAGGAAGCCGGCGTCGCCACGCCCGTATCCGTCACGATGAACGTTCTGCCGCGCCAGGACGTCAAGGACGTCGCGCAGGTCGTGCAGGAGCAGCTCAACAAGGCCGGCTTCAAGGTGGAGCTGAAGAACCAGGAGCAGGGTCAGTTCATCCAGGATTGGCGCAACAGCAACTTCGATCTCTTCGCCTCGATCAATGCCGGTAGCCCCGATCCGGACGAATATTTCTACCGCACGTTCCGCACCGGAGGCTCGACCAACGTGTTCAAGTACTCCGATCAGGAAATCGATCAACTCCTCGACAAGGCGCGGACATTGCAGGATCAGTCAGCGCGCAAGATCGCCTACGACCAGGTGCAGAAAAAGCTCGCCTGCTCGGGCCCGGTGGCGCATCTGACCTACGGCACGCTCTTCTCGGCCATGCGCGACAAGCTGCAGGGCTATGAGGTCATGCCGAATCGCTCGCTCTCGACCTTGAGGGGCGCGAGCTTCTGATCCCGATCCTCTCCGGCGTCGTTAGCGCATCGTGCGGAAAAGCGGACCCGGTTTTCCGCCCCGGACGATGCGCTCTCGCTAAGGAAAAAGCATCGGGTGGTCCCAAAACTGGAATCCACTTTTGGGACCACCCGATGCTTTAGCCTGCGGCGCCGGGGCTTTTGCAAGAAAATCCTGTTTTCAAGATGAACCGCGTTCTGCTCTCGCGCCTGATTGATCTGGTCGTCGTTCTCTTCGGCGTCTCCATCATCGTGTTTCTGATGATCCGCCTCATCCCCGGCGATGCGGTCGCGATCATGCTCGGGGCCAATACGGAAATCACGCCCGAGCGCATGGCGGAGCTCAACAGCCGCGTCGGCCTCGACCGGCCGATCGTCGAGCAATATCTGATCTGGGCAGGAGCCGCGCTTCGTGGGGATTTCGGAACCTCGCTCTGGACGGGACGGCCCGTCTCGACCGAGATCATGACGCATCTCTGGCCGACCTTGGAACTGACGCTGCTTTCACTCATCGTCGGTGCGGTTCTCGCGGTCCCCGTCGGCTGCCTGATGGCGCAGACCCACGGCGGCGGCGCGGATGTCGCCATGCGCATCGGCGCCATTGCCGGCCTGACGATTCCGTCCTTCTGGCTCGGCATCGTGCTCATCCTTCTTCTTTCCTCACTCGCGCCCGGTTTCTCGTCTCTTGGTTACGTGCCGTTTTTGGAGGACCCTCTAGGGAATCTTCAGCGGATGATGCTCCCGGCCTTCGCGCTGGCGTTGCCGATCCTCGCCAACCTGTCGCGCCTCGTGCGCTCGGCGATGCTCGATGCGCTCGGTCAGGATTACATCCGCACCGCCCGCGCCAAGGGCCTGAGCGAGCGGCGCGTGGTCTACAAGCATGCCCTGCGTAATGCGCTGATTCCGTTCCTCACCAGCGTCGGTATCATGACGGGCTATCTTCTCGGCGGCGCCATCGTGGTCGAGCAGGTCTTCGCCATTCCGGGTCTCGGACGCCTCATTCTCGGGGCGATTGCCGAGCGCAATTATCCGCTCATCCAGGCCACCATCCTCGTGGTGACCGCAGGATTCGTTCTCGTGAATTTCCTCGTCGATTTTCTCTACATGGTCGTCGATCCGCGTGTGAGGGCCTGAGCCGTGTCGCGTCTGGCCAAGAACAAGCTCCTGACCTTCGCCCTGATTCTCGTGGCGGTTCAGGTCATCCTCGCTGTCGGAGCGCCCTGGTTCGCGCCCTATGATCCCATGGCGCAGAGCGTTGCGCGGCGGCTCAAGGGGCCCACAGTCCTCAACTGGCTCGGAACGGACCAGTTGGGCCGCGATGTGCTGGCGCGCATTCTCTACGGCTATCGCACCTCGCTCATCGCCTGCCTGCTCGCCGTCGGCGTCGCTCTGCTGGCGGGCGGTACGCTCGGGCTGATCTCCGCTTATTATCGCGGCTGGCTCGACCGGATCATCATGCGCATGATGGACGTGCTGTTCGCGTTCCCGGTCATGCTGCTTGCCATCGGCATCATCGCCGTTCTCGGGCCGCACACTTACAGCGCGGCGGCGGCCATCGCCATCGTCTATACGCCGATCTTCGCGCGGCTCCTGCGCGGGCCGGCCCTGGTTCTGTGCGAAAGCGAATATGTGGCGGGCGCGAAGGCCATCGGCGCGTCGGATGCGCGCATCATCTTCCTGCACATTCTGCCGAATCTGGCGTCGGTCATCCTCGTCCAGACGAGCCTTCTGCTCTCCGCTGCGATCCTCGTCGAAGCCTCGCTATCCTTCCTCGGCCTCGGCACGCAGCCGCCGACGCCATCCCTCGGGCTGATGCTGTCGGAAGGACGCAATTTCCTCCTGCTCTCGCCCTGGAGCGCCATCTTCGCAGGATTCGCGATCCTGTTCCTGTCTTTCGGGTTCAACCTGCTCGGCGATGCGTTGCGCGACACCCTCGATCCGCGCCTGCGGGGGCAGCCGTGATGGTGCGAAGGGCGGGCGCTGAGGATATCCCGGCGCTGGCAGCCATTGCCGAGGCATCCTATAGGGCAGCTTTCAAGGACATCCTCGAAGAGAATGTTCTCGCGAGCCGCGATGCAGCCTTCTTCGCGGAGCGTTTCAAGACATCCTGGGAGCGAATGCTGATTGCTCTCTCCAATGGGAAGCCCATCGGTTTCTTGCTCATGACCGACGGGCATATCGACATGCTGTTCATGGACCCCGCCGCCAGCGGGCGGGGAGGCGGCGCGTTGCTGCTGCGCCAGGCGGAGGAGCAACGCGCCAGAAGTCTCGAATGTTTCCGCGACAACCACGGCGCGCGCCGGTTCTACGAGCGGCACGGCTGGCGCATCGAGCGGGAATATGAGCGCGACTTCGCGGGGAAAGTCCGCAACTTCGTCTTCTACGTCAAAGGCGGCGCGTAGCTCTCAGAGCGCTATAACGCATCCGGTGCGAACAGCTTCATCGGCGGCAAGAACGATCCGCAAGGATCTGACCGCATCGTTCATGTGATCCGAAAGATCGAGATCTTCATCGATCGCGCGGAGCAGGAAACGCTGCTCGCGCTCGCACAGGGCGTCATGATCCGGCTCGTCCGCCGTGTCGATACGCTCGTCGGCTTTCGCGAGCGTTCCATCGGGCTTCAGCGCAGCATGATGGAGCAGGATCTGGTTTGTCTTCGTATGGGCGTTGATGTCGGCCGATTTGATGTCGCCCGAGGTCTCGGCCATGACGATGCTGACGCTGCCTTTCGGGCCGATGACGTCCTTCACGAAATAGGCCGTCTCGCTCATCATCGGCCCCCAGCCCGCTTCGTACCAGCCGACTGACCCGTCGTCGAAAGTCACATGCAGGTGGCCATAATTGTACATGCCCTCCGGCATGTCGTCCGTCAGGCGCGTGCCGATGGCGTGAACCTGCACAGGCTTCGCGCGCGTGACCTGGCACATGACGTCTACATAATGCACGCCGCAATCGACGATCGGCGAGAGGGATTGCAGCAGCCGCTTGTGAGCCTCCCAAGCCGCCCCGCTCGATTGCTGATTGAGGTTCATCCGAAAGACATGA
This sequence comes from Microvirga sp. 2TAF3, assembly GCF_052114965.1. NCBI lineage: Bacteria > Pseudomonadati > Pseudomonadota > Alphaproteobacteria > Hyphomicrobiales > Methylobacteriaceae > Microvirga > Microvirga sp. 2TAF3. The sequence goes on along the minus strand of NZ_JBFRFT010000007.1, from coordinate 64,112 downwards.
GGCGTACCGAGGGTTCTGGCGATCTCGATGAATCTGATCCAGGACGGATGATGCCGCAGGATATAACCGACGACGAGCTTGCGCCCGGTCCTGATAGCGGTCTCGATCACGCGCTCCGCATCGACAACCGTATCGGCAAGCGGCTTCTCCACGAAGACGTGGGCGCCCGCTTCCATCGCTTGGATGGCGTAGGCCGCATGGGTGTCCGACCACGTGTTGATCGAAACCACGTCCGGTGCAAGGGCCGTGAGCGCCTCTTCGAACTGCGTGAAGCGTCGGGCCTTCTGCAAGGAGGCGGGAATCGCGACGTCGTCGATGTTGCGCGTGCAGAGGCCTGTGACCTCGAAGCCCTCGATCCGGTCATAGGCGAGGGCGTGGGACATTCCCATATTGCCGAGCCCAACAACGAGAACCCTCTTCGCGCCCATCGAGACACCTATGCCATCGTTCTATTCGCCATCGATCCAAGTTTGCCGCACGTTGAGGCCGTCGTCGAGAAGCACGAGGCTTGCGCGATAGCCGGGGGCGATACGCCCGAGTTCATGGTCGAGCCTCAGGAAGGACGCGGGCGCCAGGGAGGCCATGCGCAGCACATCGGGCAGGGACAGGCCTAGGCGTTGCACGCTGTTGCGGACGGCACTCGCCATGTCGAGATCGGAACCGGCAAGCGTGCCGTCGGCCGTCGTCAGCTTCCCGTCCCGGCGATAGATCGTGCGGCCGTGAAGGTCGAAGCTTTCGAGATTCGTGCCGGTGACGGACATGGCGTCGGTCACGAGCATCATCCGCTCGGTACCTTTCGCCGCGATGGCGACGCGCAAGGAGGCATCGTCCACATGATGGCCGTCGACGATCAGGCCGCACCATGTGCCGTTGCTGTCGAGGGCCGCGCCGACCGGGCCGGGATCGCGTCCCACCAGCGGCGGCATGGCGTTGAAGAGATGGGTGAACCCCCGCAGGCCGTGGCGGCAGGCTTCCATGATCGTGGCATAATCGCCCGCCGTGTGGCCCGCGCAGATCAGCACGCCTACCGCGGCAAGGCGCGTAATGGCGTCCAGGCCGTTCTTTTCAGGCGCAAGGGTCACAAGCGTTCGCCCCTCGGTCAGGGACGTCAGGATGGCGATATCCTCATCCTCCATCGGGCGCATATAGGCGGGGTTGTGCACCCCCTTGCGCTCGGGATTGATGAAGGGCCCCTCCACATGAATGCCGAGGACGCCGGGAACGCGGGCGGCGAGCGCTTGGCGCATCGCGTCCATCGCTCCCGCCATCCGCTCGCGCGTATCGGTGATGAAGGTCGGCAGCAAACCGACTGTGCCAAAGGCCCGGTGCGCCGCCGCGATGGTCCTGAGACCTTCCAGGCTTCGCACGTCGTTGAAGAGAACGCCGCCGCCGCCATTGACCTGCACGTCGATGAAACCGGGCGCGAGCAGCCCCTCGATCCCACGGCGCTCGATTCCGGGGGAGAGATCCTTCTCATGCGGCACGCCGACGATGCGGCCGTTTTCGATCACGACCGCGCGGCCTTCCAGAATGTGGTTGCCGTCGAAGATGCGGGCTCCAGTGAGCGCGAAAGCCATCACACCGTCTCCGTCACTTTGCGCAGGCGCGGAGGATTGTCGGGGTCGCGGCCGCGCGCCTGGGCGATGGCGTTCACGAGCGGATAGAAGCTCTGGATCAGCGTGATCGGTGCAATGAAGGGATGAATGCCCTCGACCGATGGCAGCATGACCTTCGCGGGCCCTTCCGCGGCGCCGGCGACGATGACGGGAACGTTCTGGTCGTTCAGCTTCGTCACGAGATCGTTGACGCCGCTCAAGGTTTCGTCGTGCTGGCTCAGAATCAAGATCGGGAAATGATCGCCTGCGAGTGTCCAAGGACCGTGCATCAGCTCGGCCGAGCTCATGGCCTCCGCGTGAATACCCGATGTCTCCTTCAGCTTGAGCGCTGCTTCCTGCGCCATCGCAAAGCCGACGCCTCGCCCGACGACGAAGAGGTCGTCCGCCTGCGTTAGCAGCGGAAGCGCTGTGGACCAGTCCAGCGCGGCTGCTTTGTCCAGCGCTTCCGGCAGTTGGTCGAGCGCTGTCAGCAGATTGCGATCCTGCGACCAATGCGCGACGAGCTGCAGGGAGGCCGCGAGCGCAGCGATGAATGATTTCGTCGCCGCGACGCTCTTTTCCGGTCCCGCATGCAGCGGCAGCACGACCTCGCAGGTCGAAGCCAGAGGGGAGGTCGTGTCGTTGACGAGAGCGACGGTCAGCGCGCCGTCGTCCCGCCCCGCCTGGGCGAGGTGGAGGATGTCCGGGCTGCGGCCCGATTGCGAGACGGCGAGAAACAGCGCATCGCGCATGCGCGGCCGCGCGGCATAGACCGATGTCACGGAAGGGCCGACGGAGGCCGTCACCAGGCCCGAATGGATCTCGAGCAGATACTTGGCGAAGGTTGCCGCATTGTCCGAGCTGCCGCGCGCGCAGGTCACCGCGAAGGGCGGTGGCGCGGCACGCAGGCGCGCGCCGAGGTCGCGGCACAAGGCGGCGTTGCTCTCAAGAAGGCGTGCCACAACCTGCGGTGCCTCGCAGGCCTCGCGCAACATGGCTGTGACGGTGGGTTCGGAACGGTTTTGCTCAGGCATCATGATGGGTCCGGTCTGGCTGGCTGATGGTTAGCTCTGCCACGAAGTCATAGGCATCGCCCCGGTAATAGGACGAGGTGAATTCGACCGCCTCGCCCGTTCCGGTGAACGAGCGGCGTTCGATGTAAAGCGCGGGGCTTCGGGGAGGCACCTGGAGCAGGGAGGCCTGCTCGTCGGACAACAGCACCGCGTGAAGCCGTTGCAGGGCCCGGCTCGGCATCACGCCTTGCTCGTGCAGCACCGCATAGAGGGATTGCTTGACGAGGGACGGGTCGGGCAGAAACCGGCTTGGAATGACGGCATGTTCGATGGCCATGGGAATGCCGTTGGCGAGGCGCAAGCGATTGACGCGGCTCACCTGGTCGCCGGGCGAAAGGCCGAGCGCCATCAGCTCGTTGGGCGAAGCCTGCCCGACCGACTGGCTCAGGAGAAGCGCGGAAGAGGGCAGGCCGCGGGCCGACATGTCGTCGGTGAAGCTTGACAGGCGCGACAGGGGCTGCTCGAGCCGCATCTGTGGCGCGATGAAAGTGCCGGATCCCCAGCGCTGGACGAGCACACCTTTCTTGACGAGACCCGTAATCGCCTTGCGCACCGTGACGCGGGAGACGCCGAGTTGCTTCGCCAGGTCCCGCTCGCCGGGAAGCGCATCATCCGCCTTGATCGCGCCCTTTCGGACCGCTTCTTCGATGGATTGCTGCAGCTGAAGATAAAGCGGGGTGGGATTACTCTCGTCGAGAGGAATCAGCTCCAGCGCATCGGAGGCTTGGTCAGTCATCGGGGCCTCCGCGGTGAGGCTTCCCGCCCCAGAAGAATAGCGCCGTCCAAGGCGTCCGCTTTGGGCTGCGTAACAGCCTGTTGCAACGGCGGCGGCAGCCATGGCCGTAAGGGTTCGCTAAGCCCGCCGAACAGACATATGGCTGGTGCGCCGAGATCGAGTAGGCGGGTGGCGATCTGCGCCATGCCTGCTGCCGCATCCTGAATCAGCCTGATACCGAGAGGATCGCGCTGAAGCGCATGCTGGAGAACAAGCGGCGCATAGCGTGCATAATCGCTGGGACGGGCCTTGCCGACCCAATCCACAAGAGCCTCGGGATTGTTGCCGAACTCGGACAAAATCGCATCGGAGAGCGGGCTTGAGGCCATGCGCCCATCATAAGCCCAGATGGCGCGGCGCAGGGCTTCGCGTCCGATCGCAGCCCCGCTGCCTTCATCGGAAATTTCATAGCCCCAGCCGCCGACATAGTAGCGTCGCCCACCGACGCCGCCATAACCGCACGAGCCGGTCCCGACGATCAGGATGGCCCCGTCGCCGCCGCCGAAGGCGCCGAGCCACGCGGTGTGGGCATCCGTATCGATGGAAAAGGATGCGAAGGGATGAGGCCGGGACATCAGGCGCTCGACAGCGCTGGTCTGCCCCGCGCCGGCTGCGCCCATTCCTGCGTGAATGCGTTTGAAATCGGCCTCCTGAAGACCGGCTTGGGCAATGGCTTCGCGACAGGCGGTCAGGATCGAGTTCCAGACCAGATCGGGATCGAGCCGGATATTCGATGGGCCGCCCGTTCCTTCGCCGAGAAAATTCCCCTCGGCATCGCGCAGACGCGCCCGACACTTCGTGCCGCCGCCATCAATGCCAAGGAACAGGGACTCATTCATCGTCAATGGATCGCAGGTGGCACAAAAGGAACATCTGATCTCAGGGGGCTACCATGCCACTTAATGTCCAGTTCGTGAAGGGCGCAATTTCGGGCGGCCTTTCTCTCCTGGCGATCATATCAGCAGACACGATCATAGGATGAAGACGGCGGAACGATGGAAATAGGACAATGGTGCTATATAACAAGGCGATAAGAAGCTTGGCGGCTCCCGGCGCAAGCGATACCACTATAAGGTCACTTGTTCGTCACCGCGTCAAATGGGACAGTCGAAGCCGCCTTTGCGGGAAAACGAAAGAATGCGGTCAAAGCCGCACAGGAAGAAACGAGGGGTCTAATGAAGGGTATGGCCAGGCGCCCTAAAAGCCTGACGGAGGAAACACGACGATGAGACCTCTTCACACCAAAGCCCTCCTGCGCTGCGCGGAACAGTTTCTAGCCACGGCTTCGGTGGTCGCAGCCACCATGGCGTTCGCCAGCGCCGCCTCGGCTCAGACCCTGACCATCGAAAGCTGGCGCAATGACGACGCGGATGTCTGGAACAACCAGATCATTCCGGCTTTCAACAAGAAATATCCGAATATCAAGGTCCAGTTCAAAGCCGATCCCCCGACCGAATACAACGCTGCTCTCAATGCGCGTCTTGCTGGCGGCACCGCAGGCGATCTCATCACCTGCAGACCCTTCGATGCCTCTCTCGATCTGTTCAAGAAGGGGAATCTGCTCCCCGTCGACGACGTGAAGGGGATCGAGAATTTCTCAGACGTCGCCAAGAGCGCCTGGTCAACGGATGACGGCAAGACGGCCTTCTGCATGCCGATGGCATCGGTGATTCACGGCTTCATCTACAACAAGGCAATTTTCGACGAGCTGAAGCTGACACCGCCGAAGACGGTAGCGGAGTTCCATGCGGTTCTCGACAAGATCAAGGCAGATGGCAAATACACACCCATCGCCATGGGAACCGCCGATCAGTGGGAAGCCGCTACCATGGGCTTCCAGAATATCGGCGTGAATTATTGGAAGGGCGAGGAGGGCCGCAAGGCCCTCATCGAGGGCAAGCAGAAGTTCACCGATCCGGCCTATGTGCAGACCTTCACCGAGCTTGCGAGCTGGGCTCCCTATCTTGGCAAGGGCTACCAGTCCCAGAAATATCCGGATACGCAGAACCTGTTCACGCTCGGCCGCGCCGCCATCTATCCTGCGGGATCTTGGGACGTTCCAATTTTCCGCAAGCAGGCCGATTTCGAATTCGACGCCTTCGCGCCGCCGGTACCCGAAGGTACGGGCAAGTGCTATATCAGCGACCACACGGATATCGCGCTCGGCATCAACGCCAAGTCGAAGAACGTGGAAGCGGCCAAGACCTTTCTGAGTTGGATCGCGTCGTCCGAGTTTGCGGATATCTACGCGAACGCCCTGCCGGGCTTCTTCCCGCTTTCCAAGGACAAGGTCACAGTGAAGGATCCTGTCGCGGCGAAATTCGTCGGCTGGCGCGGGACCTGCGAGAGCTCGATCCGCAACTCTTACCAGATCCTGTCACGCGGCACGCCAAACCTCGAGAACGAACTCTGGAACGTGAGCGCTCAGGTTCTCAATGGGACCATGAAGCCCGAGGAGGCCGCGAAGAAGGCCGAGGATGGGCTCGCGAGCTGGTACGAGCCCCACAAGAAGTAGTCGCTCAGCGAACAAGACGGGTCGCCCGAAACCGGTGGCCCGTCAACTTTACTCTCCGAGCGAGATTTCGATGTCGACGAGTTCCTTGATTTCGGACGCGCCTCTGGAAAGTGCCCCCGCGCGCTCGCGCTTTCCCATGCATATAGCTGTGTTTCTCGCGCCTGCGCTGGTAATTTATACGTTTTTCTCCATCTATCCGCTGATCGACACGATCCGTCTCAGCTTCTATGCGGGTGACGAGACCGGTGTGTCCCAATTCAACGGACTCGGAAATTTCCATACCCTTCTGACCGATCCGGTCTGGTCGAGCCAGTTCTGGAATGCGCTTCGCAACAATCTGATCTTCTTCGGTATTCACATGGTGGTGCAGAACGGTATCGGATTGGGGCTTGCCATGCTGCTCAGCCTCCCCCGCCTGACGGGCGGCAGCATCTATCGTACGCTCCTGTTCCTGCCAACCATGTTGTCGGTCGTCATCATCGGCTTCATCTGGCAATTGATGCTCAATCCGCTCTGGGGCATTGCCGAAAAGGTTCTGAGCACCGTGGGACTAGGAAGTTTCTTTGGTCCATGGCTCGGGCAAGAATCCACGGCACTGCTCACCATCTCCCTCATTTCCGTCTGGCAGTTCGTCGGCATTCCGATGATGCTGATTTATGCGGCGCTCCTGAACATTCCGGAGGATCTTCTCGATGCTGCGACAGTGGATGGGGCAGGGCCGTTCAGCGTGTTCTGGTTCGTGCGTCTGCCCTTGATCCTGCCGACGCTCGGCGTCGTCTCCATTCTGACCTTCGTGGCGAACTTCAACGCCTTCGACCTGATTTACGCCGTCAAAGGCGCACTCGCGGGACCGAACTTCTCGACGGATATTCTGGGCACGTTCTTCTACCGCACCTTCTTCGGCTACCAGCTTCAGATGGGAAGCCCCACCATGGGGGCCACGGTGGCGACGGCGATGCTGATCATCATCCTGACAGGTGTCCTGATCTATCTCTTCGGCGTGCAGCGACGGCTGCAACGGCATACTTTCTGAGGGCGCCATGAGATTGAATGTCAGGCCGGGCCGCATTGCCGTTCACATCGCGCTGCTTCTCTATACGGCCCTCGCCATCGGGCCGGTGGTGCTGATCCTGATCAACGCATTCAAGACGCGCCGTGCGATCTTCTCCGATCCGCTCGGCTTCCCGGATGCACGCACGTTTACGACCATCGGCTTCGATCAGGTCTTCGCCAAGTCCGATTTCGGGCTCTATTTCCTGAACAGCCTCACAGTGACGGTGGTCTCTCTCGGCCTGATCATTCTCATCGGCGCCATGGCAGCATGGGCGCTCTCGGAATATCGTTTTCGCGGAAACACGATCATTACCCTCTACATGGCCATCGGCATCATGGTGCCGATCCGGCTAGGCAGCGTCAGCATCCTGCGGATGATGGTGGATCTGCATTTGGTCAATACGTTGACCGCGCTGATCCTCGTCTATGTCGCACAAGGACTTCCCCTCGCGATCCTGATTCTTGGCGAGTTCATCCAACAGATCCCGAAGGACCTGCGCGATGCAGCGCGGTGCGATGGCGTGAGCGAGTATCGGATCTTCGGCAGCATCATCCTGCCCCTCATTACCCCGGCCATCGCCACGGTTGCCGTCTTCACCATGGTACCGATCTGGAACGATCTCTGGTTTCCGCTGATCCTTGCTCCCGGTGACGGCAAGCAGACGGTCACGCTCGGCGTGCAGCAATTCATCGGCCAGTACGTGACCGATTGGAATGCCGTTCTCGCCTCTCTGACCCTGGCGATTGCGCCGATTCTCGTTCTCTATCTTCTCTTCTCGCGCTACCTCGTCCGCGGCCTGACCGCTGGTGCTGTCAAGTAGCATGCTATTCCTTTCCCGGAGTTGGATCGATGGCTGAGGTTTCCCTTCATCGTGTCGCAAAATCCTACGGCTCGATAGAGATCCTGCGCGATATCGATCTGACCGTCGGTGACGGGGAGTTCGTCGTCTTTGTCGGTCCTTCGGGCTGCGGCAAGTCCACGCTTTTGCGCACAATTGCGGGCCTCGAGGATGTGAGCGCCGGCGAGCTTCGTATCGGCGGGCGGCGCGTGAACGAATTGCCGCCGGCCGACCGGAAGATCGCCATGGTATTCCAATCCTATGCGCTCTATCCGCATATGTCGGTCTACAAGAACATGGCGTTCGGCCTCAAATTCGCGAAGACGGACAAAGCGGAGGTCGATCGCCGCGTGCGGCAGGCCGCGGAGATCCTGAAACTGTCCGCACTCCTCCATCGCAAGCCCCGGGAACTGTCAGGCGGTCAGCGACAGCGGGTCGCTATAGGCCGCGCCATCGTGCGCAATCCGAGCGTCTTCCTGTTCGATGAGCCGCTTTCGAACCTGGATGCCGCCCTGCGCGTCAACACACGGCTCGAGATCGCAAAGCTGCATCGGGACCTCGGTGCGACCATGATCTACGTGACCCACGATCAGGTTGAGGCAATGACCTTGGCTTCCAAGATCGTCGTTCTCAATCATGGTCGGATCGAGCAGATCGGCGCGCCGCTTGAGCTTTACCGCAATCCCTGCAACCTCTTCGTCGCGGGTTTCATAGGCTCGCCTCGGATGAACTTCATCAAGGGGCAGGTCCGCGTCGTGGATGGTGACCGTATCGCCATCGGATTCGCGGGAGCCGAGGCCGTGGTGGAAATTGCGCATGACGGGCTTGAGGCGGGTGATGAGGTGACGGTTGGAATCCGGCCGGAACATATGACGGATCAGGGACCCGATACGATTCCTCTCGATGGCCGGATCGATGCCGTGGAGCGGTTGGGTGAAGCAAGCTATATCTATATGAAACTGGCGAGCGGGGACGATGTGATCGTCCGCGCGACGGGTGATGTGGAGGCGTTTCCCGGCGAGCCTTTCACCGCTCACCTTTCCCGTCAGGCCTTGCATGCTTTCGATGCGACCGGCCGATCGGTTCGGGGGCATATGCGCGCGTCATGACAGGCCAGGCGAACTCTCTTGCCTCCTGTCGGATTAACTGCTTCGGACCCAGTTGATCACCGGCCTCTCACGCCACATGCAGCGTTCCAGACGGAGGCCGATGAGACGCTGCATGCGGGCGAGGGACTGCTCGTCCTCGGCCTCAACCACCAGTACAAGGTAGCGTTCGGAAGCCTGCATGGTGCAATGCCCAAAGCCGAATTCGGCATGACCTTCGGTCCCAGAGCAGCTTATCGGAATTTCGTGCGCAAAGTGCTTGCAGAGCTGGGCAAGATAGCGATCGGGCACCTCTGTGCCGACAGTGGCCTCTGATCTCAGGGCTGCCATGCCTCTTTTTTCCTACGAAATTTTCAGCTCTAAAGCGATCGGTCCATTGAAATGGCGACTCACCCAAGAGAATGCTCCATCTCGGCGGTCAATTTCAATGGTCATTTTTGAGTAGGTCTTGCAATGAAATAACTATTGCCTCTGTTGTATCGATTGATCGGGCGTGAGGGGCAGACCGCTGCAGATTACTTTTTGATTTCACGCTGTCTTCTGGCTGAGGAATTGAGGAACATCGCAAGCTGCCATGGGAATCGCGTAGAAGTTGCCTTGCACCTGATTGCAGCCCTTTGCGCGCAGGAATCGAACCTGCTCGGCCGTTTCCACGCCTTCCGCGATTACATCCATTCCTAGGCTCATCCCCAGTTCGATAACGGCGAGAACGATTGCTGCATTGTCTGGATCTGTTTCCAGATCCTTCACGAAGCTCCGGTCGATCTTGATGTCGTCGACGGGAAATTGCTTGAGATGAATCAGCGAGGCATACCCGGTGCCGAAATCGTCGAGGGCAATCCTGATTCCGCTGTCGTGGAATTGCTTCAGGGCGGCCGCCACATGCGAGGCGCTGCGGCCTAGGAATACCGTTTCCGTGATTTCCACTTCCAGACGCTCGTTCGGAACACCGGCAGCATGGAGGACGTCGAGGAAGCGTTTGGCGAGACCGATCCAGTTGAACTGGGCTGTCGAAAGGTTGACGGCGATCCGGCCGCAATCGATTCCCTGATCGAGCCAGGATCTGACATCTGCCGCAACTTGGCGGATCATGCTTCCGCCGATCGCAATGGAAAGTTCCGGGTCTTCGAAGGCGCTGGCAAAGGCAGCAGGCGTGAGAAGCCCTTGCTCAGGGTGATGCCAGCGCGCCAGAGCCTCGAAGCCAATGACCCGTTCGGTCGCAAGGTCGATCTTTGGTTGGTAGAATGGAACGATCTGCCCACGCCGCAGAGCTTCGTTGATGCTACGTGCGACGCTTGCCTTATGCTCGATATGCAGACGCATGTCCGGCGAATAGACGACGGCGCGATTTCGCCCCTGTGCTTTTGCGGCATAGAGGGCGAGATCCGCATCCTTCATCAGCTCGGCCGGTCTGCTGTCATGGTCGGGATAACTTGCGATCCCGATACTGGCCTGAGCGGAGAGAATATCGTCTTTATAGGAAATGGGCTGCTTGAGACTGGCCAGAATCCGCTCGGCGAGCGCCTCCGCGTCGTCCAGGAGCAAAGGCTCGCCTACGATAAGGACGAATTCGTCGCCGCCCAGTCTCGCCACCGTGTCGCAGTCTCGCACAATGGCGCGCAAGCGCTCTGCGGCTTTCCTGAGAAGAGCGTCTCCGGCGTCATGACCGAGGGTATCGTTGACGCTCTTGAAATTGTCGAGATCGATGAGGATGAGGCTGATGCTGGTTCCGTTTCGCTCGGCCTGGACAAGGGCCTGTTCGAGGCGGCTTTGAAAGAGGGCGCGGTTGGGGAGATCCGTCAGCGTATCGTGGCTCGCCGCGCGCCAGGAGCGCTCCTCTGCGGCCTTGCGTTCCGTGATGTCGACGACTGCCGACATGATGTGGGGAATACCTCCGATCTCAAGCGTCGTGCCGGCGAGAAGAACGGTGCGAACCGAACCGTCCGCCAAACGCACTATGGTCTCGAAATCATCGGCATGACCGTCTTTCCTGAGGGCCGCGAGGAAAGCCTCGCGATCGGTCGGAGTGACATAGATCTCGTTGATCGACTGGATGCCGAGCGTCTCCCAGGATGCTCCGAAATAGCGGGTCGCGGCATCATTCGTATCGACGATCGCACCATCCATTCGCACGACGACGAGAGGGATCGGCACGGTTTTGAACATCGTCTCGAACATGGCCCTGCTTTCGACGAGCTCCTCCTTGGCGCGCCGTTCCGCTTGCGTTGACGCCCATTCGGTTCGCTGAAGCCTGTTCGACCGTGCTACGACAAGAAGAAGGGCGAAATTCAGCGTGACCACGGCCAACACGAGTCCAATCGTGGTGGAGCCCAATATCTCCGGATACATATAGCCGGCCAGCATCATCACGCTGCAGGCGGCACCCGAGATCATCGACCAGCGGAATTCGGTGGGGACGGCCAGATAGTAGATCGATGGAAGCAGCAGCACGATGAAGAGCGCGAGATCGCTGTGTGAGCTGACGAGAAGAGCCACGGCCGCGCCGTTGATCCATTCCCAGGTTACCATCGACTTCTGGGCCTGGCAGAAGCCCGTGGCGCGGCTGATCGTCCAGAGGCACAGCAGCGCGATCAGCACCACGATCATGCGGGCAGCTATCGCGATATAGAAGTGAGGCGTGCCGTAGAAGCGCCAATCGCTGATGAAGAATAGCGTGTTGAGGATTGCCGACAGGAGAAGGAGCAGGCGAAGATGCCGGAGGGTTTCGGGGAGACGTTCCGCCTGAAAAGCAGCCTCCCGCTCCGGAGCACGAAACTCGCCACCGAAAGAGGTCAGGGATTGGGAGGGCGTCTCTAGCATCGATGTCACGTGAAGGTCGGGGATCCAGTTAACGTCCGCTTTTCGCCGGGATGCAAGGCCACTTTCAGGGGGAATCGGGTTAACCTCAAGAAGCGTAACAAATTTACATACACTATGAGAAAAGCTTGACAACAGGTCCCTGAGCAGGCCTCTGCACAACCTTAAAATGCTTCATCCAGCACCATTTCCACCGCTTCGGACGTCTGCCGAGGGTTCATTCTCCCGGATTTCCTCATGGATCTGATGCAAGAGCCGCAATGTCGACGGCGTAAGGGCCGTTCAGAATTTCGGGCGGTGTCCCCGTGGCGATGACCTTGCCGTTCGCCACGAATGCCATCTGCTCGGCAATGCCCTCTACATCATCTGGGGTGTGGATCGACATGATGATCGTTATGGCCCGCTCGCGGCGAAGCTCGTCGACGAGCCGGATCATGCTGCGGCGCAGGTGGGGATCGAGACTGCTGAAGGGCTCATCAAGCAGGATCAGTGGGCGGCAGGACATCAATGCGCGGGCCAGCGCCACGCGCTGACGCTGCCCGCCCGACATGTCGCCGGGTCTGCGCAGGTCGAAGCCCTTCAGGCCTACGGCCTCCAGCATCTCGGACACGACAGCCTTCTCCGCGCCTGTCAGGCGCAATGATGGACGAAGCCCCAGCGCGACGTTCTCCGCCGCCGTCAGATGCGGAAAAAGATTGTGGTCCTGAAAGACGATGACGACAGGGCGCTCCGCCGGCGGAAGGGACAGCAAGTCTTTCCCGTTGAAGGTCAGCTGACCGCTTTTCGGGGTTTCGAACCCAGCGATCATGTGCAGAAGGGTGGTCTTGCCGCCACCCGAGGGACCCACGACGGCACAGAGTGTCCCGTTTTTCACTTTCAGCGAATAGTCGGCCTTGAAGTCCGGCCAGGACAGGCGGCAATTCTCAATGACCAGCATGGGACAATCGACCTGACACGCGAGCGAGAAGAAAAGCGGCGAAAAGAATGATCAATCCGATCGCCGATGCTTCTTCGAGCCGGTAGGCTCCAAGCCGCTCATAAAGAAGATAGGGCAGGGTACGCAGTTCCGTGCCGCCGAACAGCGCGATGATGCCGAAATCGCCGAACGAGAGTGCCATGGTCAACGCGAAAGCTGCCCCGAGCGGGCGCTTCAGCAAGGGCCAGTCCATGATCGTCAGCTTCGCCATGCCGGTCATGCCTAGCGATGCGGACAAGCGGCCGTATCTCTCCTCGGCAAGCATCAGCCTTGGTGCAACATAGCGATAGGCGAAGGGAAGAGCGCCGAGGCCGTTGATGAGAGGCAGAAGGATCAGCCCTGCCGTTGCAGGGTCCGCAATGGGACGGATCATGAGAAAGAGCCCGGCCGCCAGCGCGAAAGGCGGCACGGCGATCAGGGTATTCGGCAACAGATCGTAGAGCGCCGCCACGCGCGGAGAACGCTGGACGAGACGCATGGATCGGGCTGCGGCACCAAGAGAAAGAGCCAGTAGACAGGCCAAGGTCGCGGCTGCCGCTGCGATCGCGAAGCTTGTAACGGCGGCTTGGAGCAGGTCGGCATCCAGAACATCCGGAATATGCCGGAAACCGGTCAGGACGCTCAGAGCAAGTGGGGCGATGAAAAAAGCGCCGAGCGTGAGGATGAGCGTATCGATGATTCTCAGGCGATAGTCGGCTGCGTCCGGCCGGCTGATCGGGGCTCGGAGCGTGGTGGTGACTGGCGGCCGGGTGAAGGTCCCGTGGAGGATGATCGTGATCGAGAGACAGATCGCGAGCTGGATGAGGGCAAGCCACGCCGCGCGGCCGAAATCGAGATCGATCTTGAGCGCTTCATAGATCGCCACTTCCAGCGTCGCGCGGCTCGGGCCGCCGCCAAGCGCCAGCACGATGGCGAAACTCTTGAAGCACAGCAGAAAGACGAGGCTTGCGATGCCCGGGATTTCCGCGCGCAGAACCGGCCAGTCGAGATGGCGAAAAGCCTGGCCTGGGGTGAAGCCGAGCGCCGATGCCAGGCGCCATTGTTCGGCGGGCACCAGGTTCAAGGCGTCCAGCATGATCCGCGCGACGAAAGGGGCGTTCAGGAACACATGCGCGATGAGAATGCCGGGATAGCCGAAGATGCTGAAGCTTTCCGTCCAGTCGAGCATGCCGAGCGCCTCGGCGAGCCAGCCGTTCCGGCCATAGACGGCGAAGACGGCAAATACGGCGACGATGGTCGGCGTCACCATCGTGGTGCCAAGGATCGCGAGAACGATGTCCCGTCCCGGAAAGCGGCGGCGCGCGAGCGCGAGCGCCAGACCGATGCCGAGGACGAGAGACAGAAGGGTCGAAAGCGTGGCCTGAACGATGGAGAAGGTCAGGACGCGGAGAAGGTAGGGGCCGACGGAGAGAAGCGCAGGCTGCCCTCCGCCAACTGTCGCCAGGGCGAAGAAACCGCCTGCAACCAGGGCCAGGATGGCAAAAGCCACGAAGCTCCCAGAATGTGGCGGCCCGTATTTCATGCCGGTGGCTTTAACGCGCCGTGGCGTTGAGCCAGCCGTCCGTGAAGGCGCGGCGGTTCTGCTGTACTTCTTCCGGCGTGTAGAGAAGTGCCGTGCTCGGTCGCACCACGTCCTTGAAGGCTGACGGAAGGCCCGAAGCGGGCATTTTTGCCGGCATCATCCAGTTGCCCTCGGGCATCGCCGATTGGAAGGGCTCCGACAGGACGAAGGCCATGAACTTCCTAGCGAGTTCAGGCTGCTTCGAGGTGCGGACCATACCGGCAAGTTCAACGTGCAAGTAATTGCCCTCAGCGAAAGCCGCGGCCTTGTAGTTGTTCTTCTTCTCGATGGCGATGTGATAGGCGGGCGAGGTCGTATAGGACATCACCATGTCCGCCTCACCCTTCAGGAACAGGCCATAGGCTTCCGACCAGCCTTTGGTGAAGGTGACGATGCGCGGTTTCAGCTGCGCCCATGCCTTGTCGGCCTGATCGCCATAGACCTTATGCATCCAGAGCAGGAAGCCGAGGCCCGGCGCACTGGTGCGCGGGTCCTGCAGAACGATCTTCGGGCCATTGGGATTCTCGACCAGCTCTTTGAGGCTCTTCGGAGGATTGGTGAGCTTGTCGGAATCGTAGACGAAGGCGAGATAGCCCCAATCGAAGGGGATGAAGGTGTCGTCCGTCCACTGAATGGGCAGCGACAGATCCTTTACGTCGGTCGCGTATGACGCGAAGAGGTTGAGCGCCTTGGCTTCGGCGGCGAGGTTCATGTCGAGACCTATGACCACATCGGCCTTCGTCCCTTCGCCTTCCAGGCGCAGACGGCCGACGAGGCTGCCGGCATCTTCGGCCGTGACCCAGTTGAGCTCGCAGTTGCAGATCGCCTCGAAACGTTCCTTCACGTTCTTGCCGGGTCCGTATTTGCCGGCGAAAGAGCTGTAGGTATAGGCCGTCAGAACGGGTTTCGTCTGTGCGTGAGCAAGGCTCGTCGCGAAGCAGAGTGAAAGGGCGATGAAGACAAGTCGGTTTAACATCAGGAAAGTTCCCATGCATGAGACAAGCCGGAGCGGTGGCACAAGGTGCACGGGGCGCAGTTTCGTCTGCGATGGCGCATGCTCATTCCCTCCGCCGGTATGACCCGGATCAGGTTCAACGGGTCGACGGCCCTGCCGCCTCTCAGCCTCCGTATGAGGCTCCCCGTGAGACGCCCTGCTTCTAAAACAGTTCGAAGACCGGAACAAGCGCCATCGCTCCGGCAGGAAGGGCTGCGGCATGGCCCTTACGTCCATTCCCCTGTTGCTGTGCCATCGGGTTTCTGGTTGGAATGCCATAAGTATTCGAGAGGAGTTGACGATGGCTGGCCCTGCTTCATCCTACGACGTTGCCGTGATCGGCTTGGGTGCGATGGGCGCGGCCACTCTCTATCAGCTGGCTAAACGAGGGGTGAAGGCCATTGGCATCGACCGGTTCCGGCCGCCCCACGACCGCGGCTCGACCCATGGGGAAACGCGCATCACGCGGCAGGCCATCGGCGAGGGGGCGGCCTATGTCCCTCTCGCTCTGCGCTCCAACGAGATCTGGCAGGAACTCGAGGAAGCAACCGGCGAGAGCCTGCTGAACCAGAACGGCTGTCTGATTATCGGCAGATTGGGCGAGGGCTCCAGCGGCCCCATTCGGAAAAGCTTCCTGGCCACGACCCTGACGGCCGCGAAAACCTATGGCATTCCCCATGAGGTTCTGGATGCCGCTGAGATCCGCTACCGCTACCCGCAATTCACGCCGCAGGACGGCGAGGTCGGTTATTTCGAGCCCGGCGGTGGATATCTGAGCCCCGAGCGCTGCGTTGCCGCCCATCTTACACGGGCGAAGGATTTGGGCGCATCCATCCAGCTTGGAACCAAGGTGTTATCCGCTGCTCCCATTGGCGGTGGCGTGCGGATCGTGACCGACCAGGGCGAGATCCTCGCCTCTCAGGTTATTGTATCCGCGGGCGCTTGGGCCCCAGCCCTGCTCGGCGCGCCCTTCGATAGGCTGCTTTCACCAAGCCGTCAGGTCATGCATTGGTTTACGGTGAAGGAAGACATGGCGCTGCTCTGGGCGCGGAGCCCCGTTTTCATCTGGGCTCCCGGGTCGGATCCGAGAGACGTCTTCTATGGTTTTCCATCACTGCCCGGAAGCAGCGCTATCAAGACGGCGGGGGAGCAATATGACGAGGGGACTGCGCCGGATCTGGTCGAACGGTTCATCGATCCGGCGGAGTCGCAAGCGATGTATGACATGCATCTGGCCGGAAGGGTGCGGGGCATACGGACCAACGCAGTGAAGGCCGTGACGTGTCTTTATACAATCACGCCGGATTCGCATTTCCTCATCGATCGTCATCCGGAGAATGAGCGCATTCTTGTTGTTTCGCCCTGCTCTGGACACGGCTTCAAGCATTCGGCCGCGATCGGCGAGGCGGCCGCTCAGATCGTGACCGAGGGCCGAAGCGGAACCGATTTGTCCACATTCGCTCTCTCGCGGTTCGAACCGTCCATAGCCCTGTCATGAGGTCCAAGAGCGAACGAGAATTCAGTGCCAAGGCCGTGATTGATCTACCCGCTCCTTTCTCTTCGTGGTCATACTGTCCCTCGAAGCCTGAGGTTGCCATTGAGCGGATGCTATCTTCGCGCTAGCCGTTATGTCTTCTGCAACTTGTAGCGGTTGTTTGCGCGATTGTCGATATCTCGCCTCGGCAGGGCATGGCCTCTCATAGGGATGCCTCGCAGGAAATCCGGCACAATGGGCAGGCGCGATCCTGACTATAAGCCATAAACCTGAATCGAGGCGCCCATGTTGCCTTGTTCTCAGATGAACGATCTCGTTATAATCGATCCTTCGGTGGCAGGCATTTGGCGCTAGGGGCATCGCAGGTTCAGTTTATGGAGGAGCTGCCGATACAGAGTGGTCAGGCGTTCTTTTACGTATTTATTGGCTGCCTCGCCATCGCCGTTGCCTGGCTTGCAGGCCGAGCCTCCGCGCAGCGGCCCCTCGCTGCGTTCAACCAAGCTGTGGACCGGTGGCGGCAGGGCGATCTCCAGACTCGGGTCAAGGTGGTCAATCCCCATACGCCGATCGGCCATCTGAGCATCGCGTTCAACGATATGGCGACCAAGCTCAGCCTTCGCGAAGCGGAGCGCGAGAGCGTCCTACGGGTGCTGCGGGAAGGGGAGGAGCGACTTCAGATCGCCCAGGACGTCGCGGGCCTCGGCATCTGGGACTGGGATCACCTCACCGGCAAGATTTCCTGGTCGCCTCAGATGTTTCGCCTGACTGGGCTCGATCCTGAAGCGAACGATGCCAATCCATTCCTGATCTGGCTTCACCTCATTCACCCGGATGACAGAGCGCAGATGGAGAACGAGGTGCGGCGCTTCTCCCGCACGCTCGAACCTCTGACGGCCGAGTATCGGATTGTGCGGGAAGACGGGTCCGTGCGGTGGCTGCTCATGCGGGGACAATCCCTTCCTGACAGTGACGCTAAGCCTGTCCGGACTGTGATCGTCAATCTCGACATCACATCCAGCAAGGACAGCGAGGTGCGCGAGCGCTTCCTTCTGTCCTTGAGCGACAAAATCAGGGATCTGGGACGCCCCGATGAAATCCTGATGACCGTAGCGGAGACCCTTGGCCGGCATCTGGGAGTGACTCGCGTCGGTTATGGGGACGTGTACGACGCCACGATGGTTCTATCGACATTGGTCGATTGGCATATGGACGACATGCCGGACGTTTCGGGTCGGTATTCTCTGGCATCGTTCGGTCCTCATTTCTGCGCGGATCTGAAGTCGGGCCGAACGGTCGTGTTCGACGATGCCTTTTCTGACCCCAGGGCTGAAGGGTACCACGCAACATACGCGGCTCTCGAGAGAAGCGCCTCCATCTCCGTGCCTCTGGTCAAGGAAGGACAGTTGCGCGCCGATCTTTACATTCACAGCAAAACGCCACGCCGTTGGACGCAGGCCGAAATCGAGCTCTGCCGCGATGTGGCCGAACGGACATGGGCAGCCGTGGAGAGAGCCAAATCGGATGCGCGCCGCCGGCTCCTGATCAATGAACTCAACCATCGGGTGAAGAACACGCTGGCGACAGTCCAGTCCATTGCCGCCCAAAGCTTCAAGGCCGGAGAACCGAGGATAGCCCGAGAAACGTTCGAGGCACGCCTGTTTGCTCTGTCGAAGACGCATGACGTGCTGACGCGGGAAAATTGGGAAGGCGTCAATCTTCGCGATATCGCGGAGGAAGCAATGGCACCCTACCGACGCGATCAGGCCGAGCGATTCACGATCGCAGGACCGGCGTTGCAGCTTCCGCCCAGGGTTGCCCTGCCTCTCGCAATGGCTCTTCATGAGCTCTCCACCAACGCCGTCAAATATGGCGCGTTTTCTTCGGACGGCGGGCGTGTGCTCATTCATTGGGATTTTCTCGAGCGAGAAGGCGAGCAGCTTCTGATTCTGAGCTGGCGCGAGGAAGGCGGTCCTCATGTCAGTCCGCCGACGCACAAGGGCTTTGGATCGCGGCTGATCGAACGGGGGCTGTCGCGGGAATTAGCAGGGGAGGTGGTATTGGATTATCGCCCCGCCGGCCTGCTCTGCACGATCAGCCTTCCTCTTTCCGTGGCCCAAGAGGCCCAAGAAAATCTGGATACGACCATCAGCTTTGCTTAGCTCTCCATCTTTTGCATAGCTCTCCATCTATTGCGAGCGAGGCACATGCTCGTTCGGAACAGAGGGGCTCCTTGCTCGTTCTGAAGAACGCATTGGGAGTTTTCTATGTCTGCGTTGCTGCATGGCCCCTTGACCGAGAGGACGGTCCATCTTTGCATCGACATGCAACGTCTCTTCTCGTCTGACGGGCCTTGGCCGACACCCTGGATGGAGCGCGTGTTGCCGACGGTGACACGGATCGCCGAACGCTTCCCAGAGCGGACGGTTTTTACGCGTTTCATCACGCCCGAGCGTCCGGAGGACATGCCGGGCACTTGGCGCCTCTATTATGAGCGCTGGCGTGAGACGACCCGCGAATATCTCGACCCCGGTCTTTTAGAGCTGATGCCGCCCCTGGCGAGACTGACTCCTCCTGCCACCGTCATTGACAAGCCCGTCTATTCCGCATTCGCGGGGCACAAGCTCGCAGATCATTTACGCAATCGTGAAGCCGATACGCTCGTCGTGACAGGATCGGAAACGGATGTGTGCGTGCTCGCAACCGTGCTCGGCGCCGTCGATTATGGTTACAGGGTGATCATCGTGGCCGACGGCCTGTGCAGTTCGTCGGACGAAGGGCATGACAGCTTGCTGTCACTCTACAGCAAGCGCTTCAGTCAGCAGATCGAGACATCGGACAGCGAGACCGTTCTCTCATCCTGGAGGAAATGAGCACTTCTCTCCGTACGCAGCAGGAGCTGAGATGAATAGGGGCCTGATCGCAAAGCATCGAAGCGATCAGATTCCAGATTCTTATTTGCAGCATCCTCTCGCGCAAAGTCGGTGCCCATTTTTGCCCATTTTGAGGACATTGGTCTGGCGCATCGTGCGGAAAAGTGGACCCGGTTTTTCGCATACAACGATGCGCCGCTTAAGGAAATGAGCATCGGACCCAAAAGTGGACTCCACTTTTGGGTCCGATGCTCTAGCCGCGCGGATTTTTGCCCTTGTCGCCGCCCGGAGCATGCGACAGGCCCGCGCGCCGCAAGGCATCCGCGAGGGCTCCGCCGGAATCCTTTGCCCCGTTGCCGGATGGCTTCCTGTCCGATCCTGGCGCAGGGCGCGGCTTCTCGAAGGACGTGCGGTTATCCATGCCGCGAGGGGGCGGGTTCTTCTCCACCGGATCGTTCATGCGCATCGTCAGCGAGATACGCTTGCGGGCCTTATCGACTTCAAGCACCTTGACGCGCACGATATCGCCCGGTTTCACGACCGCGCGCGGATCCTTCACGAAGGTATCGGACAGGGCCGAGATGTGGACGAGCCCGTCCTGATGGACGCCCACATCGACGAAGGCGCCGAAAGCCGCCACGTTCGTCACGACGCCTTCCAGCATCATGCCAGGCTTCAAGTCGTCAATCTTTTCGACACCATCCATGAAGGTTGCAGTCTTGAATTCCGGACGCGGGTCACGGCCCGGCTTTTCCAGTTCACTCAGGATATCCTTCACGGTCGGCAGGCCGAACTTGTCGTCGGTGAAACTGTCGGGCCTGAGCGTCTTCAGGATGGAGCTGTTGCCGATCACGACCTTGATGTCGCTTTTCGTCGCTTCAAGAATCCGGCGCACGACTGGATAGGTTTCCGGATGGACACCCGAAGCATCGAGAGGGTCGTCGCCATTTGGAATGCGCAGGAAGCCCGCCGCCTGTTCGAAGGTCTTCGGCCCCAGGCCCATGACGTTGCTCAGGGTCTTGCGGGTCCGGAACGGGCCATTGGCGTTGCGGTGGGACACGATGTTCTGCGCCACCCATTCGCCAAGGCCCGAGACACGGGACAAGAGTGGAGCGGAGGCGGTGTTGAGATCGACGCCGACCGCGTTCACGCAATCCTCCACCACCGCGTCGAGGGAGCGCGACAGCTTGTGCTCGGCAAGGTCGTGCTGGTATTGGCCGACGCCGATGGATTTCGGATCGATCTTCACGAGTTCCGCCAGCGGATCCTGCAGGCGACGCGCGATCGATACAGCGCCGCGCAGCGAAACATCGAGATCCGGCAATTCCTGGCTCGCATAGGCCGAGGCCGAATAGACCGATGCGCCCGCCTCCGAGACCATGATCTTCGTCAGCTTGAGATCGGGATATTTCGACACGAGCTCGGCCGCGAGCTTGTCGGTCTCGCGGCTGGCCGTGCCATTCCCGATGGCGACGAGTTCGACCTTGTGGACGCGGCAGAGCCTTGCCAGTACGGCGATGGATTCATCCCATTGCCGCTTCGGCTCGTGCGGATAGATCGTGTCGGTCGCGACGACCTTTCCGGTGGCATCCACCACCGCGACCTTGACGCCGGTGCGATAGCCGGGATCGAGGCCGAGTGTCGGACGTGTGCCTGCCGGCGCGGCCAGCAGGAGGTCGCGCAGATTGCCCGCGAATACCTTCACTGCTTCGTCCTCGGCCAGTTGCCAAAGGCGCATCTTCATGTCGAGCTCGATCGAGAAGCGCAGTTTCGTGCGCCACGCCCAGCGCACCGTGTCGAGAAGCCAGCGGTCGCCGGCGCGGCCCTTATCGGAAATGCCGAAAGCCAAAGCCGTGCGGCCCTCATAAGGGCTGACATAACCTGTTTCGTTGTTGTCCTTGTCCTCCTCCATCCGCAGGTCGAGAACTTCTTCCTTCTCGCCACGGAACAGGGCGAGAATCCGGTGCGAGGGAAGCTTGGTCAGGGGCTCAGCAAAATCGAAGTAATCAGCGAATTTCGCGCCATCGGTTTTCTTGCCCTCCCGCACGGTCGAGGTCAGACGACCGCGCTGCCAGTAGGTCTCGCGCAGGGTTCCGACAAGCTCGGCATTCTCGGAAAAACGCTCCCCCAGGATGGCGCGAGCGCCTTCGAGAGCTGCTTCGGATGTCGCAATCTCCTTCTCGGCGTTGACGAAGGCGGCTGCGGATTCCTTCGGATCGCGGCTGGGATCGCCGAGCAGCAGGTCGGCCAGCGGTTCCAGTCCCGCTTCCTTTGCGATCTGGGCCTTGGTGCGGCGTTTCGGCTTGTAGGGGAGGTACAGGTCTTCGAGGCGGGCTTTCGTATCCGCGCTGTTGAGCTGAGCCGCCAACTCGTCCGTCAGCTTGCCCTGCTCGCGAATGCTGTCGAAAATCGCCTTCCGGCGGTCTTCCAGCTCACGCAGATACCGCAGGCGCTCCTCCAGGGTGCGCAGCTGGGCGTCGTCGAGGGTGCCGGTAACTTCCTTTCGGTAGCGCGCGATGAAGGGCACGGTCGCGCCGCCATCAAGCAGGTCGACGGCTGCCTTCACCTGCCATTCCTGAACGTTCAACTCGTTCGCGATGCGCTGACCGATGGATTGCATGAATCTCTCCGAGTGGGACAAGGCGCGGCTTCTACGGTGCCGCGCATCCTCTGGTCAACTTGCGGCGCTTCGCGATGGGGTGGGATTCCGTTGGGTAAATGAGATTCTGCTTGGCCTCTGGGGACTTGGAGGATAGACCGTCCGGCCCTGTCCGCCAGACCGCCCGGGTTCGCTATGTCTCTTGCTTCCCAAAACATTTCCATCGGCATCGATTTCGGCACGAGCAATACGGTCGTTGCCATTGCCGACGCCACAGGACGGGTCGAGGCGCTGACCTTCGAGCATGGGGGCGCGAAGCTCAAGGTCTACGTGACCGCCCTTTGTTTCTGGGACGAGCGCCACGGCAACGGATTGCGCACCCATGTGGAAGGTGGTCCCTGGGCCATCGAACAGTTTCTTGAAGGATTGACCGCGCACCGCTTCATCCAGTCCTTCAAGACCTTCGCCGCAAGTGCAACCTTCCAGGAAACCCGAATTTTCCGCGACCGGTATCGTTTCGAAGACCTGTTGAGCGCGTTCGTACGCACGCTCCTGCGACATGGCGGCGCGCAGATGGACCTATCGGCCAGGAATGTGGTGATCGGCCGACCCGTCCAGTTCGCCGGGTTCAACCCGAACGACGAACTCGCCATGCGCCGCTACCGGGCGGCCTTCGGCAAATTGGGGGCGGAACACGCCCATTACGTCTACGAGCCTGTCGGCGCCGCATTCTTCTACGCCCGACAGCTTAAGCGTGATGCCACTGTGCTCGTGGCCGATTTCGGCGGCGGCACCAGCGATTTCTCCGTCATGCGGTTCTCGCGCTCGGGTGGCATTCTCCGGGCGGAGCCCTTGGGCCATGCGGGTATCGGCATTGCCGGCGACGCCTTCGACTACCGCATCGTCGATCACGTCGTTTCTCCGCGCCTGGGGAAGGGTGGAAGCTATCGCTCGATGGGAAAGATCCTCTCGGTCCCGAATCACTATTACGCCAATTTCGCCCGCTGGAATCAGTTGGCGATGATGAAAGGTAGTGGCGATCTCAAAGAACTGCGGGAACTTGCCCGCGTCGCTCTCGATCCGGAGCCATTGGAGAAATTCATCGATATCGTCGAGTACGACCTTGGTTTTGCTCTCTATCGCTCCGTGTCTTCCACGAAGGTGGCTTTGTCCTCCCAGGACGAGACCGAGTTCCATTTCCACGGCGAGGGTGTCGACATTCGGGGCGATATTACGCAACGGCAATTCGAGGGCTGGATCGGCGACGACGTAGCGCGGATCGCCGAGACGATCGATCGGGCGCTCGCCAAGGCGGGTGTTGGGCCGGATGATATCGATAAGGTGTTCCTGACAGGCGGGACATCTTTCGTTCCCGCCATCCGCCGCCTGTTCCTGGATCGTTTTGGCGAAAGCCGCCTGACCTCGGCGGATCAGTTCGAATCCATCGCCTATGGCTTGGCCCTGATCGGCCAGGCGGAGGATCCGGGGCGCTGGGCCATCGCGGAGGCCGATCCGGACAGGGCTGCAACATTGCTCTTGCCGTGAGGCCCGACGAGGCGTTTTATTCGCAGGTGCAGCAAAAAGCTGAAACGAAGCGAGTGCTTGCCGTGTCCGCGACCTATCTCGACGTTACCCCCGACAAGGATCTTCCGCTCCGCGACGATATCCGGCTTCTCGGTCGTCTCCTCGGGGACACGATCCGCGAACAGGAGGGCGAGGCGGCGTTCGAGATCGTCGAGCGCATCCGCCAGACCTCGATCCGCTTCCACCGGGATGAGGACGAGGCAGCTCGGCGGGAGTTGGAGACGACCCTGAACAGCCTCTCGCACGGGCGGACGAACCAGATCATCCGGGCCTACAGCTATTTCTCGCACCTTGCCAACATTGCAGAGGACCAGCACCATGTGCGCCGTTCCCGCGCCCATGCCATGGCGGCCTCCGCGCCACGCGAGGGCACGATTGCGCGGGCCTTGAAGCTTGCTCGGGAGGCGGGCGTCACGCAAAGCGATCTCCAGCGCTTCTTCAGCTCCGCCCTGGTCTGTCCGGTTCTCACCGCTCATCCCACTGAGGTACGCCGAAAAAGCACCATCGACCGGGAAATGGAGGTCGCGCAGATTCTGGCTCAGCGCGACCGACAGCGGCTGACTCCGGAGGAGATAGCCACGAGCGAAGAGGCCCTGCGCCGGGCGATCCTCACCCTGTGGCAAACCAGTATCCTGCGCCGCAACCGGCTCAAGGTCATCGACGAGGTCATGAACGGCCTCTCCTATTACGACTACACTTTCTTCCAGGAGTTGCCGCGCTTCTACGCCTCCCTGGAGGATCAGCTGGCAGTCATGGATCCCCTCTGGACGACGCTGGAACTACCCTCCTTCCTTCGCATGGGAAGCTGGATCGGCGGCGACCGGGATGGCAATCCCTTCGTCACAGCAGATGCCCTGCGCCAGGCGCTTCTGCTTCAGAGCCGACAGGCGCTCGGCTTCTATCTCGAAGAAATCAATCTGCTCGGCAGCGAACTATCCTTGGATGGGCGCTATGTCAGCGTGTCCGAGCAGCTTCAGAAGCTTGCCGACATCTCCCCCGATCTCTCGCCTCACCGGCAGGACGAGCCCTATCGCCGGGCGATCTCGGGCATCTATGCGCGGCTTGCCGCCACCGCCACGGCCCTCGGCCATGGCGAGGTTGCGCGCCACGCGGTCGGCGAAGCGCCCGCTTATGCGGGTGTGGATGAACTCGAGGGAGACCTTTCGACCCTGCACCGCTCGCTCATGTCGAACGGCTCGGGGACGCTCGCGCGCGGACGGTTGCGCAAGCTGCGTCGCGCCGTCGACGTGTTCGGCTTCCACCTCGCGAGCCTCGACCTGCGCCAGAATTCCGATGTCCACGAGCGCGTCGTCGGCGAGCTTTTCGAAAAGGCCAGTCCCGGCATCGGATATGCCGGGTTGTCGGAAGAAGGCCGCATTGCCCTGCTCCTGGAGGAGCTTCGCACGCCGCGTCCGCTGACTTCGCCCTATCTCGATTACTCGCAGGAGACGGCTTCCGAACTCGCCATCGTTCATGAGGCGGCCGAAGCGCACAAGCGCTATGGCAGGGCTGCCGTGCCGAACTACGTCATCTCCAAAGCGAGCACCCCGTCGGACATCCTGGAAGTAGCGCTGCTTCTCAAGGAGGTCGGCCTGCTGCGCCCGCGTGACGGCGAGATGAGCGTCAATATCATCCCGCTTTTCGAAACCATCGGCGACCTGCGCCAGTGTAGCCGCGTGATGGACGAACTCTTCTCCATGCCGGATTACATGCGCTTTCTGCGCAGCCGCGATCAGGCGCAGGAAGTGATGCTGGGGTATTCCGACAGCAATAAGGACGGCGGCTTCCTCACCTCGGGCTGGGAACTTTACAAGGCCGAGATCGAGCTCATCGAGGTCTTCAAACGCCACGGCGTAGCCTTGCGCCTGTTCCATGGCCGCGGCGGCTCCGTCGGACGTGGCGGCGGGCCGAGTTATCAGGCTATTTTGGCCCAGCCGGGCGGCGCAGTGCAAGGCGCGATCCGTATCACCGAACAAGGCGAGGTGATCGCAGGCAAATATTCCAATCCCGATCTCGGACGCCGCAATCTCGAAATTCTGGCGGCGGCAACGCTTGAGGCGTCCCTCCTGCATACCGGCTCGCCCGCGCCGCGCGAGGAATATCTCAAGGCGATGGAGGAGCTTTCCGACAGTGCCTACAAGGCCTATCGCAACCTCGTCTACGAGACCGAAGGCTTCGAGCGCTATTTCTGGGAATCGACCGTCATCGGCGAAATCGCCCATCTGAACATCGGAAGCCGTCCCGCCTCGCGCACCAATTCCCGCCGTATCGAGGATCTGCGCGCCATTCCGTGGGTCTTCGGCTGGGCCCAGTGTCGCCTGATGCTGCCGGGATGGTATGGCTTCGGTTCCGCGGTGAATGCCTGGCTTAAGGCGCATCCCGATACGGGCCTCGCACTGCTGCAGGAAATGTATCGCGAATGGCCTTTTTTCGAGGCGCTTCTGTCGAACATGGACATGGTGCTCGCCAAGAGCAACATCGCCATCGCCTCCCGCTATGCCAAGCTGGTGGAGGATGAGGGCCTGCGTGAGGCGATCTTCCCACGTCTTCGGCGAGAATGGGAGGATTCCATCGCTAAGCTTCTGGCGATTACCGGGCAGAATACGATGCTCGACCGCAATCCGCTGCTAGCGCGCTCGATCCGCAACCGCTTCCCCTATCTCGACCCGCTGAATCACCTCCAGATCGAGCTGCTGAAACGCCATCGCGCGGGCGATGCGGACGAACGCGTCGTGCAGGGCATCCATCTGTCGATCAACGGCATTGCCGCAGGCCTGCGCAACAGTGGCTAGAGCGCGACCCGGTAAGGCGCTCCAGATTTGCCGGATAGCCATGCCGCATCAGAATCGAGTGCGACCTGTCTCAAGAAATCATGATCGGACATGGAGTTTGGGGCCCTCCCCGGAACCAAACTGGTCCCGCTCGGTTTAGGCGTTCAGAGGCCATATCGATTATGGCTTCTCAGGACCTGAGCAGACAAGGAGAACGAGATGCCTCGTGGTGGCAAGTCGGCTTATACCGACAAGCAGAAGCGCCAAGCCGAACATATCGAAGATTCCTATGAGAGCCGAGGCGTTTCCGAAAAAGAAGCCGAACGGCGCGCCTGGGCGACCGTCAACAAGGAGACTGGCGGCGGCAACAAGAGTGGCTCGGGGCGCGGTAAGGAGGATACCCATACATCCTCGAAGCTCGGCGGCAAGCGTGGCGGTGCCGCTTCTGCGGCCCGCCCGGCTGCAGCACGCTCTGCCTCAGCCAAGAAGGCCGCAGAGACCCGAAAGCGCAAGGCGAGTTGATCGAAGGACCGTCTCATTGTGATGTGGCCGATATCATGATCGGCCGCATCCGTACGGTCCAGGAAGTGAAATGCTGGCCGGTGGCTGACGACCGATTATTCACGGCTGCGCATAGGAACCTCGCTCAGTTCCCTTGGTTATCATTATTCGAAGGTGGCAAGGCTCGGCTCTATTAGCTCGCGCACCGGATTTTCTGCAGCCCTCCCTAATCCCTTCAGGAATCTGGGGAACAAGAATGGATGCATATTCACCTCTGAAAACGCCGGTTTCCTCCCGGCGCAAAACCACTTCTGGAACGCTTGACATCGTCCTCTCCGTCAACGGACGCGATCATAGGCTATCCGTCGATCCGAGAGTAACGCTGCTCGACGCTCTTCGGGAGCATCTGTCGCTCACCGGCTCCAAGAAGGGCTGCGATCATGGACAATGTGGCGCCTGCACCGTTCATGTGGACGGGCAGCGTGTTTTGTCCTGCTTGACGCTTGCCGCCACCGTCGAGGGCAAGGCCGTCACCACCATCGAAGGGCTGGCGCCTGACGAGGGAAGACTCCATCCCATGCAGCAGGCCTTCATGGATCACGATGCCTTCCAGTGCGGCTATTGCACGCCCGGCCAGATCATGTCCGCCGTCGCCTGCGTGACCGAGGGGTTGGCGGAAACGGATGATGATATTCGTGAATATATGAGCGGCAATCTCTGCCGTTGCGCTGCTTATCCGAATATCGTCGCAGCCGTCAGGCAGACCAGGGATGAGATGAAGGGAGAGCGTTCATGAGGCCCTTTGCTTATGAGCGCGCCCGCGATCTGGAAAGCGCAGTCAAAAGCGCCTCGGTTCAGGCTGATGCACATATCCGTGCTCCGATTCAATTTCTCGCCGGTGGCACGACCCTGCTCGATCTCATGAAGATCGACGTGATGAGCCCGGATCGGCTGATCGATATCAATCCTCTCGAAAAGTCGCTTTCCGAAATCACCCTTGATGGCAACGGGCTTCGCCTAGGGGCACTCGCCCGCATGAGTGCCGTAGCGCATCATCCCAATGTCGAGCGGGAGTATCCAGTGATCGCACAGGCCCTCAAGCTCGGGGCGAGCGCGCAATTGCGCAACATGGCAAGCCTTGGCGGAAACGTGCTGCAGCGAACCCGCTGCCATTATTTCCGGGACGTATCCTGGCAAGCCTGCAACAAGCGCGATCCCGGCAGCGGCTGTGCGGCCATGGAAGGAAGCAACCGTAATCATGCGGTGCTCGGCGTCAGCGATCACTGCATTGCGACCTATCCCGGAGATTTTGCGCAGGCTCTCATGGTGCTTGATGCCACCCTGCAGATCATGGGACCTGACGGCAAGCACAGCATGCCGTTCCATCAGCTCCACCGGCTTCCGGGCGATACGCCGCATATCGAGACCACGCTCAGGCCCGGCGAAATCATCACCGGATTCAACATCCCGGCAAGGCCTTGGGCGCGGCGTTCGCTTTATCTGAAGGTGCGTGACCGTGAATCCTATGAATTCGCCTTGGCATCTGCGGCCGTGGCTCTCGATCTCAAGGATGAGATGGTGCGCGATGTGAGGATCGCCCTCGGCGGCGTCGCCACCGTTCCTTGGCGCGCCGGAGAAGCAGAAGCTTTCCTCATGGGCAAAGCCCTCGATGAAGCCAATGCGACTGCCGCCGCTGAGGCCGCCTTCGCCTCCGCTCGAACGCATGCTCACAATGATTTCAAACCCGAGCTTGGGCGGAACACGATTGTCCGCGCCCTTCTTGCTGCGGCATCGCTGGAGGTCCGCTCATGAACGCTCCCACCCGAATTGAAGGCGGCATGATCGGAAAGCCGGTGCCGCGCATCGACGGCCGGCTGAAGGTGACGGGTGCTGCATGCTATCCTTCCGACGTGCCGCTCGAAGACATGGCCTATGCCTTCCTAGTCACAAGCTCGATTGCGCGTGGACGGATCAAGGAATTTCATCTTGAGGACGCGCAGGCGGTCGATGGGGTTCTCGACATTCTCACCTACGAGAATACCAAGGGAAAACTGCGCAAGGCACGTTTCTTCTCCAACGGGGGCCATGCGTCCACGACGATCATGCCGATGGATTCACCCAAGATCTGGCACGAGGGCCAGATCATTGCCATCGTCATTGCGGAAACCTATGAGGCGGCGCGCGAAGCGGCGTACAAGGTCCGGGTCGATTATGTGGAACGCAAGGCCACACCCGGATTTGACGAGCGCAGGCCGCAACCGCGCCAGATATCCAACCCGCTTTCGAGTTCAAATCCGAAGGTCGGCAATGCGGATAAAGCTTTCGAGGAAGCTGCCGTCAAGGTCGATGTCTATTACACGACGCCTACACAACACCATAACTCTATCGAGTTGTTCACGACGACCTGCGTCTGGTCCGGCGATCAGCTGACAGTCTACGAGCCGAGCCAGTATGTCTATGGGCTGAAAAACGGCGTTGCCAAACAGCTCGGCATCAATCCGGATAGGGTTCGTGCAGTATCGCCTTTCGTTGGTGGCGCTTTTGGGTCCAAAGCGGCAGTCACGCCGCGCACGGCCCTCATCGCACTTGCCGCCAAACGCCTCAACAGGCCGGTCAAACTCGTGGCGACGCGCGAGCAGGGATATACAGTGTCGAGCTATCGCGCGGAGACTCAGCATCATATGAAACTCGGTGCCGATCGAGCCGGCAAGCTGACATCCCTGTCGCATGAAGGCTGGGAGGTTTCCTCCCGTCCTGATTCCTACAAGGTCGCAGGTACGGAAACCACGTCTTTGCTTTACGCCTGCCCGAACGTTTATACCAAGGTCAATGTGGTACACGCGGATCGCAGTACGCCGGGATTCATGCGCTCGCCCCCTGAAGTGCCCTATATGTTCGCCCTGGAAAGCGCCATGGATGAGCTCGCCGTCGCGCTCGCCCTGGATCCGGTCGAACTTCGACGCATCAATGACACCAAGGTCAATCCGGTCAATCAGAAGCCTTATTCGAGTCGCTCCCTGATGGCCTGTTACGACAAGGCTGCCGAGGCTTTCGGCTGGTCGAAGCGCAAACCTGAACCGGGCTCGATGCAGGATGGCGACTGGCTCATCGGATGGGGCTGCGCGACAGCTTGCTATCCAACGAATGTCGCCCCTTCGGAAGCGCGTGTGACCCTCGCTCCGAACGGGACCGTGCGCGTTCAAACAGCAGGCCATGATATCGGTACTGGCGCCTATACGGCGATTGCCCTCACGGCGGCGGAGTTCCTTGGTGTTGCACTGGAAGACGTCAATGTCGAGTTGGGTGACAGCACTCTCCCGCCCGCGCCGGTTGCAGGAGGCTCCAATGCGACGGCAAGCATCTGCAATTCCGTCGCCGAGGCTTGCGAGGATATTCGGGAGCGTCTGGCGCAGGCGGCGGTGCACTCCGACGGCCCGATGCGGGGTGTCGATCCGGCCTCGATCCATTTGAGCCACGGCATGCTCGTCACAGATGAGGGAAAGAAGGAGCCGCTGAAGGATGCGCTCGCGCGTCTCGGTTTCGGGCCTGTCGAAGCGCATTCGAAATATACCCCTGAAGTGGCCTCGGGAGCGATCAAATTGCTGGGGCATACGTTGCTGTCCAAAGGGATACCCGTCATGACGCCCGGCACATCGGCCGGCGACCATGTTCAATATGCTCTCGGCGCCGAATTCGTGGAGGTGCGTATCCACAAGCGCACCCGCGAGATCCGCGTTCCGCGTCTTGTCGGAGCTTTTGCCGCCGGGCGCATCATCAGCCCGACGACAGCCCGCAGCCAGCTTCTCGGCGGCCTGATCTGGGGCGTTGGCTCGGCTCTTCACGAGGCAACGGAGATCGACAGACGTACGGCCCGTTATGTCAATGACGATCTTGCAGAATACCTGATCCCCGTGAATGCCGACATTCGCGATGTCGAAGTTATTTTCGTTCCGGAGGAGGACAGCAAGGTGAACGCGCTTGGCATCAAGGGCCTTGGAGAACTGGGCAATGTCGGCACCAACGCAGCTGTCGCCAACGCGGTCTACCATGCAACGGGGCGGCGAATCCGCGAACTGCCTATCAGGATCGAAGACCTTCTCTGAGGCAACATGATGGAATCAGCGTTGGAGATCGCCAAGGCTGACTGGCCGGATTTCGGACTGAGCGGCGATATGCGCCCGATGCTTGCGTCGGCGCTGCAAGCCGGTGAAGACGCGGTACTCGTTACACTTTACGGAGCGATCGGAGGCTCTCCGCGTGGTCTTGGGGCGCAGATGCTTGTCACGAGAAATAGCATCTCGGGCTATCTTTCCGGTGGGTGCATTGAGACGGATGTAACCCATCATGCGCTCGCTGTCTTGGGCGACGGTCAGCCGCGCCGATTGGTTTACGGGCAAGGTGGACCTGTCGATATTCGCCTGCCTTGTGGCGGGCGCCTAGAGCTGCTTGTCGAACGCGTTCGGGCCGATGATCAGGCGGCACATCGTCTACTCGAACTGTCAGCGCACCGCGAAACTGCCCTGTGGGTGAGCGATGGAAATATCCGTACGTGCCTATCGCAGGCGGGATCCTCGTACGACCTGGGCGACATTTTCCAGTCAGCCTGTTTCTCTGCCCGAAGCGCAGGAGAGAAAGCTGGCCAATACGCACAAAGCGAAGTCGTTTATCGCTGGTTCGAACCTCGCCAACGCTTAGTCGTTCTCGGGCATGATCCGACCGCTTTAGCCATGGCGACGCTGGCGCAACAGGTCGGCATGGAGGTGCTGCTCGTTCGGCCGAAGGGGCCCCCAACGCTGCCTCTTTTAGGGGTCCGTTATCTGCGCCAGACACCATCTAAGGCTCTGCAACGGATCGGACTGGATCCCTGGACGGCAGTGGCTGTAGCCATGCATCAGGAGGACGACGATCATGAAGCCCTTGTTGCCGCTCTTTCATCGAGAGCAGGCTATATCGGTCTTCTGGGCAGCAGCCGACGGCTCCCTCGAATATTTGCACACCTTGCAGAAGCGGGCATCTCGTCCGAAAACTTATCTCGTCTCAAAGCTCCCATCGGCTTGGATATTGGCGGATATGCGCCTTGGGAAATCGCAATCAGCGTGATTGCTGAAGTTATCCAGAGCGCCAATGCCGTCCGGGCAATGCAGTCGCTGCCGGACCAAGCGGCGGCCTGACCCGATGGAGCTTCATGCCCTCGTGCTGGCGGGTGGCGCAGGATCCCGGTTCGGCGGACGCAAGCTCCTCGCGCCCTGGAAAGGTGGAGTCCTTCTCAATGGAGCTCTTAAAACCGCCATTCACGCTCCTGTCAAAAGCGTAACGCTCGTTACCGGCGCAGATGCGGACGATGTTGCCGCAGCCGCACGCGCTTTCGTCGAGAGCTGCGATCAGCAAACCAGGCTGTGCATTGTCCATGCGTTCGATCACCATGAAGGTCTTGCCGCCTCCCTTCGCGCAGGTCTTGATGCGTTACCTGAAACGTCGGACGGCGCCTTCATTTTCCTCGGGGACATGCCGCTCATCCCAGCGACGATCCTCCCAGTCCTCGCCGATAGCCTGTCATCCCCCGGCATCCTGGCTGCCGCCCCCGTTCATGCAGGAAGGCGCGGGCATCCCGTGCTCATATCCCGTCTTGTGTTCTCCCAGATGGCAGCTCTCACGGGCGACGTTGGAGCCAGGAAAATTCTCGATCAGCTCGGCCCATCTGTTGCGGCGATCCCAACGGGAGATCCCGGTGTGCTTCTGGATATCGATGTCCCGGAGGATTTGGGAAGGGCTGGCGCAGATATGGATTTGCCTTCGAGGCCCGTCACATAGAGCGATCACGCAATTCGCGGTGAGTTTCCTTGTCGAATCCCGAGACTAGAAACAAAATACTATTTATCGTTATATGTTACGACGATGTAATCGCAGGCCCCATAAGGCCGGGAGTGTTTCCCATGCCATAGAGACTTCCGCTTTGCCTTGTGCGGCCCATTCGGCGCATGATATGCGGAAAGCACTATCAGAGACGGCAATCGGCTATCCCAAACCGAAAACGACGAATGCAGCAATGAGCTCCCTTGAGCATAAGGCCTGCGTTACGCTGAAGAGAGATGCGGGCTACACCCATCGTCTCGCCCATTCGGGGAGAGGGGCGCTATAACTCGACCTTCTATCCTAAACATCCTGTCATGGAGGACATGTTGCTCACAAGTTCCGCAGCCGGCGTCTATGTGATCTGCCCCACACCTTTTGATGATAGCGGGCGCCTGGATACTGCTTCGACCGACATCATGGTGGAAGCGTTTCTGAAGGCCGGCGCCACAGGCCTTACGATCCTCGGCATCATGGGCGAAGCGCCGAAGCTGGCCGCCGAAGAATCGCTGGCTTTCGCCAAGCAGGTCATCTCGACCGTTGCGGGGCGCGTGCCTGTGATCGTCGGCGTGTCGGCGGCCGGCTTTGCCGCCATGTCGGCGCTGTCCGCCAAGGTGATGAATGCTGGGGCCGCCGGCGTCATGATCGCACCGCCCTCGAATCTTCGGACCGACGATCAGATCGTGTCCTATTATGCCGATGCGGTCGAGGCCATCGGCCCGGATGTGCCTTTCGTCATTCAGGATTACCCGCTCGTGACGAATGTCGTCATGACGCCGAAGGTGATCATGCGGATCATCGAGCAGAATCCTTCCTGCGTCATGCTCAAGCATGAGGACTGGCCTGGCCTCGACAAGATCACGACCCTGCGCCGCGCCAGCGATGAGGGCCAGTCGCGCCGGGTGTCCATCCTTTGCGGCAATGGCGGCCTGTTCCTGCCATTCGAGGTGGAGCGCGGCGCCGACGGGGCGATGACGGGTTACGCTTATCCGGAAATGCTTGTCGGCGTCGTCAATCTCATCAAGCAGGGCAAGCGCAAGGAAGCTCATGATCTCTTCGATCGGCACCTACCGCTTGTGCGTTATGAAACACAGCCCAATCTCGGACTTGCCGTGCGCAAGTATGTCCTGAAGCGGCGCGGCATCATCGCGTCGGACACGCTGCGCAAGCCCGGTCCGAAACTGAGCCCGGAAACGATTGCCGATATCAATTGGATGATGGAGCGCATCGAGCGCTCGCAAGAGGGAGCCTGACATCATGGAAACAGGTCTAAAGGGGAAGCGTGCGCTCGTTCTCGGTGCAAGCAAAGGATTGGGCTTCGGCATCGCTCAGGGACTTGCGGAAGAGGGCGCTCGCGTCGCCATCGCAAGCCGCACCATGGAAGGCTCGAAGACGGCGGCCGACAAGATCGGCGCCCTTCCTTTCATCTGCGACACGGGCAAGCCTGATCAGATCGATGCGCTGGCCAAGGAAGTGACGGCCGCGCTCGGCGGGGTCGACATCCTCGTTCTGAACAGTGGCGGCCCGCCGCCCGGTAAGGCGCAGGGCGTTTCGTCCGAGCAATGGCGTAACTCGTTCGAGGCGATGTTCGTCAATCTCGTGCGTTTGGCGGATCACCTGTTGCCGGGCATGGTCGAACGCAAGTTTGGCCGCATCATCTCGGTGATCTCGTCGGGGGTGATTCAGCCGATCCCGAACCTTGCGATCTCCAACGCGATCCGGCCTGCGCTGGTCGGCTGGGGCAAGACCCTGGCCGCCGAGGTTGCCTCTTCCGGCGTAACCGTCAATGCCATCGCACCGGGCCGTATCGCCACCGACCGATTGAAGCAGCTCGATGCCGCCAATGCGGAGCGGACCGGCCGTTCTGTCGAGGACGTAGCGGCCGCCGCGCGTGCGGGCATCCCGGCCGGACGTTATGGAGAGATCGAGGAATTCGGCGCAGCGGCGGTCTTCCTTGCCAGTGAGAAGGCTGCCTTCGTGACAGGTTCGATCCTGCGCGTCGATGGCGGGCAGATTTCCTGCACCTGATGGCCATCAGCCAGGGTGGGGCAAACGAGACATCACCCTGGCTATACGTTACCCGGCCGCTGCCAATTTGCAGATATCCTTCGTCGTCAGCAAGTAAAGCGTCCTGGTCGGATAACGGATAGGCGAGGGCGCCCCCTGTCAACGCTCCATTCAGCGCTCAGTTGCCCGCAAGGTTTCGATATAGGCGCACCAAGAAAGATCCAAGAAAGTCCTACAAGGTGCCAGTCCTGCCGTCCATTGCCCGCGAGCACTAGGCGGCAGAACTGGCACAACGATTTTTCAAAGCTGACCCTCGACATCAACGAAGCCGTCGAGCAGGCTCCGGACAAGCGTGCAAAAGCCTGGGATCGCTCGACGTCTGCATCGCGCCTCGAGTGGACCGGAACAACCTCCGGGCTAGTCTCGGACAGCGTTATAGGCCGTATCGATTTTGATTAAGATCAAGGCAATGGAGCGGTGCCTCGTTAAGCTTCCGGCTGCGCATTCCTTTTCTAGGGTCTGTCCTGGAGGGTCAATTGCTTCATCGCATTACGCTTCACCTCGCTCGCTGTAGCGAATATCCGGAGGGCAGCGCGCGACATGGTTATGAGATCATCGCCCCGCTCGACCAGAATGGGCTGTTGGATCCTGTCGAGTGGCGCAGCAGGCGAAATCACTGTCG
Source organism: Microvirga sp. 2TAF3 (assembly GCF_052114965.1). NCBI lineage: Bacteria > Pseudomonadati > Pseudomonadota > Alphaproteobacteria > Hyphomicrobiales > Methylobacteriaceae > Microvirga > Microvirga sp. 2TAF3. The sequence continues at coordinate 28,449 of NZ_JBFRFT010000007.1, read as the reverse complement.
GGTACGACGGTTCTGGGGAAGCGACGTCGATCGGCACGGCATCCTTGTCCATCGCCCTGGCGGCTCCGGCGGGGCCACTTGGATGATTGACTATGATCCCAACCGCAGCAGCGATGATGAAGCAGGGTATCGGCTCAGCAAACATCGCTTCATTCCCGGGGAATATGTCTCCATCCAGGATGAGGATGACAAGCTCCATACTTTTCAGGTCGTGACGGTTCAGGAAGTCAAACTGGCCGGAACAGCGCCGGGCGCCTGACGATGTTGCGCGCGGTCGTTCTCTGTTTCGTGACCATGATGAGTCATACGTCCTTCTCTCAAGAAGGGCGCATACAACGTGGATTCATTTTTGCGCAGACCAACTGCTCCCAGTGCCATGCCATCGGGCGCTACGGCGAGAGCCCCCTGGCGGAAGCGCCGCCGTTCCGGACATTGCAGGCTCGATATCCGGTGGAGGACTTGGCTGAGGCCTTTGCGGAAGGAATTACCACGGGCCATCCTTCGATGCCGGAATTCCAACTCGACGCCGCCCAGATCAATGATCTGATCGCTTATCTCAAGTCGATTCAGTAACGGGGGCTCAGGCAAGGCAGGGATGAAGTCACGGCCCCTTCCGCTACACCTTGATACTCGCACCAATATGCCGGTTCTCCCCCTCTCAATAGGAGAGAAGGAGTGGAACAGGGCAGTTTTTCAGCATCGACTGGGTCACGCCGCCAAGCACCAGCTGTCGCAACCGGGAATGGACGAAGGAGCCCATGACGAGCATGTCTGCCTTGAGCAGAAGCGCCTGGGATCGGAGTGTTTCGGCGGCATCCCCGTTCGAAGCGACCAGATCCTTGACGGTACAGTTGACGCCATGGCGGGAAAGATGGGGCGCGAGCTCTGCACCGTGGACGGATCTGGAAATATCCTTCTCACCCAGAACGCCGAGGATTTCCACGTGCTCGGCGGTCTTCAGGAAGGGAAGCGCATCATTCACCGCGCGAGCCGCCTTGGCGCTACCGTCCCAAGCCACGATGATCGTCCTTGCGCGAAACGTATCGATGCTTTGTGGAATGACGAGCAGGGGTCTTCCGCCATTGAAGAGAGGTTCTTCAAGCAGGCCGCGTCTCAGGCTCAGGGCGTCCGGCTCGGCGCCGAAAATCGTAACGTCATGAATCCGGGCCCGTTTGGTGAAGGAGATCGTCAGGATTGAATAATGTTCCTGAACCACTTCGGCAGAGCATGATAATCCCTGGGCAAGGGCATCCTGGCGAACCTGCTCGGCGGCGGCATGGGCCGCTTCGCGAAGGCGGCGGTTCTCGTCGGCCACGAGGCCCGCTGCGACGCTACTGACGAAAGCGTGAGTTAGCGTCATTTCCAGCGACAGAGCGCAAATGGACGCGTGCGCTTCGGCCTGCCGTGCCAGAGAGAGACCATATCGAAGTGCATGAGAGGGCATCTCCTGCTCGGGAGAGAAGCCGATCAATATGTTCTTGATGTCTTGAACCGTCATGCCTGTCTCCTTGATTGAGCTTCATTCAAGGGGGCCATTAGTCCAGTTTATTCTATCCTGTCTTTGATTCTACTCAAAGATTTTGAAAAAATGCCCATAGGATCAGCCGCGATGGGCCACGAGGCCGCCGCTCACAAGCTTTGTCCAGATTTCCTCGGCGCTTTCGGCAAACTGCAAGAGATCCTGGTCGATGGGATCGACCATTCCACTTTCCACAAGGGCGTCGAAATTGATGACGCTGCGCCAATATGCTTCGTCGAAGAGAACGATTGGCAGAGCTGGAGCCTTGCCGGTCTGGCGCAGGTTTAGGATCTCGAACATTTCGTCCAGAGTGCCGAATCCGCCCGGAAAAACCACGAGGGCGTTCGCCCGCATGGCCAGATGCATCTTACGCATCGCGAAATAATGAAACCGGAAGGTAAGTTCCGGCGTGGAATATGCGTTCGGCCCCTGTTCTTTCGGCAAGGTGATATTGAAGCCGATTGAGGGAGCCCCGACATCCGCAGCCCCTCTATTGGCGGCTTCCATCAAGCCCGGTCCCCCGCCCGTTGCGATCACATTGTCACGGATGCCGTTTCCCTCCGCCATCGCGCCGCCCCGCATCGAGGCGATGGCACCGAAAGAACGCGCCTCGCCATACCAGAAGGCCTGCCGTCCTGGCCCGTGCTCCTGAACGCGGGCGCTTCCGAAAACCACGATGGTGGAGCGCACGCCCCAGGAACGCAGATATTGTTCCGGTTTGGCATATTCCAGCTCGAACCGAACGCCGCGCATCGAGTCGCCCAGGAGGAAATCCTGGTCAAGGGCGGGAAGCCGATACGACGGCGACGCGAGCTGCGCTGCGTTCGATGGCTTGTCTTCCTTCATGGACTGAAACTCCTTGCAGAGGCCCGATTTTGTCCTCTCCCCTGGCAATGGGCCCTGTCGCATATCGTTTTGGGATGCAGTCATGAAAGAGCGAATTCCCGACGCCATGCGTCGAGATCGTCGAGTGAGACGTTCGAGCCACAAAGCACGAGGCCAATGACGGCATCCTCCGGCAGGGACGGCGCGATTTGCACTGCCGCGGTGAGAACGCAAGCTGCGGCCGGCTCGCACAGCAGCTTTTCCGTCTGAAGAAGCCAGTTCAGATCCGCGATCGCCGGCTTGTCTTCCACCAGAACCACTTGCTTCAGAAACTGTTTTGCAGCCGCGAGGGTACGTTTCGTGACGAAGGGGGCTCCAAGGGTGCGTGCAATCGACGTAGCGCGGATCGTTACGGGCTCGTTCGCCTTCAACGCCTCGGTCATGGTCGGTGCGCCCACCGTTTCAACACCGTATACCGTCAGGTCCGGACGCTTTGCCTTCAATGCTGCCGCAGCGCCGGCCATGAACCCGCCGCCGCCGATCGATACGAAGACATGCGTGAGGTCAGGCACATCTTCCAGAAACTCAAGGCCGAGCGTGCCGTGCCCGGCGATGATCGCCGGATCGTCATAGGGATGGACGAACAGCATACCTTTGCCGGCATAGGCTTCTGCCTTGGCAAAAGCCTCGGCCGCATCATCGCAGAGTTCGATACGGGCACCGAACTTCGTCGTCAGGTCGACGTTGAAGCGCGGTGTCACCTTCGGCATCAGAACAAGCGCATCGATCCCGAGCGTTCCAGCCACCTTCGCCACGGCGATGGCATGATTGCCACCCGAGACAGTCACAAGACCGCGCCTGCGTTCGGCGTCGTTCAAGGTCATGACCTTGTTGAATACACCGCGTACCTTGAACGAGCCGGCTATCTGCAGTGCCTCCAGCTTTATGGCCGTACGGCGGCCAAGGCGGGCAGATATGTCCGGGCTCCCGAAGGCCGGTGTTCGCCTTATGCGTCCCGCAATGCGGCGTTGAGCAGCCTCGATATCGGCGAGTGTCACATCGAAAGAAGTCATGGAAGAGTCCTTGTCAGGCGAGCGCGATGCACTCGATCTCGATCAGCATATCGTTCGGCAGCCGCCCGATCTCGACGGTTGAGCGCGCTGGAAAGGGGGGGGCAAAAGTAGAGGCATAGACCTCGTTCATGGCGGTGAAATGATCGAGATTCGTGAGGAAAACGGTGGTCTTCACGACCTTGTCGAGAGAGCTCCCCGCCGCATCCAGAACAGCCGCTATATTAGCAAGAACGGCTTGGGTCTGAGCCTTGATATCACCCTTTCCGACCAGGGCGCCGTTCCTGTCGAGGGGCAATTGACCCGCGACGAAAACCAGGCCGCCAGCCTTCGTGGCCTGGGAGTAGGGCCCAAGAGGGCGCAGGGCATGGGGGGTGAGAATTGTATCGAATGTCATGATTTGAATCGGGGAATTGCCCGATCATGCCGGGATGAGGAGGCTTCCGTCAATTGATCCAATGGACTTTGCGCGCATCCAATTGCTGCTTGACCTCTTGCCGTGCGGGGCTGGATGCTGGCTCAGATTGAAGGAGCCTGCTCGATGTCCCTGTCCTCTCGCGAAATGCTTGCGCGCCTGGTCGCCTTCCCGAGCGTTTCGACCGTCAGTAATCTCGACATCATTCATTTTTCCCGAGATTGGCTGAAAAGCCATGGGATTGAAAGTCATCTCGTGCACAGTCCCGAAGGCGACAAGGCCAATCTCTACGCAACCATCGGGCCGCGTGTGGAGGGTGGCGTCGTACTCTCAGGGCATACCGATGTGGTTCCCGTCGAAGGGCAAGCCTGGACGAGCGATCCTTGGACCCTGACAGAGCGGGGTGGCCGCCTCTACGGGCGCGGGACGACGGATATGAAGGGGTTCGATGCGCTCGCTCTTGCCCTCGTTCCTGAGATGGTGCAGGCGGGTTTGAAGCGCCCGATTCATATCGCATTGTCCTACGACGAGGAGCTGGCCTGCCGGGGCGCCCCATCGATGGTACGCGCCATGGCGGAGACGATCCCGACGCCTGCAGCGGTGGTTGTCGGCGAACCGACGCGCCATGCCGTTGTGACGGGCCACAAGGCATCCGTTCAGCTGCGCACCCATGTGAAGGGATATGCCGTCCATTCCAGCCGCATCGATAAAGGCGTCAGCGCCGTCATGAACGCCGCCCGTCTCGTCGTATGGCTGGAGGACGCGATGGAAAAAAATCGGCGGGCAGCCGATCTCAATAATCCCTTTGAGCCACCCTATACCACGCTCCATTGCGGCATGATGGAAGGTGGTAATGCGGCGAACATTGTTGCGTCATCGGCGTGGTTCTACACGGATGTCCGAGCGATTCCGACGGAAAGTCCAATGGATTATCTGGAGCAGTACAAGGCCTACATCGCCGAGGTAATCGAGCCGCGCATGAAAGCGGTCCTTCCCGAGACCGGGATCGTTGTGGAGCTGGTCTCCGACGTTCCGGGCTTGCGTCCGGAGGAGGACGGATCGGCGGAACGTCTCATGCGGCGGCTGACCGGCGATAATGGAACGCATGTGGTCGCCTATGGGACGGAAGCCGGGCTTTTCCAGAAAAACGGCTGGTCGACCGTGGTCTGCGGGCCGGGCGACATCGCCCAGGCGCACCAACCTGACGAGTATATCGAAGTGAGTGAATTCGAGGCCGGAGAGCGCCTCCTGCGTCGCCTCATCGCCGACCTTGCCGCCTGATCGAGCGGCCGTGCAGCTAAAATATAGGGCTAGACCATGAGGCCATTCCCTGTCTAACCTCGGCGCCCGAGGAGGCAATAACCGTGAAAAGCGGGGCTTCCGGCTAGAAAAACATCGCGCAACGACGCGGGACTTCCAGTGGAGAACAACGAAAGATGACCATCCGAACCAAAGTTCTTGCGGCCGCGGCCGCAGCCTTCCTTGTCGGCACGGCCTTGCCGGCGATGGCTGTGACCCTCCGTTATGCCAACCAGGGCGACCTCAAGTCGCTCGATCCCTACACCCTCAACGAAACGACCACGAACGCTCATCTTGGTCATATCTATGAGGGTCTGACGAAGCGCGGCAAGGATCTTGCGGTCCAGCCGGGGCTTGCCGAAAAATGGGAAGTGAGCAGCGACGGTCTGACCTGGCGGTTCTTCCTGCGCAAGGGAGTCAAGTTCCACAACGGCAATCCCTTCACCGCCGACGATGTGGTCTTCTCCGCCAAGCGTGTCAGGGCCGAGGGGTCCAATTTCCAGACCCGTGTGCCGACCGATGCCGAGTTCGTGAAAGTCGACGATTACACGGTCGATGTGAAGCTCAAGACGCCGAACCCGATCCTGAACTACCAGTGGGATACCTGGTACATCATGGATAAGGAATGGGCCGAGGCGAACAACACCGCCGGGCCGACACCGGCCGCCGCGACTTCGCCGAGCTATTCTGCGCTTAATGCAAACGGCACGGGCCCGTTCAAGATCGAGAGCCACCAGCCCGGCGTCAAAACGGTGTTCAAGAAGAACACGGATTGGTGGGGCAAAGCCGAGCACAATCTCGATGAAATCGTCTTCACCCCAATCAAGTCGGATGCGACCCGCGTTGCGGCTCTCCTGTCGGGCGAGGTGGATGTCATCGAACCGGTTCCGTTGCAGGATATCCAGCGTGTCAACAGCAGCGCGAATGCCCAGGTCCTCACGGGGCCGGAGTTGCGTACCATCTTTCTGGGCTTCGATCAGACCCGAGACGAATTGTTGTTCTCCAACGTGAAGGGCAAGAACCCATTCAAGGATGCCAAGGTTCGTGAAGCCTTCTTCAAGGCAATCGACATCGAGACAATCAAGTCGCGGGTCATGCGGGGACTTTCTACGCCATCGGCGCTCATGATCGCGCCGGAGCTCTTCACGTTCTCCAAGGACTTCCAGCGTCCGAAATATGATCCGGACGGCGCCAAGAAGCTTCTGGCAGAGGCCGGATATCCAAACGGCTTCGAGGTCGGCATGGATTGCCCGAACGATCGTTACGTCAATGACGAGGCGATCTGCCAAGCCGTCGTCGGCATGCTGGCTCGCGTCGGGGTGAAGATCAACCTCATGGCGCAGCCCAAGGCGCAGTATTTCGCCAAGGTGTTGAAGTCCGGGAACTATCAGACGTCATTCTACCTTCTCGGCTGGACCCCGGGCACTTTCGACAGCCACAATGTGTTGTTCGACATTGAAGGTTGCCGCGACAATCCGAGCTCGTCGCGTGGCGAGTCGAATCTCGGCAATTACTGCAACAAGAAGCATGACGAGTTGACGGACAAGATTCTCGTCGAGAACGACAAGGCCAAGCGCGATCAGTTGATCAAGGAAGCTTTCCAGCTCACGGCCAGCGAATATGGCTACATTCCCTTGCATCAGCAGTCGCTGGCCTGGGGCGTATCGAAGAAGGTCAAGCTCAGCCAGCGTGCCGATAACTCGGTACTGCTCTATTGGGCGCAGAAAGAGTAACGCCGTCTGATCCGCAAGCTCCCGGATACCGCGTCAGCGGTATCCGGGATGCCCTCCTCGAATGTGCCTGAACGGGACATGTCCTGCCACGTGGCATAGCTGGATCATGGGTTCGCTTTATGCTTGCTTTTATTATTCGTCGCGCTTTTCAGGCCCTTGGTGTCTTGTTAGCCGTCGGAATCATCGCTTTTTCGATGTTTCGTTTTGCCGGAGACCCGGTGAACCAGATCGTGTCGCTTGACACGCCTGCCGCGCAGCGCGAGGAAGTGCGCCGTTCGCTTGGCCTCAATGATCCGGTCCCCCTTCAGTTCGCCCGTTACCTCGTGCGCGCCGCTCAAGGGGATTTCGGCGTTTCCTATCAGTTTCGCCAGCCTGTTTCGGATCTCCTTGCTGAGCGCATGCCTGCGACTCTCGAGCTGGCTTTCTGCGCGACCGTTTTCGCCATCGTGTTTGGAATCCTGATGGGGGTCTATTCAGGCCTGAGGCGGGAAAGCATGCTCGCCAAGCTCTTTCAAACCATTTCCCTCATCGGGATTTCTCTGCCGACATTTTTGATCGGCATTTTGCTGATCTACCTCTTTGCTGTGACGTTAGGATGGCTGCCCTCCTATGGGCGTGGAGATACCGTTCGCATCGGCTGGTGGTCAACCGGGTTTCTAACAGGGTCGGGCCTGATGGCCCTGATCATGCCTTCCATCACACTCGGCCTGTTCCAGATGACCCTGATCATGCGCATCGTGCGCGCGGAGATGCTGGAGGTGCTACGGACCGACTACATCAAGTTCGCCCGCGCACGTGGATTGACGACACGCGCCATCCACTTCGGACATGCGCTCAAGAACACTCTTATCCCCGTCATCACCATCGTAGGCCTTCAGCTCGGCTCCGTGATCGCCTTCTCGATCATTACGGAAACCGTTTTCCAATGGCCGGGAATGGGGCTTCTGTTCGTGCAGGCCGTGCAAAATGTCGATATTCCGATCATGGCGGCCTATCTCATGCTTGTGGCGTTGATCTTCGTGATCATCAATCTCGCCGTTGATATTCTCTATACCGTGGTCGACCCGCGCCTGCGCGCGACCATCCGACAGCCGGCTTGAGGGAGATGCACGTGACGGATTCCTCGCAAGTGTCTTCCGCCGTAAAGACCGAATATGTTTCTTGGGCGGAGCGGTTTTTCGATAGTGATATCTGGGCCAGTTTCAAGCGCTCAAAATTGACCATGGTGGCTGCCTTGCTGACCGCCATCTTCCTGATTGCTGCGATCCTGGCAGGCGTCCTCTCGCCGCAGAACCCTTTTGATCCCGCGCAGCTCGAATTACTGAACAGCCGTCTGCCTCCTCTCTGGGAGGCCGAAGGGCAAGTCCCCTTCGTCCTTGGCACGGACGAACAAGGGCGGGATATCTTCTCTGCCATTCTCTACGGTTTGCGGGTCTCGCTTCTCGTCGGTTTTCTCGGAGTCGCCTTCTCGGCGGCACTCGGCATCACGCTCGGTCTTGTGGCCGGATATTTTGGTGGCGTAATCGACACCATCATCATGCGTATCGCCGATGTGCAGCTCACCTTCCCGGCCATCCTGATTGCGCTTCTTGTCGATGGTGTCGTGAAATCCATTCTGGGCAGCGGTCTCGATGCAGCCACCATTCTTTCCGTTCTCGTCTTTTCCATCGGACTGAGTTTTTGGGTGCAGTATGCCCGCACCGTTCGGGGCTCGGTTCTGGTCGAAAAGAACAAGGATTATATCGCAGCGGCAAAGCTCATCGGCCTGCCGGCGCCTGTCATCATGCTCAAGCACATTCTGCCGAATGTGACAGGGCCCGTTCTCGTCATTGCGACCATCAACCTTGCCCTGGCGATTATCACCGAAGCGACTCTGTCCTTCCTAGGAACAGGCATGCCCGAGACGATGCCCTCGCTTGGAACGCTGATCCGGATCGGCAACAATTACCTGTTTTCCGGTGAATGGTGGATTGTCGCTTTTCCCGGGTTTTCCCTTGCCGTGCTGGTGTTGGCCATCAACCTGTTGGGGGATTGGTTGCGCGATGCGCTCAATCCGAAACTGCGATGAAGGGAGAGAAAAACATGATCCGACCCGTTCTCTCCGTCCGCGATCTCAAGGTCGAGTTTGTCACCAGACGCGGCAATCTCAAGGCGATCGATGGCATCTCCTTCGATATTGCACGAGGTGAAGTTCTCGGCGTGGTTGGTGAATCCGGTGCCGGAAAGTCGGTGACGGGCTCTGCCGTGATTGGCCTTATCGATCCTCCCGGCCGCCTCGCCGGTGGGGAAATCCTGCTCTCGGGGCAGCGTATCGACAATCTTCCACCCCAGGAAATGCGCAGGATCCGCGGCAAGCGGATCGGCATGATCTTTCAGGATCCGTTGACGAGCCTCAACCCCCTTTATCGCATCGGTGAGCAGCTAGTCGAGACGATCCGTACCCATACGAGCTTGACGGCATCGGGGGCTCGCAAGCGCGCCATCGATCTTTTGGCTGAGGTTGGCATCCCTGCACCAGAGCGACGGGTCGACAGCTATCCGCATGAGTTTTCCGGCGGGATGCGTCAGCGTGTCGTCATCGCACTCGCCCTTTGCGCAGAGCCTGAACTCATCATCGCGGACGAACCGACGACGGCACTCGACGTTTCGGTTCAGGCGCAGATCATATCTCTATTGAAGCGTCTCGGGCGCGAGCATGGCACGGCCATCATGCTTGTTACGCACGACATGGGTGTCATCGCTGAGACAGCGGACCGGGTTGCAGTCATGTATGCGGGGCGCATCGTAGAGATCGGCCCGGTGCAGGAAGTGGTGCAGCATCCACTTCATCCTTATGCGAGGGGCCTGATGGGCGCCATACCTTCGCTCCAGAGTGATACGAATAGACTCGAGCAGATTCCGGGTGCCATGCCCCGGCTTTCCGCCATCCCTTCCGGGTGCTCCTTCACTCCGCGTTGCTCCTTCGCGTTCGATAGGTGCCGCGTGGAACGTCCGGAGGCAATTGCGCGCGACATTCATCCCGTCGCCTGCCACCTCTACGATCAGGCTCCCGCTAAAGCTGAGGTTGTTGCGTGACAGAAAAACCTTACGCCGAGATCAAGAACCTTCGTCGCGTCTTCGATGTCTCAAAGCCTTGGCTCAACCGTGTCCTCGAGGGGGGTGAGAAGCAAATCCTGAAGGCCGTCGACGGTGTTTCGTTCGATATCGCCAAAGGCGAAACCTTCGCTTTGGTAGGGGAATCGGGTTCTGGAAAATCGACGGTCGCGCGCATGGTCGTCGGCCTCCTTCCCCCAAGTGAGGGGAGTGTGACGATCGACGGCGTGCCGATGGTAGGCCGTGCGGCGTCCGGCGAACGTCAGCGGTTGCGGCGGCGCATCCAGATGATCTTTCAGGACCCCTATGCCAGTCTCAATCCACGTTGGCGAGTAATGGATATCGTGGCGGAACCTGTCCGCGCCTTCAGGCTCATTGACGACGAGAGCGGTGTTCGCGCGCGCGTCGGCGAGCTTCTGTCATTAGTGGGCTTGCATCCCGCCGATGGAGTCAAGTTCCCGCACGAATTTTCAGGCGGCCAGCGTCAACGGATCGCGATTGCCCGTGCTCTTGCCTCCAATGCCGAGTTCATTGTCTGTGATGAGCCAACATCCGCACTCGATGTTTCCGTGCAGGCGCAGATTCTCAATCTGATGCGCGACCTGCAGGATCAATTCGGACTGACTTACCTCTTCATCAGCCACAATCTCGCCGTAGTGCGACATATGGCGACCCGTATCGGCGTCATGTATCTCGGGCGTATCGTGGAGATTTCGGGCGGACGTGAGCTCTTTTCCAATCCGAAGCATCCCTATACGCACATGCTTCTGGATGCGGTGCCCGATATGGGCATGACTGGCCGGCAGAGGGTCCCGGTCAGTGGCGAAATTCCAAATCCTATCACGCCGCCGACCGGATGCACTTTTAATCCCCGGTGTCCCTTCGCAACTGATCGCTGTCGAAAGGAGATTCCTCCTTTGATCGGAGGTGTCGCATGTTTCGCCGTTCAGGAGGGAAGGCTGGTATCCCCAGTTGCCGCCTAGATTAATGCAGATCGGTCTCGTGATTGCGAGAGAGCGGTTGAGTGACGCTCCAAAGTTCCAGATCGCACTCTGAGTCTCATGACAGATCATGGAGGGAAAGAGTTACCTTCCCTCCGTTTCCGGTATCAGTCCTATGCAGGTTGGACGAGATTGGCGAGAAGGCGAAACGCGCCTGGTACGAGCTTGTCGAGCTGATGGTGCAGCACGAGACTGACATGGGTATGCCGACCTTGGCCGATCTTGCCTGAAAGCAATCCACCTGAAAGAGAAGCTTCGCCCGGATCGCTTATGCCAATAAGCGGCACATAAGCATCGTCCCATCGCGAGGCGAAGTAGATTCCGCGTTCCTTGTCCCATCCCGCCCAGTCTTCCAGGCCAATCCTATTGGGACCGGCAAGGATGGAATGGTCCGGATCCAGAATGGCAACAGGCGCGTTCGGGTTTGTAACGCGCCAGCGCACGGATGGAGAACCGATTTCGATGTGTCTTGGCGGTGTCGTTGCTGGATCCCAACCGTCCGACGGCTTATGGTAAAGTGTCACCAGATGTCCGCCTTTATCGACGAAGCGGTGAAGGTTCGGGGTCGCGCTTGCGAGATCCTGCCGCCTGCCGAAGGCAAAGATGCCAACGACGATCGTCGTGAAGCGAGACAGATCCCCGCGAAGAGCTTCTGTATCCAACTCCGTGACAGGAAAGCCGAGCCGTGCAAGCCAAAGCCCGACCCGGTCGTTTCCACTGCCCACATAACCGATGCGCACCTCAAGGGGACGCTTCAAGTCGAGGGCAAGGATACTCAAGACTTCACGGCTGAGATACGCAGTTCGACCAATGTGAGGATACGCAATCAGGGTCGATCGATATGCCGGAAGTTCGTTGATGCTCGGCTCGATCCGATAAAGACCGGGTGCGCAATTGCTCGGCGGCTCGATGTTGACATGGTTGCCATCGTACGTGACTACCCAACCGGGAGGAGCAGTCCCAAATGTCACCAGATCTTGAGCCATGCTTCCTTCAATGCTGACCTTGGCGCTTAAGGTGCTGTCGGCGTTATCCACGCCGATTACGAAAACTTCAGGATCGATGGAAACGGAATGTTGGGGGGCGATACGAAGTGGCTCTTCCAGATCGACCAAGGCGCGAATTTTTTGCCCCTTCATCTCTGCTTCGACGGCAATCGCAACTTCGCCGTTTCCGCCGGCGGAGCTGTATCGTGGCGGATAAGGAGCCGTAAAGTAAGCGTCCTCCGCGACATCGAGTTCAAAACGGACAAGGTTTCCGGATATCGTTCTGCCGGAGACAGATATCTTGGATGAAAGGACGGGCTCGATAGCAATGTCTCCATCCAAGTTATCGACAGTGACATGCAGCACGGCCCTTTCGCCAGGAGCCGCGACAGCTGGTTCTGTCCACGCACGCACCTGGACGCCCCGCACTTCGAGTATAACGGCATCGAGTTCACGAAGTTTGTGTGTCAGGCGATGCTCGATCGCATCGCGAACCGCGCCGGAACATTCCGCGAGAGCACCGCTAATAGCGCGAGCGGCCGCAAGTGCGGCATCCAGAATACTTTGCGGATCAGGAAAGGCTGATTGCGCCCGCTTGATGTCGTGCTGTGCCGAGATGAGCAGATCCGAGGCCTTCGGAGAGAGCCCCTCCGATGACGCCAATGCACCAATGGTCGCATCCAGTCCGTCGAGGATGTCGTCTTCATGCTTTGCCGGGCCATTAGCCTTCGTGAGAAGGTGGAGCGGCCAGACCCGCTTGGGATTGTCCAACCAGATCCCCATGCCTTGAGAAAGATGAGCAGCGCGCGACCATTCGCCGATTCTGGCGAACGGCGTACCGGTTGCAAGGTCGTCGCCTGAAGCCCGAATGACGAGCGTCGGCTCCGGAGGAGGAACTTCGTCGTCATAAGTTGCTCCGCCGCCGGACCAGGCGGGAAGGTAGAACTTGGCAACGCGCCATGGCTTCAAGCCTTCGGCGAGGTGTTGAGGATAGGCATGAGGATCAGCTGCGCGTTCAACCGCAATTCTCGCAGCTCTCGTCATGGCCTGGTGATGGCCATGCTGGCCGGGCACATCGAGGAAAGTTGGAATGACGATATCCGGGCGCTCTTGCCGATAGGCGCGCACCAAGCGCTCGACGATGCGATCTTCGCCCCAACGAGCAAGCGTGTCGTCTCCGTTCTTCGAGAAGCCGAAATCGTGTACCGGGTCTTCCGGCCCATGCCCAAGCCAGACGACATCTGCATCGAGAATTTTTGCGGCAACTTCCATCTCTCGAGTACGGAGCACGCCGAGCGCTGCTCCGCGCTCGGGCCCGACGGCATTCTGGCCTCCTTCGCCGCGCGTCGAGCAGGCAACGATGACGCGCATGCCGAGACCGAAGCGCAGGGCGGCAAGCATGCCGTTTGCTTCATCATCCGGATGGGCACCGGTGTTCATAACGGTGAGAACGGATGATAACCTTTCGAGCTTGCGATGAAGCCGCACAAGAGCTGGATCGGCTATCTCTCTTGCGATGCGCTCATGGTGTCGCAACATGCAAACATCCTCTCGTGTATGGGTTATCATCCACTCGCTTTGGCGGGAGCCGTATCGAGCTTTGGCGTCATGGTTTCGAGAAGCGGCAGGGCGGCGGCGCCTAGCGCTGCGGTCAGAAGGCCGGTCGTTCCCTGGATAACGCGCGGCACCATCCGCTGGCGACGGCTCGCGACAGATAGAGGCAGCGGGTTCAGAGCCTTGATCAAGTCACTGAGAAGTGCATCCGGCAAAGCGCCGCCGAAGATGACACTCTCAGGATCGAGAAGATTTTCGAGCATCCCGACGACGGGAGACAGATGGGCGGCTGCCTCGTTGATCCATTCGCGCAGGATTGGATGTTGCGCTGCATGAAGCGTCTCGAGATCTGTTGGACTCTGATAGACAATCCCTTCCGCCGCCATGCGCTCCTTAAGAGTATGGAGGGAGGCGTAGCGCTCGAGACAGCCGCGATTGCCGCAGGCGCATGGCTTGCCGCCCGGCGTGACGATGAAGTGACCGATCTCACCGGCATTGCCGAAGGCGCCGCGCAAAGGACGTCCGTCGGTGACGATGCCAAGGCCAAGACCCGCGCCGAAATAGACGAGGCAGAAATTCTTGAGGTTTCTTGCAACGCCATGCAGGCGCTCGCCGACAGCGGCAGCTGTCGCGTCATTCTCGACCAGAATGGGCTTGCCTGTCGCTGCGCTCAGCAATGCCGACGCATCCAGGCCCGACCATCCGGGCAGCGTTGTCGGCCCCACCGAGCTCATTCCGTCGATCTCAAACGGCCCCGGCATCACGACACCGATCCCGAGCAATCTTTCGGATGAGCCGGGAACAGAATTGCAGACTTTGTCGATCTCTACTTTAAGGAGAGGAATGATGTGATCCGGATGTGTATCCTCTAGGGGAATCGTTTGATGGGTGCGGACGCGGCCGGTAAGGTCGACGAGAACCGTAACGAGGTGGTCGGCTGCGATCTCAATGCCGACAGTCATGCCGCCATCGGGATTGACCGCGACTTGAATCGGCGGAAGGCCACGCCCTGAACGCAGCCTTCCGCGTTCAAGCAGGAGCCCTTCCGCGAGAAGTTCGCCGACGATGTTGGAAACAGCTTGCGGCGTCAGGTGTGCCAAGCGCGCGATAGCCGTCCTACCGAGAGGCCCATGCAGGCGCACGGCATCCAGCACAACTCGGCGATTATGCATGCGGTTGCGCTCGGGATTATTGCCGATTGCAACTTTCGATGGCGGCAAGGGCTTCTGTCGCGGCATCTGAAATCTATCTCCCGCCCAGACGATGCCCAGGACCTGCGAATAACTCAAGTGAATTATTTTATTGACAGCATCCTTTCGCCAAGCGAGCTTGTTTCGATGAGCGGGTTCGGTCGCGCTCTGGACAATGGGAACTTTCGCCAAGCCGGGAAAAACCAATCGGCTGGCAAAATGGAGGGTCGTTCATGCGCTTACGAAAAATGATCGCTGGTCTTGCCTTCGGCTTCAGCTTCCTGGCTGCTAACGCCGCAAGCGCCGTCGAGATCGAATATTGGCAGTATGTCTTCGACACTCGCGTCAAGGCCATGGATCAGCTGATCCAGAAATTCCAGGCGGCCAATCCTGATATCAAGGTGAAGCACACGACCTTCCCTTATGCGGAGTATCAGACCAAGGTTGCCGCGGCCGTTACCGCCGGCCAGGGTCCGGATGTGGTGCAACTCTTCTACGGGTGGGTTGACGGCTTCCTGGCAGGCAAGCTCATCCAGCCTCTGCCTAAAGATGCGTTTCCGCATGAAAAGATCGAGGCAGAATTCTTCCCGATCGTCACCGCCATGAAGCGCAACGGCGAATATTACGGCCTGCCGACGGCGGTTCGTTCCCTCGCGTTGTTCTATAACAAGAAGGCATTCCAGGCCGCCGGACTCGATCCGAACAAGCCGCCGCAGACAATCGAAGAATTCGTTGCCGCCGCTGAAAAGACCGTGAAGCGTGATGCTGCCGGCAACATTCTCTCCGAAGGCTTTGCCATGGATATGGCCGGCCAGGATCATCAATGGTGGCGCGAGGTTCTTATCCGTCAGAACGGTGGTGTTCCCTACACCAACAACGACCGCAAGGTTGCGTATGACGATGAAGCCGGCCTGAAGGCACTGCAATTCTATGTGGACCTCCAGAAGAAGCAAAAGGTCGGTCAGGTCGGCTTCATGGATGAGGCGCAGGCCGCCTTCAAAGGTGGTCTGGCCGCGATGACGATCGACGGCACGTTCCGCCTTGGTGCGTTTTCTTCGATCAAAACGTTCGAGTGGGGCGTGACGGAGCTCCCCGCAGCGAACGGCGTGCGCAGCAACTACGCGAGCTATTTCGCCAATGCCATCACCAGCAGGGTAACGGGCGAAAAGCTCGAGGCGGCGAAGAAGTTCCTGACCTATGTCAGCTCGCCTGAGGCGATGGAGCTGTGGATGCAGACGGTCGGTGAACTCCCAGCCCGGCGTTCGGCTGCCTTGACGCAGGCCAACCTGGCTCACCCAATCTACGGTCCCTTCCTCAAAGGCCTTGAATATGCGCACACCACTCTTTTTGTGGACGAGGCCGCTCAGCGTCAGGTCGCCATCGACATGGTCAATCGCGTTCTGATCCAAAATCAGGATCCGAAGGCGTCACTCGCCGAGGCGGCGAAGGCGGAGCAGGCGATCATCGATCGCGCCGCGAAGTGAGGATGTGATGGTGACGGCATCGTCTGTGAGATCCAGTCGCGCCTGGGATGGGTTGAGTCTCCGCCACAAACGGGTGCTCTGGGCTTGGTCTTTCCTGGCGGTGCCGATCGTCTTCTATAGTGTCATTCGCTTCTGGCCCACGCTCGAAGCGTTTGCGCTGTCCTTTACGGACTGGAACCTGCTGAGGCCGGCATCGTTTGTCGGCCTCGCTAACTATATTCGCCTTGCGCAAGATCCGCTGTTCTGGCAGGTCTTCCGCAACACGGCTGCCTATCTCGTCATAGGCACGCCGATTAGCCTGCTGATTTCCTTCGTGGTTGCTTATTATCTCGACCGCGTCACGTTCATGCATGGCTTCATCCGTGCGCTTTACTTCTTGCCTTTTCTGACGACCGCGGCCGCTATGGCCTGGGTTTGGCGATGGTTCTATCAGCCGATTCCTATCGGCGTGATCAACGGCCTGTTCACATGGCTGGGCCTGCCGCAACAGCCGTTCCTGCGCTCTACAGCGCAAGCGCTGCCTGCAATCCTGGCTCCCGCCGTGTGGGCAGGGCTTGGTTTTCAGGTCATCATTTTCATGGCTGGCCTAAGGGCCATTCCGTCGTCCTATTACGAGGCGGCACGCATCGATGGATTGTCGGAATTCGCGATCCTGCGGAAGATTACCATTCCGCTTCTGAAACCCACGATCGTCTTCCTCGTGGTCTTCTCGTCCATTGGGTTCTTAAGGATCTTTGACCAGGTCTATAATATGACCTTCAACGACCCTGGTGGGCCACTCAATACAACGAAGCCAATCGTGTTGATGATCTATCAGACAGCCTTCAAATCGCTGGAGATGGGTTATGCGGCCGCGCAGACAGTAGTCCTGTTCCTGATCCTGCTCGTCGTCTCGCTTATTCAGCTTCGCTTGCTCAAGGACCGCTGACGATGACGACAGCTACTCTTCCATCGCGGAGTGTGGGGCAGAGCCTACCCGCTCGCCCGGGACGCATCATTGCTTGGACGCTGCTCTTCCTCGGTGGCGTCGTCATGGTGGCCCCGATCCTCTTCATGTTGTCGACCTCGTTGAAGGACGCTTCGCAGGTCTATGACCTGCGTCTCATTCCGGAATCGCCATCTCTCGACAACTATAAGGCTGTCCTCTCGGATGGACGTTTTCTGCGCTGGTTCATGAACTCGCTTGTGGTCGCTGTTTGTGTGACCCTGTCAAATGTCTTTTTTGACTCGCTTGTCGGTTATACGTTGGCGAAGTTTCACTTTCGGGGCCGCTACCTCGTCTTCATCGCCATCTTGTCGACGCTGATGATCCCGACCGAGATGCTCGTCATTCCATGGTACCTCATGGCGAGCAATTTCGGCTGGATCGACTCCTATTGGGGCATCATGTTCCCCGGCATGATGACGGCGTTCGGCACTTTCCTGATGAAGCAGTTTTTCGAAACCGTGCCGGATGAGTTTCTGGAGGCAGCGCGTGTCGATGGCTTGAACGAGTTCACGATCTGGTGGCGCGTGGCAATGCCTCTCGTCACGCCTGCTTTGTCGGCGCTGGCGATCTTCACCTTTCTCGGCAACTGGACTGCCTTTTTCTGGCCTCTCATCGTTACCAACAGCCGCGAGCTTTACACGTTGCCGGTTGGACTCTCCAGCTTCGCGGTAGAGCAGGCGATCCAGTGGGAAATGATTATGACGGGTGCGAGTCTTGCGACGATCCCGACATTGTTCGTCTTCCTTCTCCTCCAGCGCTATATCGTTCGTGGAGTCATGCTCGCGGGCCTCAAGGGTTGATCATGTCCAAAGTCAATGACCCTCGTCTCGACGATAAAAGCGTCTTCCCAGATCCCGTCTACAAGGAGACGGTGCTGCGACCTCTCTTCGATGGAGCAAAGGCGCATCACGTGGACGGCTTTCGCCGTATCGATCGCGCGCATTTGGTCATGCTCACCGAGAGCGGGATTCTCGATCGCAAGCAGGCTGGAGCTATCGCTCGAGCGTTGGAAGCGATTGATGTGGAGATAGACGTTTCGGAACTCACCTATACCGGTGAGGTCGAAGACTTTTTCTTTCTCATTGAGAAGGAATTAAAGCGCAGGCTCGGCCCCGATATCGCTGGGCGCCTTCATACGGCGCGGTCCCGCAACGATATCGATCATACGCTGTTCAAACTCGGCCTGAAGGAGCGCATCGATACCCTGCTCATAAAGGTCCGCCATCTTGCCGATACGCTAATCAAGGTCGCGGCCCGTGAGAAGGCGACGCTGATTGTTGCCTATACGCACGGCCAGCCGGCCCAACCCACGACATTCGGTCATTATCTTGGCGCGATGATCGAGGTTCTGCTGCGGGATATCGAGCGCCTTGTTCAGGCCCGTGAGATCGTCGATCGCTCTCCCATGGGAGCGGCGGCGATCACCACCTCCGGTTTTCCCATCAACCGGGAACGCATGGCGGCGCTGCTAGGCTTTTCGGCACCGTTGCAGAATTCCTATAGTTGCATCGCGGCGGTTGATTACGTCACAGCGACCTATGGCGCCATCGAACTCATGTTCCTGCATCTCGGGCGTCCAATCCAGGATCTGCAATTCTGGACGAGTTTCGAGGTCGGCCAGATCTACGTGCCGAATGCTTTCGTGCAGATCTCTTCAATCATGCCGCAAAAGCGGAATCCAGTTCCCATCGAGCATTTGCGCCATCTGGCATCGCAGACTTTCGGCCGTGCGCGGGCGATGCTTGACATCATGCATAATACGCCATTCACAGACATGAACGACAGCGAAGGCGAGACCCAAGCCATGGGCTACGAGGCCTTTGTCTCCGCAGGTCGCGTTCTCGACCTCCTCGCCGCCTTGATGTCGGAAATCCGCATCGATGACACCCGAGTGAGGGAGAATATCCGGCGAAGCTGCATTACTGTCACGGAGCTTGCCGACAGCCTTGTCCGTCGCGAAGGACTTTCCTTCCGCGAGGCGCATGAGATTGCAGCAGCCGTTGCGCGAGCAGTCGTCGCCGTGCAGGGTGACCTCGCCAAAGATGGCTATGCGACTTTCCTGAAGGCCTTCGCTTACGCGACAGGCAGGCAGACGAGCATTGATGAAGCGACCTTTGTCGAAATGGTTGCGCCTGAGCATTTCATCGCAGTTCGAAATCGTTTTGGCGGACCTGCGCCGCAAGTATTGAGCGAAGCCCTTCAAGGGTATCGCGATCAGCTTGACGCTTTGACGGATCAAGCGCGTGCCACGGCTGCGCGAGAAGTAACTGCATCGTCCGAACTCGACTCGAAATTCCGTTCGCTTCTGGGAGAAGCCTGATGGCAACCATTGCCCTTGACGGCCTCGTTAAACAATATGGCAAGGCCACTGTCGTTCACGGCATTGATCTGCATGTCAGCGACGGTGAGTTCGTCGTGCTCGTCGGCCCATCGGGCTGCGGCAAATCGACGACGCTGCGTATGATCGCGGGGTTGGAAGATATTTCCGGAGGCACGATCAAGATCGATGGTCGCGTGGTCAATGAGGCCGAGCCCAAAGACAGGAACATCGCCATGGTGTTCCAAAATTACGCCATTTATCCGCATATGAGTGTGGCGCAAAATATTGGCTTCGGGCTCTATACCTCGAAACTTCCGGAGGTTGAGAAAAAGAAGCGGATCGCAGAAACGGCGCGGATCCTCGGACTTGAAAGCCTACTTGACCGGCGCCCATCGCAGTTGTCGGGTGGGCAGCGTCAGCGTGTTGCCATCGGCCGTGCCATGGTGCGCAATCCGGCGGCCTTTCTGTTCGATGAGCCTCTCTCGAATCTGGATGCACAGCTACGCACTCAGATGCGTCTTGAGATCAAGAAGCTGCATCAGAGGCTTGGGACTACCATCGTATTCGTTACGCACGACCAAGTTGAAGCCATGACCATGGCCGACCGAATCGTTGTCATGCGAGACGGGCGTATTCTCCAGGTCGGCACGCCCATGGAGCTCTACGATAATCCGGCCGACGTCTTCACCGCGCGTTTCATTGGAAGTCCGACCATGAATATCCTGTCCGCCCGGCTTGCAGAAAGGGCTGGGCACTACAGCGCCGAACTCAAGGGAGTGGGCGCGACTGTATCCCTTGCAACGTCCAACCCTGCGGGCATGATCGGAGCTGACGTTCTTGTGGGCGTCCGTCCGCACGATCTCGTTGTCGGTCTGGCGGGTGAGGGCGGACTGACCCTGAAGGGTCAAGTTGCTGTTGTCGAGCCCCTTGGCTCTGAGACGCTGGTTCATCTCGATGTCGGTGGTACGTCCATTATTGCTAGTGCACCCGGCAAGACGATCCCAAAAGTGAGCGAGCAAATCTCGGTTCATGCATCGCCTGGCAGCCTTTATTTGTTTGACGCTAAATCCGAACGGGCCCTATGCCGGATGTAACGATCACACCCGAGTACAAAAATAATGTTCTGTGCCTCGGGCGCACTTATTGCGATTTAGTTTTCACAGGCTTAGGCGGACTTCCTGTCCTTGGTCGTGAATTATTTGCGGACAATGTCGCCGTAGTTCCAGGTGGTGGTGCCTTCATCACGGCTGCCCATCTTGTCAGCCTGGGGCGTTCGGCGTCACTTGTGACGCGCTTGGGTACGGACCCTTTGTCGCTCGGTATGGAAGGCGAACTCGTAGAGAGCGGTGTTGGACTCGCTTTTGCCGAACGCTCTGCTGATGCGGGCCCGCAGTTGACGGTCGCCATCGTCCAGTCTCAGGATCGGGCTTTCCTATCTCGACGCGCAGGACATGGGCGCCCCGCAACACTCAAGGCCGCACTTTCATCACCAGAGGCCCGGCATATCCATATTGCAGAATATGCGACGTTGGCCGAAATCCCTGGACTCGTGGATCAGGCCAAGGCCAAAGGCCTGACGATTTCACTGGACCCCAGTTGGGACGATACGCTGATTCACGACCCCGGTTTTCTCGAAAACTGCCGCGGGATCGATCTTTTCTTGCCTAATGTTGAAGAGGCGAAAGCCGTCGCTCGCACGAGCGACATAGACCAAGCGCTCGCATATTTATCCCAATATTTTCCAATTATGGTCCTGAAGAGAGGATCTGCGGGGGCTACTCTTGCCAGAGCCGGCGGACATATCTCGCTCCCTGCTCCGCAGGTCCGCGTTGTTGATACGACGGGTGCGGGCGATGCATTCAATGCGGGCTTTCTTCACCATTGGTTGAAGGGGGAGAGCGATCGTGCCTCTCTCGCCGCAGCCATTGCCGCGGGCAGCCTATCCGTGCAAGCGGCGGGGGGCACGACAGCATTGAGAGCGCTGAGCGCTGCTACAGGCAGTACGTTGCAGAAAGCTCACTTTTTGTAAGAAACGATACAGAGTGGCCCTACACAAAGCTCTGATTGTTGCTCTAGGTCTTGGCGCTGACCGTTCTTTAAGAGCGAGGATTTCTCGCTGAACTTTCAATATCATTGCCAGACTAAATCAGAGAGCAAAACGATGCGTTGCAGAATAACTCATCCAAGAAACGGCACGCCTGACAATCAGAATTTAGATTGAGCTCATCCTCCTTTCTTTCCTTCAACTGCTTGCAGCTTTGCTTTAGGAAGGCCTTTGCCGCTATCGAGATACACGTCAGATCACAAGGTGCATCCGGCCAGACTTATCGTTCTGGAATGGTAAGGGCATCGGCTCAGACCTCACAACAGGGTCATGATGATCAGGGTCCCTCAGAATTTCCAGCTCCTCCTCGCCGGCGAAGCGCGCCAATTCCGCCAACTTATGCAAGGTGACCCGGTGACGTCCCCGGAAGGATACTAACTTCGCTTGTTTCAGTTTCGTTAGAGAGCGGCATACAGTTTCAATCGTGAGGCCCAGATAATCAGCCATGTCGAGGCGCGTCATCGGCAGTTCGAAGTCAATCGTTTTCTTATCGCTCCCATATACTCTCAGGCCATTTTTCAGCAAGAAGCTGGCGACGCGCTCCTCTGAACTCTTCTGCCCGAGCAGAATCATTTGCTCTTGCGCAGCGCTTAGCTCATCTGCGACCACTTCGAAAAGTTCGTGCTGAAGGGCAGGGGACTCGGAGGCGAGCTTTCGCAAACGCTCGCGCGAAAAACGAGAGTATCGAACATTGGTTACGGCCTCGGCAGTATAGGAATATCTGTCATGGAAAGCGATGCCAAGAACATCTCCGGCAAAGGCGAATCCAGTGACCGCACGGCATCCATCAGGTAGAATTCTGTAAAGGCGAAGCACGCCTTCGTGGATTCGGAAGGTGCCTGTAGCGGGATCTCCTTCCCAGAATATGGCTTGTCCGGGGTGGCATGAATCTGTTGCCCGAGATGTGAAAAGCTCCGCGAGGGATTCCATTCTGCCCGTCGTAGCGACCGAGAAAGACATATCAGCTCTCCTTAAGGGCAAGGAAAGCCCTATGCATTGGCTGATAAACTTTGCAGCTTCGTGTTGTGGCAGTAATGTTTAGATACGTTATATGACGGTTTGTAATAGCACCTAAGCTTAGCCTTTAAGCGGATTGTGTGATGGCTACAGGGCCGAATGAGTCGCATATTCTCGTTGTCGATGATGACGCCAGGATTAGGACTATGCTTGCCCGATACCTCTCAGGGGAGGGATTTCGCGTTAGCTTGGCTGAGAATGGCGATGTCATGAAGGATGTGCTCGCCAAAGAGGCCATAGATCTCATCCTTCTCGATCTCATTCTCCCGCGGGAGGACGGCCTCGTTCTTGCTCGCGATATTCGGAGGGACTACCCGCACATCGGAATCGTGATGCTTACAGGACGCAGTGATATGGTCGACAGGGTGGTCGGCCTCGAAGTTGGGGCCGATGACTATGTCGCGAAACCCTTCCACCTTCGCGAAGTTCTCGCTCGTATCCGCAGCGTCCTGCGCCGCGTTCAACAAGCACGTGCGGTGCGCGATCATGAAAAGGCGGAACGTCCAATCATTCGCTTCGAAGGGTGGCAATTTGATCTTCAGCGCCGCCAATTGACTACACCTACTGGCCAGAACGTTGCTTTGACGACGGGCGAGTTTGAGCTTCTTCAAATCTTGATTAGTCATTCCGGGCGTGTCCTGCACCGTGACCGCTTGATGAACTTGACGCGAGGGCGAGCCCATGATGCCCTTGATCGGACAATTGATGCCCAAGTGGCGCGATTGCGAAAGAAGATAGAGATCGATCCTCGACACCCGATCTTCATCAAGTCCGTCCGTAATGTAGGCTATGTTTTTACGGGGGATATCGAACCTTAAGCCCGTACTCCGTCGCCCAGAGCCTCTCGAGTTTTGCGGGCTAGATCAAGCGCCGTATAGGGCTTCTTCAGCCACAATGATCCGCCGATGATTTCCTGCTTGATGATGTCCGGCTCGGTATAGCCTGTAGTCAGAAGAATGCGAATCTTTGGATAGGCCCGCCTAACCACCTGTGCGAGTTCGCCGCCTGTCATGCCTTCAGACATCACGATATCGGTAAAGAGTAGGTCGATGTGCTGGTTCCCTTTCAGGATTTTTAAAGCCTCAAGCCCATTTGCGGCCTCAACAACGGTATATCCTAGGGCTTTGAGGCGCGCGACCGTGACACGGCGAACCTGTGCATCGTCTTCTGTCAGGAGAATTGTCTCGCCGCGTGCGGGAAAGTCCTGCGATGTGAGAATCGGATCGACTTCGTCCTCCAGCTTCTCATTCTCCGCAAGAGGCAGGAAGACTTGAACTGTCGTGCCCTTTCCAGTCTCGCTATAGAGATGAATCAGCCCACCCGACTGTTTGATGAAACCGTAGACCATGCAGAGGCCTAGTCCGGTTCCAGTTCCGATTGGCTTCGTCGTGAAGAAAGGTTCAAAAGCCTTCTGCTTCACCTCCTGTGACATCCCGATACCGGTATCGGTCACGCTCAAAAGCACAAAACGACCAGCTTTGGCTTCAGGATATATTTGAGCATAATCCTCTTCGATTTCAGCGTACGATACTTCGAGCGTGAGCGACCCTCCTTGAGGCATGGCATCTCGGGCATTGAGAGCGAGGTTGAGAAGGGCGTTTTGGAATTGCACACTGTCGACGAAAGCGAAATATCTATCTCCGCTGACTATCAATCGCATGTCTATCGCTTCGCCAAGGGTTCTGCGTAAAAGGCGTGAAAAATCGGAAACGAGCTCACCAATATCGACCAAGATTGGGTTGAGTGGTTGCCGACGACCAAAGGCTAATAGACGCTCAGTGAGGTTGGCCCCTTGCTGAGCAGCATCCTGAACTTCGGATAGGATCGCTCGATCCTCTGCTCCCAGGTTGGGGGAGGCCTCGATCATTTCGAGGTTGCCGATTGCTACAGTCAGTAGATTATTGAAATCGTGCGCGATACCGCCGGTCAGTTGACCGATAGCTTCCATCTTTTGGGATTGGCGCAACTCCTGCTCGATCTTTTGTCGGCTGGTAAGATCGCGGATGAAGCAAGTAAAGATGCGTTGACCTCCAACCATTGCCTCGCCGACAGCAAGATCCATGGGAAAGGTTGTGCCATCTCGGCGAAGTCCCATGACTAACGTGCCGATTCCGATAATCTTTGGATTGCGCGTCGTCAGGACGCGTTGAATATACTGATCATGCTGCTCATTACGAGGAGCGGGCATAAGCATTCTGACATTTTCTCCTAAAACCTCGCTAGCTTTATAGCCGAAAAGTTCTTCCGCCGATCGACTGAAGGATTCGATGCATCCTGTCTCGCCGATCGTCACTAGGGCCTCGGGTATAGTCTCCAGAATGGACCGGAGGCGCATCTCCTTTTGAAGGGCCAATTCCTCTGCGGATCTGAGAGCCGTCATGTCAAAGAGAGTCGCTACGACGCGTATGGTGCTTTCGCTTCTCCGTTCTCCGATGCATCTGATCTTGCGCATTGATCCATTCGACTGAACGATCCTAAACTCAAATTCGAATGAGAGACCGTGCTGATAGGCTCTGGAGACTAGTGCCTTCACCTGGGATCGGTCGTCCTCATGGACATAATTATCCAGAAAGCCCTGCCAGGGTATGGCATAGCCATCGTTGGGTATTCCCAGCACATCCAACGTTTCTTTTGAGAGGAAGCCTGTGGCGCCTGCTTTATCGCGGATCTCAAGGCGCCCGAGGCGGGCGAGTCTCTGCGCATCCAGAAGATCCTGCTCGCTTGCTACAAGAGCGCGCCTTGCCTCTCTGTGGGCTAAGGCAAGAAGGGCGGCCCACCAGATGATTGCAATTGCCAAGCCGCGATTCAGAATCGTGAAGAAATCGCCATAGCCGGGGCTTGGCGGCGATGCGATATACCCAACGACGGCGAGCAGTGTTGTGAGCGCTGCAATGATGAGGATTGAACGTTTTTGTTCGATCCAAAAGCTCAGGAGAACAATGGGGATGTAAAGGAAACCGGCTGCTAATTCTGCCGGCAGCAGGGTGTCGAAGACAAAAAATATTGCGACTAAGGCAAAGGTGATCGGCAATAAGCGATCTGCTTTTGCGCCTATCTTTGGAAGAATTACAGAGGCCTTCATAGGCAGACCCGCTTATAGAAAAGCTTCCTCATTGACGCGTCATGCGATTAACTACTTCGTGTCCTCTATTAAAGAGGAAGCGGAAGAATAGACATTCTCAGAGCCAAAGGAAAATGATTTTGATCAGAAAAAGTCTTGCGAGTATCGCTATCTGTAGGGCGGTGGCGTGGAAGAAACTGATATTTGTCAATGTCTTGAACGATGGCCTGTCGATCATGCCTGACCGCCAATCGCGTCGAGGGTAGGCTATGACATCCCAGAAAATTGTCTCACATCGCCCGAACTCTGACGAATTAAAGGCTTTTACAAAAGCATGGAGATCGACAATCGACCTCTCGCTTATCGTGACAAGCGAAAAGTTGTCCTTCGCAAGTCGCCGATTGCAGGTCCAAGCCAATCATCCCTCTGCGCTTGCCAGATGCCAAACAATGCTGGTGACGCTTCAGAAACAAACGACGTTCGCCCAGGCCGCTATATCGGATTACATTGCCGAGGCCAACAATATCATGAAGGGGGTACGCTCGGCGCTCGTCCCGGGATCCGTAAGATGAATGAAACAAATTGGAAGGGCAGGACGAGAATATTGGCCCGGGAGAGGTCGCGAGGACCGATATGATCAAAGATATTCTCGTTCATCTCGATGGGACGCCGGATGATGAGACGAGGATCGCTTATTCTTATATGCTTGCCAAGCTTTTTAAGGCCTATATTACGGGCCTTTTCTTGAATACTCTGCCCTACACGGTCGCTCCTGTCGAAACGGGTTATGGTGGCGCCGAGTTCTATGCTGAGATTATGAAGCAAGCGCGAAAGGAGGGAGATCGCCTTGAGCATAGCCTCAAGGTCAAGCTTGATAAATTAGAAGCGCCTCATGAAATCCGCCGTTTTGATGTGTTTGCAGATGAGATTGCGAACGTGGCTACTGTAGAGGCGCGGTGGGCTGATATCGCTGTTTTGCTTCGGCCCTTTGGACCCAATGGGATCAGCCGTTGGCCTGAATTGATGCAAGGTGTTCTTTTCGGGTCGGGGCGAAGCATTCTTCTCGTCCCTGACATGCGGCCCGCAAGCGATGGTTTCGATCGTATTCTAGTTGCCTGGAATTCTAGCCGCGAGGCGGCGCATGCGGTCGATGAAGCGATGCCTTTCCTGAGGAAAGCTCGGGAGGTCGCATTAGTAACCGTCAGCGAGGAGGCTCCCTCGGATGAAGAGAGAAAGCCTGGTGCGGATTTAACCAGTCATCTTGATCGACATGGTGTGAAAGTCAGCCTCCACAATCTGCGCAGCAATAATAGTAACGTCGCCAACGCCATCTTGAATGAAGCTCAAAGTCAGGAAGCTGATCTCATCGTGGCAGGCGGCTATGGACATTCCCGGCTACGGGAATGGGCCCTCGGCGGTGTGACGCGCGAGCTGCTGCACCAATCGCCATTTCCCCTTCTCATGGCACATTGATGGGTACAGAGGATGATAGGCACAGCTTGAGGGCCGTTTCATCGTCATGAAGTATTCGAGTTTTATTGCGAATGTTACCAGCGAGCGAGGATTCCATGGATGGCAAGCTCCTGCGCAAACTTGGCATAGACGAGCTTAAGTTTGAACCGAGCATCGATGCTGCCAGCATCAGAATTGCCGTCGACGAAGGAATCGTAATCCGTAGCGGTCATGTGAAAAGCTATGCAGAAAAGGTTGCAATCGAGCACGCTGTGCGACGTGTGTGCGGCGTACGCGCCTTCGCTCGAGAGATCGAAGTACGGTATCCAAACGATAAGGAAACATCGGATGACGAGATTGCTAAGTGAGCACCAAGCGTCATCGCCTGGAATGCACGAGTTTCCAGCGATCTCCTTAACGTTAAGGTACAAAAAGGGCTGGATAACCCTATCAAGAGTGGTTGATTGGCAATATCAAAAACTGGCGGATGAGACGGCTGTGAAGAAACTCTCCGGAATCGGTGGGTCTCAAACCTCATTGAGGTCAAGGCATATACCCAGACTTCGGACATAAGGTAAAAAACTTTACAAGTCCTGAAGGGTAGCGTTGAAATCGAGACAAGCGCAATTCAGGTAATCGTAGATGCTGATAAAGTCGCCCTCGAAGGAAAAGTACATGATTATTATGAGCGCGTCGTGATCGAGCGTGCTCCATGGTCAGCCGGGGAGTGAAGGCGATTGACGACAGGTTGGTTGACACTGCATGGATTGGTAGGTCCTGGGAGGTCCGCAAATAGGGCCGAACAAGGCCGTGATTTTACCGAGAATTGTCTCACGGAATGAGGCTATGCCGATGCAGGGAGGCTCATCTTCTTGGGGTAAGAAATTTCTCGCTACTCTGCGTACACGCTCTTGCGGAAGGGTTGCGGCTCTCGGGCGAATACTGTTGCTGCGCAAGTTTCCTTGCCGATGATGTAACGTGTTCTGTTCGCTGTTCGTTGCTGGATTATCGATGAGCCTGCTTGGCTTTAAATGACGTTGATCGCGCTCTACCGAAACCGTGCCGACGCTCTGACTACTTTCTTCCATGGGCGCGAGGATTTGTGTTCAAGGATCACGCCGTTTTTAGAGTACGCATCTCCAAGAGCAATACAGCGCTGTCAGGTTTGTCCGACATACTTATAACCAACATAGCGTTTAGCTTCGATGGGATCGTATCCGAGGCGGGCGCGGAGCTTCTTGCGCAGCTTGCTGACATGGCCCTCGACGACGCTCTCCTCGACCTCGTTGCTGTAGAGGCCGTAGATGGCGTTGAAGATCTGGGTCTTGGTCAGACGTC
>NZ_JBFRFT010000006.1:15000-254797 GCF_052114965.1 Microvirga sp. 2TAF3 | reverse complement strand
GTCTCGCGGTCGAAGCCGGTCTGCACCGTGCGGGTGATGACCTCGCCCTTGGCTTTCGCTTCCGAGACGCGGGCGTTGAAGCCGTCGATGTTGCGCACGCCGAGCTTCGACATCTTCTTGTAGCGGTCCTCCATCTCCCGCACCGCCCATTTGAGCGCCACCACGGCCTTTTTCGGGTCGGTGACGACGGGGGTGAGCAGATGCGGGATGCCGTCATAGACCGACAGTTCCAGCATCTTCGGATCGACCATGATCAGCCGGCATTCCTCGGGTTTGAGCCGGTAGACCAGCGACAGGATCATGGTGTTGATGGCGACCGACTTGCCCGAGCCGGTGGTGCCGGCGACAAGCAGGTGCGGCATGCGGGCGAGATCCGCGATCACCGGCTCGCCGCCGATGGTCTTGCCGAGGCAGAGCGCGAGTTTCTGCTTGGTCGATTCGAAGTCCTGGCTCGCCAAGAGTTCGCGCAGGAACACGGTCTCGCGCTTGTGGTTGGGCAATTCGATGCCGATGGCGTTGCGGCCCTGCACCACCGCGACGCGGGCCGAGACTGCGCTCATCGAGCGGGCGATGTCATCGGCGAGCGAGATCACGCGCGAGGATTTCGTGCCCGGCGCAGGCTCAAGTTCATAGAGCGTCACGACGGGGCCGGGGCGCACATTGATGATCTCGCCCTTGACGCCGAAATCCTCCAGCGTGCCTTCGAGAAGATTGGCGTTCTGCTCGAGCGCATCCGCCGAGACGGTGGGTGTCGACGGCTTCTTCGGCTCGGCAAGCAGGTTCAGGGCCGGAAGCTGGTAATTGCCCTCGTCGAGGAAGGAGGGCTGCGCTTCGCGGACCATACGCTTGCCGGGCTTCGGCGCGGCGGGCACCGGGGCCACCCGCGACGGAGCGGCCTCGGGCATGGACACGCGGGAGCCTGCGGGGGGCGGCGCGATATCGTCCTCCCAGCCTTCCTCATCCTCGTCATGCAGCGGCGCGGAGGCGGGCGCGGGCCTCGCCCGCCCGGGCGCGTCGTCGAGAATCGGTTCGCGCCGGGTCCAGATCGCTTCCGGGGCGCCGCGCCGCGTCGCGCCGCCCGCCATGGCGGGCTCCAGATCGTCCTCGGCATCCGCGCGCCGCTCCGACCAGCGCCGTGCGGCGCTGCGCAGGCTCATCACCCCATGGGCAAGCGCGCCGAGGGACACGATGCCCCAGCCGGGCTCGTCCTGGCCGGGCTCCTCCTGATCCTCCCACTCGGCCGCCTTCTTGCGGCCGCGCTTCGGTTCGACAGGCTCGTCGAAATCGTCCAGCTCCTCGCGATGACGCCCTTCCGACAGGCCGAGACCGCAGGCGGCGCTCAAGGCAAGGATCGCGATTCCCGCGAAAACGAAGCCGAGAATCGCGCTGGCCGAGCCGCTGGACAGGCCGGTCACCGCCTTCGCGCCGGCCAGGATCGCATCGCCGACCACGCCGCCGAGGCCCGTCGGCAGGGGCCAGCGGTCGGTGGCGGGCAGGGCGCTGGCGAGCGCGGTGGCGGCGCCCGCGCCGAGAATCCAGAGGGCGAAGCGCAATTGCCCCCGGCCGAGATGGCCGGATTTCATGAGGCGCCAGCCCCACAAAGCGAGCGGCAGCAGGGCGGCGATGGAGCCCAATCCCAAGAGCTGCATGAACAGGTCGGCCACGATGGCGCCGGGCCAGCCGAGCACGTTGCGGATGGCGGCATCGGTGGCGTTGTTGAGGCTCGGATCGTCCACCGACCAGGTGGCGAGCGACGCGGCGATCGTTCCCGCAAGGGCGAGCAGGCACAGGCCGATCAGTTCCTGCGCCCGGCGGGCGACGAAAGCCCGCAAGGCGCTGGAGAGACCGTCATAGGCTGATGAAGAGCGGCGTGCCGTGCGCATCGAAGAACTCAGGATCAAATATCGGATTCAACAATTCGAGCCGCGACATTAGGGGGATCGGGTTAAGGGTCCTTTAACCCTAAACGCCTGCCCGAAGAGAATGCCCGGGCCTTGGAGGCATCCCTTGTCACCCCGGCGCGCGGAGCGCAGCGCGGGAAGGAAGCGCACCCCCCGCAGCCTCATCCTGAGGAGCAGCCTTCAGGCTGCGTCTCGAAGGATCAGGCGTCTCCAGAGTTCTCTGGATCCTCCTTCAAGACGCGGCTTCGCCGCTCCTCAGGATGAGGGCGGAGGGTGAGGTGAGGGAAGCCAACGATCTTTCGGGAAAGCCTTTTGCCCCGTTGACGCGGAGCGCGTGAGAGACCAGGGTCCGCCCCATGACGAGCAGGGCATTCCTCACGCGATGGCAGCGGGCCGCGATCACGGTCGCGATCTCCTATGCCCTGATCCTGCAGGCCGTGCTGTTCTCCCTCGGCGGCGCACTCCATGCGCAGGCCGCCGGGCTGCCGCAGGAGATCATCTGCACGCAAGGAGCGGGCGCCGATTCGTCCCGCGCTCCGGCGAAGCCCCACGCGGCCCTGTGCTGCATCTTAAGCTGCGGCGTCTCGGCCCCGCCGGCCGGTCCGGTTCCTGTCCTCGCCCATATCGCGCAGCCGGTCTCCGTTCAGGTCGCCAACGGCTTCCTCGCGGCCAAGCCGTTCCTGCGCCTTGCCTCCGCCGTTCTGCCTGTCGGGTCGCGCGCGCCGCCGCGCCTGGGTTGATCGTTTTTTCGAAAACCTTCTCAACTCGACCACAGGACTATTCTCATGAAGCTGTCACTTTCCGCCGGCGCGCTGGTCGCGGCCGCGTTCGCCCTCCATGCTTCCTCCGCCTCGGCCCATGTCACCTTCGAGACGGCGCAGGCGACCCCGAATTCCACCTACAAGGCCGTTCTCCGCATTCCCCATGGCTGCGATGGGCAGCCGACCCTCAAGGTCCGCGTCCGGATTCCCGAGGGCGTCATCGCCGTCAAGCCGATGCCGAAGGCAGGCTGGTCGCTGGACACCGCGAAGGGCACCTATGCCCGGTCCTATTCCCTTTCCGGTGAGCCTGTTGCCGAGGGCGTGAGGGAGATCGTCTGGACGGGCTCCCTGGACGATGCCTTCTACGACGAATTCGTCTTCCAGGCCCGTTTCACCGATGCTTTCCAGCCCGGCGCGACGGTCTATTTTCCGGTCGTGCAGACCTGCGGCAACGGATCGGAGCAATGGACGCAAGTGCCCAATGCTGGCCAGGACGCTCATTCCCTGAAATCGCCAGCACCCGGCGTGAAGATCGCCGCCGCATCGGGCGCGCCGGCCGCGATCAAGGCGGGCAACCTGACGATCGAGCAGCCCTGGTCGCGGGCAACGCCCGGCGGCGCCAAGGTCGGCGGCGGCTATGTCCGCATCACCAATACGGGCAAGGAGCCGGACCGGCTGATCGGCGGATCGTTCCCGCCCGCGGAAAAGGTCGAGCTGCACGAGATGGCGATGACCGACAATGTCATGCGCATGAAGCCGGTGGAGGGCGGGCTCGAGATCAAGCCGGGCGCCACGGTCGAATTGAAGCCGGGCGGCTACCACCTCATGTTCATGAATCTGAAGGAACCCCTGAAGGACGGCCAGACCATCAAGGGCACGCTCGTCTTCGAGAAGGCCGGGCCGGTCGAGGTCGAATACGCGGTTCGCGGCATGGGCGGCCAGATGGGCGGCCAGGATTCCGCTCCGATGGAACACAAGCACTGAGCGCGGGCAGAGGAGACAGGCCATGATTCTGAGGAGATCGCTTCTTCTGCCGCTGTCCGTCTTTCTGGCGGCGGCGCTCGCGCTTCTCGCGACCCTGCTTCTGCTCGTGCCAGAGCCGAAGCAGAACGCGTCGCGGGTGCCGATCGGCGGCCCGTTCACGCTGACCACGCAGGAGGGCAAGCCCTTCTCCAGCGACAGCCTGAAGGGCAAGCCCTTCGCACTCTTCTTCGGCTTCACCCATTGCCCGGAGGTCTGCCCGACCACGCTCTACGATCTGACGCAGGATCTGAGTGCGATGGGCAAGGACGCCGACAGGCTGAACGTGGTGTTCGTCACCGTCGATCCGGCCCAGGACACGCCGGAATTGATGAAGGCCTATCTCTCGTCCTTCGATCCGCGCATCATCGGTTTGACCGGGACGGAGGATGAGATCGCCGCTGCCGCCAGGGCCTACAAGGTCTATTACAAGAAGGTTCCGACCGAATCCGGCTACACCATGGACCATACGGCGACGATCTTCCTGATGGACGGCAAAGGCGACTTCTTCGGCTCGTCGAACTTCCAGGAGCCGCAGGAGACGCGGCGCACGAAGCTGAAGAACTTGGTGAGGAACGGGTGATGCTCCACCGTCATTCCGGGGCTGCGCCTTCGGCGCGAACCCGGAATGACAGGGTGTTGGAACGAGAAAGCCCCGGCCTTTCGACCGGGGCTTTTCCCATTTGAGCCTCTGGACGGCTTCGTTTTGTTGGAGTGTTCAGTAATTGTAGGCACGCTCGCCGTGATCGGCGAGATCGAGGCCCTCGCGCTCGGCTTCGTAGGTGGCGCGCAGGCCGATGACGGCGTCGACGATCTTGTAGAGGACGAACGAGCCGATGCCGGTCCATAGCAGCGTCACCACCACGGCGATCACTTGCGTCCAGACCTGTCCGGCGATCGTGTATTCCCCGAGGCCGTAGCCGCCGAGCGAGGGGGCGGCGACGATGCCGGTGCCGATGGCGCCGACGATGCCGCCGACGCCGTGGATGCCGAACACGTCGAGGGCGTCGTCATAGCCCAGCGCGTTCTTCACACCGGTGACGGCGAAGTAGCAGACCGCGCCTGCCACGAGGCCGAGCACGATGGAGCCCATCGGGCCCGCGAGACCCGCGGCGGGCGTGATGGCGACGAGGCCCGCGACCGCGCCCGAGGCGATGCCCAGCAGCGAGGCCTTGCCCTTGCCGAAGGCTTCCGCCGTCATCCACGAGAGGCCCGCCGCCGCCGGCGCCACGATGGTATTGAGGAGCGCCAGCGCCGCGCCGCCATTGGCCTCGAGATTCGAGCCGGCATTGAAGCCGAACCAGCCGACCCACAGAAGGCAGGCGCCGACGAAGGTGAGCGTCAGGGAGTGCGGGGCGAGCAGATCGCGGCCATAGCCGATGCGCTTGCCCACGAGCAGCGCGCCGATGAGACCTGCAACACCCGAGTTGATGTGCACCACCGTGCCGCCCGCGAAGTCGAGCGCGCCGAGCTTGAAGAGGAAGCCTTCCGAGAACCACACCATGTGCGCGATGGGGAAATAGACGAAGGTGACCCATAGGCCGGTGAACAGCATCACCGCGCTGAACTTGATGCGCTCGGCGAAGGCGCCGACGATCAGGGCGGGCGTGATGGCCGCGAAGGTGAGCTGGAACGCAAGGAACGAGAATTCCGGGATCGCCACGCCCTTGGTGAAGGTATCGGCGGTGGAATCCGTGGTCACGCCGGCGAGAAAAGCCTTGGAGAAGCCGCCGATGAAGGCGCCGAGGCTGCCGGGTCCGGCGGTGAAGGCGAGCGAGTAGCCGTAGAACACCCACAGGATCGCGACGAGGCTGAACACCGAGAAGACCTGCATGAGCAGGGACAGCATGTTCTTGGTGCGGACCAGCCCGCCATAGAACAGGGCAAGGCCTGGGATCGTCATCAGGATCACGAGGATTGTCGAGACGAGCATCCAGGCGGTATCGCCCTTGGCGACGGTCGGGGCGGCGTCCTGCGCCAGGGCCGGATCGAGAGCGGCGAGAAAAAGCCCGATCCCTCCGAGGGTGGGTGCGAAAATGCGACGAGGATTCATCGGATCAAACTCCGGAAGAAGGGAAGGGAGGGAGCGTCAGAGCGCATCGGCATCGGCCTCGCCGGTACGGATGCGAACCGCCTTCTCGAGGGGGACGACGAAGATCTTGCCGTCGCCGATCTGGCCGGTGCGGGCCGCCGCCGTGATCGCCTCGATCACCTTCGGCACGATCTCGGTGGGCACCGCCACTTCGATCTTCAGCTTGGGCAGGAAGCTCACGGCATATTCGGCGCCGCGATAGATTTCGGTATGGCCCTTCTGCCGCCCATAGCCTTTCACTTCGGTCACGGTGAGGCCGTGCACGCCGAGCGAAGTGAGCGCATCGCGCACCTCCTCCAGCTTGAACGGCTTGATGACCGCCATCACGATTTTCATGGGTGAAGCCCCTCTGAGACATTCGCCCGACCAGGCCGTAAAGCCCGTTCAGGAGACGATTTCCATGCGAACCCGACCTTTCGGTGGGTGTCGCGGAAGGAGTAAGCAAAAATCGTGCCAGTCTTTATCGGGCCGGGTTCGTCGGATGCTGCTTACGGAACGGGCATGCGAAAAAGCTGGCCTCACCCGAATTGCCTAAAAATTGAGCAGATGGGTGAGGGAAGGCCTCACTGGAGAGGATCGGGGCCTTCGGACGGCCCGGCCAAGTCCGCCGGAGCCTCGTTGCCAACCGGATTCAAAAGGCAGACCATGCCTTGCGCCACAGGCATGCGGCCGACCGTGCAAACAGCAGGAGGCTCCCATGAAGGCAGACAGGCTTCTGATCATGCTGGCCATGCTCGGCATCGCGTCGCCCGCCTTCGTCCGGGCGGAGGATCAGCCCATCGAGGTCCAGGTCGTGGATGCGATGAACAAGCTGTTCGGCACCCATCCGGGGTTCCGCGCCAATCACGCCAAGGGCGTGGTGGTCGAGGGGCGGTTCAAGGCGTCGCCCGAGGCGGTGGTGCTGAGCAGGGCCATCCTGTTCGACGGCAGCGAGATCCCGGTGACGGTGCGCTTCTCGGACGGGAGCGGGATTCCGGATGTGCCGGACGGTTCCGCCGCCGCCAATCCGCATGGCATGGCGATCAAGTATCACCTGCCTGACGGCAGCGACACGGATATGGTCATCAACTCTCTCAGGTTCTTCCCGGTCTCCACCGTGGCCGAGTTCCGCGACTTGCTGCTGGCGCAGGCCGCGAGCCCGCCGGATGCCCCCAAGCCGACGAAGCTCGAACAGTTCATCGCCGACCACCCGGCCGTGTCGGCCGCCGCGGCGACGGCGGCGACGCCGGACAGCTTCGCCGATGAGGAATACAACGGCATCAATGCGTTCATCTTGGTCAACAAGGCAGGTGAGAGGCAGGCCGTGCGCTACCTGATGGAGCCTGAGCGCGTGGTTCATCTGAACGCGGCCGAGGCGGAGAAAAGGACGCCGGACTTTCTGATCAACGAGCTACCGGAGCGTCTGGCGCGCGGGCCGGTGACGTTTCATCTCAACGCGCGTCTTGCCGCTTCCGGCGATCCCACCTCGGACCCGTCCCGTCCCTGGCCGGAGGACCGCAGGGTGGTGGAGCTCGGCGTCCTGACGCTGGACAAAGCCGTGGCGAACAGCGCGGAGGCACAGAAGCAGCTCCTGTTCCTGCCGGGCCAGCTCACCGACGGCATCGAGCCATCCGACGATCCGATGATCGGCCTGCGCGATGCGGCCTATGCCGTGTCGTTCTCCCGGCGCAGCCCATGAGCGGTGGGTAATTGCCGGCTATCCCCTGCGGTCGCGGATCAGGCCTTCCTGCGCGACGGAGGCGACCAGGGTGCCGTCCTGCCTGAAGATCAGGCCGCGTGAAAAACCCCTTGCGCCGGAGGCGCTGGGCGTGTCCTGGGCGTAGAGCAGCCATTCGTCGGCCCGAAAGGGGCGGTGGAACCACAGGGCGTGGTCGAGGCTCGCTGCCTGGATGGTCGGGTCGAACACCGTGCGCCCGTGCGGAATGAGCGAGGTGTCGAGCAGCGTCATGTCCGAGGCATAGGCCAGCACGGCCTGATGGACGGCCGGATCGTCCGGCAGACGGCCCGTGGCGCGGATCCAGACATGGAAGGTCGGCGCCCCGGGATCCTGCGACATGTATCGCCGCATCTCCACGGGGCGTATCTCGATGGGACGCTCGCGCTCGAAATAGGTGCGCATCGGCTCCGGCATCTTCTGCAGGAGTTCCGCCTTGACGTCGTCCTCGCTCGGCAATTCGTCGGGCCCCGGCACCTCCGGCATGGGGGCCTGATGCTCAAAACCCTGTTCCTCGACCTGATACGAGGCCGACATGGAGAAGATCGCCTGGCCGTGCTGGATCGCCACTACCCGCCGCGTGGTGAAGCTGCGCCCATCGCGGATGCGGTCGACCTCGTAGATGATCGGAACCTTGGGATCGCCCGGCAGCATGAAATAGCCGTGCAGGGAATGGGGCTGGCGCCCTTCCACCGTGCGGGAGGACGCCACCAGCGCCTGACCGATCACCTGCCCGCCGAAAACCCGCTGCCAGCCCACCTTCGGGCTCTGGCCGCGAAACAGGTTCACCTCGAGGGGCTCGAGGTCGAGGATGCCGAGAAGGTTGGCGACGGCGCTGGACATGGCTTCATGATCCTCTCAAAGAACGCCATCCATCGGAGAGCGGGGGAAGAACGTCAAGCTTGACGCCCGCCGATCGATCGCAGACACCCGCATCGTGCGTGCCCTATAGCATCGTGCGCAAAATCGAATCCGGTTTTGCGCACGATGCGGTTGAACAAAAAAATCTAGAGCGGGAGGCGATTCCGTAAAATCGTCTCCCGCTCTAGATTCCTCCCTGCCGACGGATCGTCGATCATTGAAGACCGCATGATCCTTTCGGCAATCCGGTTCTACTGTGCCGGATCATGCCCTCAGGAGAAACCCATGAGCTTGGAGCGCCCACGCATCGTTATCGCCGGAGGCGGGCTTGCCGGCCTGTCGCTCGCTCTGGCGCTGAAGCAGGCGCTCGATGACAGCGTCGACGTGGTGATGTGCGATCCGGCCCTGAAGCGGGACCCGCACGGGGACAAGCGCGCCTATGCCATCGCCGCGGCGGCGCGGCGCATGCTGGAGGCGTTGAGAGTCTGGGACGCGGTGGCCGACAAGGCGCAAGCCATCCTCGACATGGTGATCACCGACAGCCGCCTGCAGGATCCCGTGCGGCCGACCTTCCTCACCTTCGAAGGGGATGTGGATGCGGGCGAGCCCTTCGCCCATATGGTCGCCGGCGGCGATCTGACCGCAATCCTCGTCGAAGCCTGCAAGGCGGCGGGTGTGTCCTTGAGGACCGCGAGCGTCCAGGGCTTTTCCGCGAATCCGGCGGAAATCGACGTGTCCCTGTCGGAGGAGGGACGGCTACCGGCCTCGCTCCTGGTGGCGGCGGACGGCGCGCGCTCCCGCCTGCGCGAACAGGCGGGGATCAGCTGGATTTCCTGGCCCTATCGCCAATCGGCCATCGTCGCGACCATCCTCCATGAGCGCGATCATGAAGGCCGCGCCGTCGAGCATTTCCTGCCCTCCGGCCCCTTTGCCATCCTGCCGCTCAAGCCCGAGACCCTGGCCGACGGCACGGTGAAGCACCGTTCCTCCATCGTTTGGACCGAGACGAGCGAAGAGGTGCCCCATCTCCTGCAATCCGACCCGGAGGATCTGCTGGCCGAACTCGAACGGCGCTTCGGGCTGCAGCTCGGCCGTCTCTCCTTCGAGACGCGGCCGCAGGCCTTTCCTCTGTCCTTCGGGGTGGCGCGCTCCTTCGTCGCCGAGCGCGTCGCGCTGCTTGGCGACGCTGCTCACGTCATCCATCCCATCGCCGGGCAGGGCCTCAATCTCGGGCTGCACGATGCGGCTTCTCTCGCTGAGATCATCGTCGACGCCATGCGTCTCGGCATGGATCCCGGCAGCGCCGACGTGCTCGAGGATTACGAGCGCGCGCGCCGGGCGGACATCACCGCCATGGGCGTGATGACCGACGGCCTCAACCGTCTCTTCTCCAACGATGTCCTGCCCGTGCGCCTGATCCGCGACTTAGGGCTCGGCCTCGTCGACCGCATGCCAGGCCTGAAACGCTTCTTCATCCGGGAGGCGGCGGGGCTGACGGGGCGAAGCGCTCCGCGCCTGCTCAAGGGTGAAGCGCTGTAGGGTGGTTCCACCGATGTCTCCAAGCTGCCCTTCTGCGAAGTAGACCTTCCGGCTCGCAGAGCTATATCCCTTGAGGTGATGGAGGCATCGGCCTGCCGACCGGCCTCCGCAGACGAGGAGGGCTTCCCCATGGCGGGCCACTCGATCCATATCAAGTTGGATGGAAGAACCTATTCCGGAACCTTCGTGGTCGACAGGAAGATCCTTACGGTCACGACGACCTATGGCAGGAAGGCTACCGAGATAAGCCCGAAGGTCTCGCACCAGATGCTTGCGCATCAACTCCTGGAGGAACTGGTCCGGGAGGAGAAGGCGCGAAAGGGATCGACCCTTTGACCGGTGCGCGCGACCGGGGCCTCTTTCTTCGGCCATGTCTCCGTCATGGGCGGTCCCGCACGGTCCTGACGGTCTTCTCCGTGGGGGCCTGGCTTCTGGGAACGTCGGCGATCAGCGCTCACGACTGGTATCCCGCATGGTGCTGCAGCGACAAGGATTGCCGCCCCCTTTCGGAGGAAAAAGGCGAAACGGTCTCGGAGGCCCCTGACGGCTGGCATTTGTGGGATGGGCGAATTGTCGACCGCCTGTCGGCCAAGCCGTCACCGGACACAAGGTTCCATCTCTGCGAGGAAGCGACGACCAAGGCCATCATCTGCTTCTTCGTGCCGCCCGGGTCGTCGTGAGCGTTGTCGCTCTCGCTTCCCCTTTTGCAGGAGATCGACATGAAGATCGGTATCATCGGCGCAGGCAATATCGGTGGCAACCTCACCCGGCGGCTCACGGCTCTCGGCCACGAAGTCGCCGTCGCCAACTCGCGTGGACCCGAGACGCTCGCCACGCTGGCCGCGGAAACGGGCGCGCGTGCGGTTGCGGTGCCCGAGGCCGTTCGGGGGAAGGATCTGGTCATCGTCACCATTCCGGAGAAAAGCATTCCGGATCTGCCGGCGGATCTGTTCGAGGGAGCGGATGCCGGCACGGTCATCGTGGATACGGGCAATTATTATCCGCAGCAGCGCGACGGTCGCATCGATGGGATCGAGGGCGGTTCGACGGAGAGCCGCTGGGTTTCGCAGCAACTGGGCCGGCCCGTGATCAAGGCCTTCAACACCATCTATGCGCAGCACCTGCTTGAGCGCGGAAAGCCCAAAGGGACGCCTGGGCGCATCGCATTGCCGGTCGCGGGCGACGATCCCGCCGCCAAGGCAATGGTGCTGCGTCTCGTCGACGAACTCGGGTTCGATGCGGTCGATGCCGGCGGGCTGGACGAGTCCTGGCGGCAGCAGCCCGGGACGCCGGTCTACGGCACCGACCTCGATGCCGACGGCGTGAAACGTGCGCTGACCGATGCCAGGAAGGAACGCGCGCCCGAATGGCGCGCCACGCCGAAGAGCCCCGGCTCCTTCACCACCTCCGCCTGACGGCGACGCGGCGTTCCCGGCTGCTCCGGCACGGACGGTCGAGCGGTCATGCGCCGCCTTCTCATGCCGATCATGAAAAATGGCCGGAGAGGGCTCCGGCCATTGACGCTTTCTGGAACGGGAAAGAAGCGCTCAGCCCTTCTTCTTCGCCCGCTCTATGCCCTCGACGATGAGGCGGCGCGCCTCCTCGGCATCGCCCCAGCGGATGATCTTCACCCATTTGCCGGGTTCCAGATCCTTGTAGTGCTGGAAGAAATGCTCGATCTGCTTGAGGGTGATCTCGGGCAGGTCGGTATAGGTCTGCACCCGGTCGTAGCGCTGGGTCAGGCCGGCGGAGGGCACGGCGATGATCTTCTCGTCCTCGCCCGCATTGTCCTCCATCACCAGCACGCCGACGGGGCGCACGTTCATCACCGCGCCGGGAATGATGGCGCGGGTATTGGCCACCAGCACGTCGCAAGGGTCGCCGTCCCCCGAGAGGGTATGCGGGATGAAGCCGTAATTCCCGGGATACCGCATGGCGGTGTAGAGGAAGCGGTCGACGAAGAGCGCGCCGGAATCCTTGTCCATCTCGTATTTGATGGGCTCGCCGCCGAGCGGCACTTCGATGATGACGTTCACGTCATCCGGCGGGTTCTTTCCAATCGGGATCGCGTCAAGGCGCATCAAGCTGTTCTCCGGAACGGGGCTTTAGAGCATGATCCGGGAAACCGGTTCCCACTTTTCCGGACCATGCTCCAAGAAGTTGGACGCTTCCTACCCGGAGAGGGCTCAGGCAACAAGGTATTAGTGCGGGGTAATTTAGTGAAAGAGATACGCGATCTTGGCTAACGTCACCCCGCCGATCCGCTCCTCGACGCGGGCGAAGCGGCGGCCGCCGAGCCGCTCGTAGAAGCCGCAGGCGCGGTCGTTGTCGGCCAGGGCCCAGATGGCGACGCGGTTCATCCCGCGGTCGCGCAGATCGTTGCGGACCGCCTGGAAGAGGCGCCGCCCCAGGCCGATCCCCTGATATTCCGGCAGAAGATAGAACTCGTCGACCTCGCCCTCGGCCGGCAGCGACCGGTCGCGGCAGCGGCCATAGGAGATGTAGCCGGCAATGCCCTGTCCGATGTCCAGAACCGCCAGTGGGCGCCCGCGCGACAGGGTCGAACGCCACCACCGCTCGCCGCGCCGCGCCAGCATCTTCTCCAGCGCGATGCCCGGAATGATGCCGCGATAGGCCTCCCGCCATGCCGAGTCAAAAACCCGGGAGAGAGCTGCGGCGTCCCCGGCCTTGGCATGACGGATACTGACGAGAAGATCGCTCATGGATCAGCTTCATGAAATGAGAGAAGCAAGGGTGAAGCTTCCACGAAATGTGGTTAACGGAGCGTTAACGAGCCCAAGCCCTCAAGCCGTGAAAGCCTGGCTATATAAGCAAAAGGAGGATGCGTGGGGTCCGGCCAAATCGACGCAAGGCGTCTGCGGGATACATTCCCGGAGGGGCGGTAATTTTCATAGGAATTTTAGCAGTAACGATTGATGCAACCCTGATATTACATTACACCAAAGCAATACCACCTTTGGTATTGCCAGGAGAACTGAATGTCGGATTACGTCACCACAAGCGCTGCCCCGAACCAACCTGTTCTGACGGCGAATGCCGTTCTTGAAACGGCAGCCAACGGCACAGAAATCGGCCGCGTCATCGTCTCGGATCCGGATGGAGATGCTCTTGCCGTTTCGCTGGTGGATGCCCTCGGCGATACCGATCTCAACAGTGCCTTCGAACTGATCTACGATTCCGTCGCCAAGAACTACCGGCTCGTGGTGAAGGACCGGACCAAGATCGATTTCGAGACGACCGGCGGCCATCTCGACATCCGCGTCAAGGTGGCCGATGCGACGCAGTCGGTGTTCAAGGCCTTCACCATCAACATCGCCGACGTGAACGAGGCCCCGACCAATATCGCGATCAGCCACCGCAGCGTGAAGGAACACGCGGCGGCAGGCGAGTGGATTGCCGATCTGAGCGGCACAGATCCCGATTCCGGCGACGTTCTTAGCTACACGATCAAGAACGCGGCTTCGAGCCCGTTCGAGATCGTGAAGAACGCCTCCGGCGTGTACCAGCTGCGCGTCCGCGACGGCAGTCTGATCGATTACGCCAGCGACCCCGACAAGAAGATCGACGTGACAGTGATCGTCACTGACAAATACGGCCTGACCCTCGAGAAGACGTTCATGCTCGATATCGAGCGCGTGAATCATGCGCCGACGGATATTCTCCTTGAGAACGGAACCGTTCTCGAACACTCCGCAGTCGATACTGCAGTTGGTCGGCTTTCAACGGTTGATGTTGATCGCGGCGATACGTTCACTTACCGATTGCTCGACGATGCAGGAGGCCGCTTCAAATTGGATGGCAACATCGTTAGGGTAGCGAACGAATTCAAACTGGACTTCGAGCAACAAAGAACGCACCAGATCAAAGTTCTCGCAACGGATTCTGCGGGAGCAACCTTTGAGAAGACCTTTACAATCTCGGTTAGAGATCTCAACGATGAGGTTGTGTTCGGTTCTGCGGGCGACGATTTGATCATGTCGGGCAACGGACATGATCAACTGTATGGTATGGCCGGAAATGACACTCTTGTCAGCGGCCTAGGGATCGATGAGCTGACCGGTGGGACGGGACGAGATGTTTTCGTCTTTAACCTGTTTTCGCGCGAGGGCGAGAATTTCGACATCATCAAGGACTTCGATGTTAATGAAGACAAGATTCATCTCGTAAGAGACGAGTTCATGGCTTTGGAAAGTCTCGGGGTTCTTGACGCAAGCGCGTTTCATATCGGGCTGAGAGCCACAACAGAAAGCCACAGGATCATTTACGACAATCTGAGTGGCGATCTGTATTACGACATCGATGGCGCGGGTGGTGAGGCGGCTGTCCTCATCGCGACTTTCGACTCGGCCATCAAACCGCTTCTTACAAGAGAACACTTCCTCGTCGTCTGATTCAGTAAAAAACTAGCCTCACAACAAAAAAAGCCCGCCCCTCGTTTCCGAGGGGCGGGCTTTTCACTTCAGGCTTGCGCGCTTTAAGCCGCGAGCTGGCGCAGCACGTAGTGCAGGATGCCGCCGTTGCGGAAGTATTCCAGCTCGTCGAGCGTATCGATGCGGCAGACCAGCGGCACCTTCTTCACCGAGCCGTCGGCGGACTTGATTTCCGCTTCCATGCGCTGGCGGGGCTTCAGGTCGCCGGCGAGGCCGTGGATCGTGACGGTCTCGTCGCCCTTGAGGCCGAGCGACTGCCAGGATGTGTCGCCCTCGAACACGAAGGGCACCACGCCCATGCCGACGAGGTTCGAGCGGTGGATGCGCTCGAAGCTCTCCGCGATCACGGCGCGCACGCCGAGCAGGTTCGTGCCCTTCGCCGCCCAGTCGCGGGAGGAGCCGGTGCCGTATTCCTTGCCGGCGAGGACGACCAGCGGCACGCCCTCCTCCTGGTAGCGCATGGCGGCGTCGTAGATGAACATCCGCTCGCCGCTCGGTTGATGGATGGTGTAGCCGCCTTCCACCACGTTGCCGGTCTCGTCCTTCACCATCTGGTTCTTGATGCGGATATTGGCGAAGGTGCCGCGCATCATCACCTCGTGGTTGCCGCGACGGGTGCCGTACTGGTTGAACTCCGACACCGGGACCTGATGCTCGAGCAGGTATTTACCGGCCGGGGAGTTGGCGCGGATATTGCCTGCGGGCGAGATGTGGTCGGTGGTGATCGAGTCGAGGAAAAGGCCGAGGACGCGCGCGTTCACGATATCCGTGACCGGCTTCGGCTCCTTCGTCATGCCCTCGAAATACGGCGGGTTCTGCACATAGGTCGAGCCCATGGTCCACTGGTAGTTCAGGCCCGGCTCCACCGTCACCTTCTTCCAGTTGGCGTCGCCCGTGAACACGTCCGCATAGCGGGACTTGAACAGCTCGCTGCTGATCGTGCGGTCGATGAACTCCTGCACTTCGGCGGAAGACGGCCAGATGTCCTTGAGATAGACCGGCTTGCCGTCCGAGCCCATGCCCAGCGGCTCCGTGGTGAGGTCCACCAGCATGGAGCCGGCAAGCGCATAGGCCACCACGAGGGGCGGGGAGGCGAGGTAGTTCGCCCGCACGTCCGGGTTCACGCGGCCCTCGAAGTTGCGGTTGCCCGAGAGCACCGACACGGCGACGAGGTCGTTGTCGTTGATCGCCTTCGACACGTTCTCCGGCAGCGGGCCGGAATTGCCGATGC
The DNA here is from genome assembly GCF_052114965.1 of Microvirga sp. 2TAF3. Lineage (NCBI taxonomy): Bacteria > Pseudomonadati > Pseudomonadota > Alphaproteobacteria > Hyphomicrobiales > Methylobacteriaceae > Microvirga > Microvirga sp. 2TAF3. The sequence goes on along the minus strand of NZ_JBFRFT010000006.1, from coordinate 239,227 downwards.
AGGTGGTGCAGCCGAAGCCGACGAGGTTGAAGCCGAGCGCATCGAGATCGCCCTGAAGGCCGGCCTTCCTGAAGTATTCCTCGACGATCTGCGATCCGGGCGCGAGCGAGGTCTTCACCCACGGCTTGGTCTTGAGGCCTTTGGCGACCGCGTTGCGGGCGAGGAGCCCTGCGCCGATCATCACGCTCGGGTTGGAGGTGTTGGTGCAGGAGGTGATCGCTGCGATCACCACGTCGCCGTGGCCGAGATCGAAATTGGCGTCTTCGACCTTGACCCGCTTGCCCAGTTCGGCGGCCTTGCGGAACTCCTTCTCCATCGCATTGCGGAAATCGGCGTTGGAGTTGTCGAGTGTAACACGGTCCTGCGGACGCTTCGGGCCGGCAAGGGACGGCACCACGTCGTTGAGGTTGAGCTCGAGCGTGTCGGTGAAGACCGGATCGGGGGTCTCCGCCGTGCGCCACATGCCCTGGTCCTTGGCATAGGCTTCGACGAGGGCGATGCGCTCGTCCGTGCGGCTGGTCGTGCGCAGGTAGTCGATGGTCTTCTGGTCGATGGGGAAGAAGCCGCAGGTCGCGCCGTATTCGGGGGCCATGTTGCCGATGGTGGCGCGGTCGGCCACCGTCATGTCGGTGAGGCCGGGGCCGAAGAATTCCACGAACTTGCCGACCACGCCCTTCTTGCGCAGCATCTGCGTGACGGTGAGCACGAGGTCGGTGGCGGTGACGCCCTCACGGAGCTTGCCGGTGAGCTTGAAGCCGATCACTTCGGGAATCAGCATCGAGACCGGCTGGCCGAGCATGGCGGCCTCCGCCTCGATGCCGCCGACGCCCCAGCCGAGAACGGCGAGGCCGTTCACCATCGTGGTGTGCGAATCGGTGCCGACGAGGGTGTCCGGATAGGCGATATCCGCGCCGCCGGCCACGTCCTTGCGGGTCCAGACCGTCTGGGACAGGAATTCGAGGTTCACCTGGTGGCAGATGCCGGTGCCGGGGGGCACCACGGAAAAGTTCTCGAAGGCCGACTGGCCCCACTTGAGGAAGCGGTAGCGCTCGCCGTTGCGCTGGTATTCCAGCTCCACGTTGCGGTCGAAGGCCTTGGGCGTGCCGAACTCGTCGACGATCACCGAATGGTCGATGACGAGATCGACCGGAACCAGCGGGTTGATCTTGCGCGGGTCGCCGTTGAGGTTCTTCATGGCGTCGCGCATGGCGGCGAGGTCCACCACGGCAGGCACGCCGGTGAAGTCCTGCATCAGGACGCGGGCGGGGCGATAGGCGATTTCAACCTCGGCCTTGCCCTTGTTGACGAGCCATTCGGAAACGGCCTCGATATCCGCCTTCTTGACGGTGCGGCCATCCTCGTAGCGGAGCAGGTTCTCGAGCAGAACCTTCATCGAAAAGGGCAGCTGCGAGATGCCCTTGAGGCCGTTCTTCTCGGCCTCGGCGAGGGAGTAATAGGTATAATTCTTGTCGCCCACCTTGAGGGTCTGGCGAGCGTTAAAGCTGTTTGAGAGCGTCACGGCGAATCCTCGCGTGCATTTGGGTTACGAACGGTTTGTTCGGCCGAAAGCGCGATAAGCGCGCGCCGCTCCGGGGGTGCCCGGACAGGGGAGAAGCGCGCGAAGCGGATTGGACGCCTTGGCGCGCGGCGCAGCCGAGGGTGGTATAGATCATTTCGAACGACCCCGCTACACAGTTTAGAACCATTCTGGGGTGGATTCAGGGCAAGGACGGGCCGCTTGAGACTGATTGTTGAAAACCTCGCCTGCGTCAGGGGTGAGCGAACTTTGTTTCACGACCTGTCGTTTACCTTGGAACGGGGTAGCGGCCTCATTCTCACGGGGCGCAACGGCGTCGGTAAAACGAGTCTTCTGCGAATCCTGGCAGGCCTTCTCCAGCCGGCGGCTGGTCGCATCGTCCAGGAGGGGGGCGATCCCGAAAGAGACCGAGCCGAGCAGGTGCATTTCGTGGGGATCAAGGACGCGCTCAAGCCGAGCATGACCGTGCTCGAGCATGTACGACATTGGTATCAGCTGTTCCAGAGTCCGTGGTTTTTGGATGTGGACCGCGACGGTCCACTGGGTCGGAACTATCGGGAACGCATCCTGCTTTTGGAAATGGGCCTCGAGGAGCAAGCCCATCTGCCCGTCGCGTATCTCTCCGCAGGCCAGCGCCGGAGGCTGGCTCTGACGCGGCTCTACACCTCCCATCGAAAAATCTGGCTTTTGGACGAACCCTTGAACGCGCTGGACGCCATCTCGCGCGAGAATATCCGGGGGCGCCTGACGCATTTCATGGCTCAGGGCGGAATCCTCGTTTTGGCGACCCATGAGCCCATCAAGCTCAGTCACACCCGAATCCTGGAGCTTCGGCGGGACATGACCGACGTCGAGCCTCAAAGCGGGTTCATGCAATGATTCGGACCGCTTGGGCGCTTCTTTCGCGCGATCTTAAGCTTGCCGCGCGGATCGGCGGCTCGGGAATGATGGGGCTCATCTTTTTTTTGGCGATCGTGACGCTGATCCCTTTCGCTTTGGGCCCGGATCTCAACCTGCTCTCGCGGATCGGCCCGGCCATTCTTTGGATTGCCGCGGTGCTCTCCACGCTTATAGGTCTCGACCGGCTCTTTCAGGCAGACGAAGAGGATGGGTCGCTCGATGTCCTGCGCTCCGCTCCGGCACCCCTCGAAGTGGTGGTGATCGCCAAGGTTCTGGCCCATTGGCTCACCACGGGCCTGCCGCTCGCGCTCGCCGCGCCTTTCTTCGGGCTGCTTGTGGCCCTGTCGCCGGACGCCATGCTTGCAATGATCGTGACGCTTCTGGTCGGAACGCCCGCGCTGACCTTCATCGGGGCCATCGGGGCTGCGCTCACCGCGAGTTTGCGGCGAGGCGGGCTGATCCTGGCGATTCTCGTTCTGCCCTTCATGATCCCGACCCTGATCTTCGGCGTGTCGGCGGCCAATGCGGCGGTTGGAGGAACGGTGCCTTTCGCGACCCCGTTCCTGATCCTCGTCGCCCTGTCGCTCATCGCCGCCGTGGTCGGCACGGTGGGCGCGGCGGCGGCCCTGCGGTCGGGGGAGTGAACGCCGCCCCGGAATGACGGTGCTATGGCCGCAAGCTGATCCCAAAAGCCTGCTCGATGGCCGGCTTGCCGTCGCGCATCACCCGGTAGACGGCCCGGTAGAGGCCGGGGCGGAAGCCACCCTCGGGGCGCTTGATGCCGGCGAAGGCCATCCATTGCGCCTTGGCCCTGTCGAGGGGCGGAGCCTTGTTCTGGGCGATCGGCTTGCCGTCCGGATCGAACAGGGTCAGCACCTGCTCGTCGCCTCCCTTCAGGCCGATGGCGCGGACATAGGCGACGAGAGCGGGCGACATGGTGACCGGCGGATCCTTTTCAGCCGCGCCCGATTCGATGGCTTCCATGGTCACGGGGCCGGGGGCGAAGCCCTTGTTGAGAACGCTGCCGGCCGCATAGGCGAGGACCCGGCGCAGGGATTCGTCCCACAGCGACGTGCCGCCGCCGCAGGATTTCTCCGTGGCACCGTAGGCAAAGGGATCGACGACCTTGCCATCCTTGCGAACAGTGAAATGCAGATGCGGGAACTCGGTCATGCCGGAGAGGCCGACCCGCCCGATCCTGTCGCCCGCCTTCACGTTGTCGCCGGGGCGGACCGCAAGGCTGCCCTTGGCCATATGGCAATATTGCGTTTGCCAGCCATCGCCGTGGTCGATGAGGGCGCCGTTGCCGCATTCGGCGTTCTCGACGCTCTCGCGGCCGCGCCCGGCGACGGAAACATCCTCGATCCCGTCGCGGACGCGCAAAACCTTGCCGTCGGCGGCGGCGAGCACGGCTACGCCTGCCTTCTGTGAGGCCATGCTCGGCAGGCGGATATCGGTGCCGCTATGGGCGTCGTAGGTGAGCGTGCCGCATCGATAATCCTGCGCCTCCGGCGAGGGGTCCCGGTCCACATAATGCTGGATGAAGCAGGTGCGGCCGATCTCGCAGGCGACCGGCAGACGAAGGGAAGGGGTCTGCGCCGTGGCTGCGGGAGAAGCCAGGACGGCAAGCGCGAAAAGGCTTGAGGACAAGAGGCGCATGAGCTCTCCGCAACAAAGGTGCAAATCTTATAGAGCACTTTGCATGGCCGATTAAAGGCAGCGTCGGCATGGATGTCATCCCGGACGCCGAAGGCGAGCCGGGATCGCGTGCAGGATGGAGTACTGGAATACCCCCTCTGAGGGAGAGGTGAAGCGGTACCCCTGAACGGCTATGAAGCTTATGTGATCGACTTGCGGCAATCCTCTCGTTGCAGGCGCTGCCTGAGCCCGTTACATCGAAAACCATGATCCGCGATCTCGCCAACCCGACCCGTTTCATGAACTTCAGCGGTCGCCTTCTGCCCTGGCTGGCAGGGGCGGCGGCGCTGCTGTTAGGCGTGGGCCTCTACATGACCTGGTTCACGGCGCCCGCCGATTACCAGCAGGGCGAGACGGTGCGGATCATGTATATCCATGTCCCGGCCGCCTGGCTGTCCCTGTTCTTCTACATGACCATGGCCGCCTCGGCGCTGGGCACCCTGGTCTGGCGCCATCCCCTGGCGGATGTCTCGCAGAAGGCGGCGGCTCCCATCGGGGCCGCCTTCACCTTCATCTGTCTCGTCACCGGCTCGCTCTGGGGCAAGCCCATGTGGGGTACCTACTGGCAATGGGATGCGCGGCTCACCTCCATGCTGGTGATGCTGCTCATCTATCTCGGCATCCTGGCCCTGTGGCGCGCCATCGAGGAGCCGAACCGCGCCGCGCGGGCGGTGTCGATCCTCACCCTCGTGGGCGCGGTCAACGTGCCGATCGTGAAGTTCTCCGTCGATTGGTGGAACACCCTGCATCAGCCGGCTTCCGTGTTCCGCCTCGGCGGGCCGACGATCCATTCCTCCATGCTCGTTCCGCTGCTCGTGATGGCCGTGGGCTTCACCTTGCTCGGGGTGAGCCTGCATCTTGCCGGCATGCGCACCGAAATCCTGCGCCGCCGGGTTCGCACCCTCACCATTCTCGAGGCCGAGCGCCTCGATGCGCAGGCCGCATGAACATGAATTCGCACGCTCTCTTCATCATTGGTGCCTATGCCGTCACGGCCCTGGTCGTGGCAGGGCTGATCCTGCGCGCGGTCGTCGATCATCGCATCCAGCTCCGCGCGCTCGCCGATCTCGAGGCGCGCGGCGTCGGCCGGAGATCACGCCGTGGCTGAGGCGGCGGCTGCACGGCCGCGCCGCCGTCTGATCTTCCTCCTGCCCGTGCTCGTCTTCATCGGGCTCGCGACGATCTTTCTTTTCCGCCTCGGCGGCGGCGATCCTTCGCAAATTCCCTCGGCTCTCATCGGAAGGCCGGTTCCCGCTTTCAAGCTCGAACCTCTTGAGGGGCTTCTGGCGAATGGAAAGCCCGTGCCGGGCTTCTCGAACGAGGATCTGAAGGGCGGGGTCACGGTGGTGAATGTGTGGGCGTCCTGGTGCGCCCCCTGCCGCCAGGAGCACCCGCTCCTCGTGGAACTCGCCAAGGATCCGTCGATCCGGGTGGTGGGCATCAACCAGAAGGACAACCCGGACAATGCCCGCCGCTTCCTCGGCTCGCTGGGCAATCCGTTTTCCGCAGTCGGCACCGATCCGAACGGGCGCGTCTCCATAGACTGGGGCGTCTACGGCGTGCCGGAAACCTTCATCGTCGGCCCGGACGGCACGATCCGCCACAAGCATATCGGGCCCCTGACGCCGGAGAATTTCGAAGGGTTCAGGGAGAAGTTGCGAGTCGTCTCGGAGAGGTAATATTATTTCCGAAATAATATTGCCGAGAGCGACGGCCCTTGTCCGATCACACAGATGACTCTACCGCCAATAGATGGACGACGAGCGAAGTCTATTATCTCTGCCGCTGGCGTACACCGGCTCTGTTTTTGCTGACTGTTGTAGTTCTTGCTGGCCCGATCCTAGTCTTCGCCTGGTATCTCTCCCTCTATCCGGATTGGATGCCCCAGACGCCCGATTTCACAAGAGGAAGGCGCGGATGGGTCGCCGCTCTCTTCGTGTGGATATTCTTCGTTTTATTCATGAAGCTGCCGATCTGGATCAGGCTCTCGTTCCTACTTGGAGCAGGACTCCAAATTATCAGATTGGCGGTTCGGCGCGTCCTTCATGCTTTCGATCAAAAGCCCGACCTCTCAATTGGTCCTGAAGGCATTGGAGGTTTGGACAATTCAGGCTTTCACGTCATTCCCTGGGGCAAGATCGATAGCCTAGTAGCCTATGGTCCCTATATTGTGATTGTCGGTCAAGAATGGGGGGGGGCGGCGTTTTTTTGGCATACTACCTCCACGTCGAAGGCAGATTCTCTTTAGCGAATTCGTGTTCAAAATATCCGAAGCAGAAGTTATGCAAGCCATTCGCTTCTACCGACCGGATATTTCGGTTCAAATAATCACCGTGAATTATCGGTGGTTCTAACCGCCAAACCCCGCCCGCTTGAGCCGCACGACCGCGAGATCAAGCGCGGAGAGAAAGGCTGAACGATCTTTCTGCGAAAACGGTTTCGGCCCGCCGCTCACCTCGCCCATGGCGCGCAGGTCCTCCATCAGGTTGCGGGTGGCGAGCGCCATGCCGATGGAGGCTTCCGTGAAAGGCCTGCCCGTCGGGCCGATCACATCCGCGCCCGCCGTCACGCAGCGATGGGCCAGCGGAATGTCGGCGGTGATCACGACGGCGCCGCGCCGTGCCCGCTCGGCGATCCAGTCATCCGCCGCGTCGAAGCCGTCGCTCACCACGACCCGCTCGATGAGCGGGCTTTGCGGGATCATCATAAAACTGTTCGCTACCACGAAGGCCCTGATCCGATGGCGCTCGGCGACCTTGTAGATCTCGGCTTTGACGGGACAGGCATCGGCATCCACATAGATTTCGATGGCGTGAGGCGTCGCGGTCATGGATCATCGTATCCGTTCATCAATCGGGAGGCCGGCATTGTTCTGCCAGAATCGGGTGACAGGGCCTGCCGCATCGGGCGGTGCCGCCGCGCGATGCGAAAAAGCCTGCTCCACTTTCCATAAGCTCCTGCTCTAACGCGAACAGACGCCCGTGCCCCTCCGCCCCTCTCTCTTGTCTGCCTGGACCTCGCTTAGCAAGCTGCGGACGCGGCATATGCTGAGCGATACCACCGAGCGCCTCATCCGCGAAGCGGACAATGCCGCCCTGCGCCGGGCGGGGCTTGCGCGCATCGTGGTCTCCGCTCTCCTGCTCTTCGCCGTGGTCGCGGCGACATCCAGCGTCACGATCACGAGCCGGGGCGCGCTCCATCAGATCTGGGCGGCGGAGATCACCCTCGCCCTGTTCGGGTTCATGGGGTGGGGAAGCATATGGCTGGCCTCGCGGCGCATCGTCGTCGCCAGACTGCCCGCGCTGACGGCAAGCCTGGATGCGATGCTGATCCTGGGGAACCTGGCCTATAGCCATTGGGGTCTCGGGGTTCCGGGCGGATTCTTTGCGGTCTTCCCCGTCGTCTGGGTGGTGCCGATCACCATGGCGGCGACCGCAATTCATTACAATCCGCGCCTTCAGGCCTATGTGGCGGCGCTCTATGTGGGGGGCCTTTCGCTTCTCGCCTTCGGTGGCGCCCTCCTGAGCCCGGACGAGCGCCGCCAGGACCTGGCGGAGCTGTCCGGCCTGTTCTCCGCGCAGGCCAATCTGGTCCGCATCGTCATGGTGTTCTCGACCGCCCTGATCCTGATTCTCGTCGCGCGCCAGGGGCGCCTGATGCTGGAGCGGGCGGTGCGCGAGACCACCTTGCGGCTCAACCTCACCCGCTATCTCCCGCGCGAGCTTGCGCCCATTCTCTCCGAGCGGGCTTTCGCTTCCCTGCGCGCCGGGCGCCGCATCCCGGTGACCCTGCTTTTCGTGGACATGCGCGATTCCTCGAGTTTCGGGGAAACCATGGATCCGGCGCGGCTCGCCATCTTCATCTCCGCCTTCCGCCGCCGCGTGATGCGGGCCGCCGCGAAGCATGGCGGCGTCATCGACAAGTTCACCGGCGACGGGGCGCTGATCCTGTTCGGCGTGCCGACGGAGGGCACGTCCGACGCCGCCCGGGCACTTGCCTGCGGCAGGACCCTGTTCGAACTCATCGACCGCTGGAATGCCAAGCGCGGCTTCGACCCGCCGGTGCGCATCGGCATCGGCATCCATACGGGCGAGGTGTTCTGCGGCGTGGTGGGCGACGAGGAAAGGCTCGAATTCACCGTGCTCGGCGAGACGGTCAACACAGCCGCCCGCATCGAGCAGGCGACGAAAACCGTCGATTGCCCGTTCCTCGTCTCGACCCAGGTCGTCGAGGCCGCCGGCGAGGCCAGCGGCTGGATCCCCATCGAACATCCGCCCCTGCCGGGCGTGACACGGTCGATCCAGCTGATGAAGCCGGGAGCCTAGAGCATTTTCCGCAAAAGTGGATTCCGGTTTTGCGGAAAATGCGGCGATGGAAAGCTCTAAGCCTCTTCCGTCTTCTTGCTGGCGTCGTAGCGCAGCAGAAGCGGCGTCTGGGCGAGCGCGAAGGCGATGGTCAGCGGCATGATGCCGAGCACCTTGAAGCTGACCCAGAAATCCGTGGTCTGCGTGCGCCAGACGATCTCGTTCAGGGCCGCGAGCGCGAAGAAGAACAGCGCCCAGCGAAGGGTCAGCTTGCGCCAGCCTTCCTCAGTCAGCTCGAACATGCTGTCGAGGACGATTTCGAGCAGCGGCTTGCGGAAATAGAGGCCGCCCAAAAGCACGAGCCCGAACATCGTGTTGACGATGGTGGGCTTGAGCTTGATGAACATGTCGTTCTGCAGGAACAGCGTCAGCCCGCCGAAAACCACCACCACGATGCCTGAGACCAGCGGCATGATCGGCAGCTTGCGGATGAGCGCGTAGCTGATGCTCAGCGCGACGATGGTCGCGGCGATGAACAGGGCGGTCGCCACATAGATCCGCTGGCCTTCCGCATAGCCGAACCGGTCGGCATAGGCATTGGCGAAGAAGAACAGGGCCAGCGGCCCCATTTCGAGGGTTAGCTTGAGAAGCGGGGGAAGACGCTTTGGTTCTGTCATCTCGGGTTCCGTCATGCCGCCTCTTCTAGCCCGGCAATGGCGCGAGCGAAATCCCGGGCGGCAAATGGCTCCAGATCCTCCACCTTCTCGCCGACTCCGATGAAATGGACGGGCAGGCCGAATTTCGCGGCAAGCGCCACGAGAATGCCGCCCCGCGCGGTGCCGTCGAGCTTGGTCATCACGAGGCCGGTCACGCCTGCGGCCTTTCTAAACAGCTCGACTTGGCTCATGGCGTTCTGGCCCACCGTGGCATCGAGCACGAGAAGCGTCGCGTGCGGCGCGCTCTCGTCGAATTTCTTCGTCACGCGCACGATCTTTTCGAGCTCGGCCATGAGTCCGGCCTTGTTCTGAAGCCGGCCGGCGGTATCGATGAGAAGCACGTCCGTGCCGTTGGCCTTGGCTTCCTGCAGGGCGTCAAAGGCGAGGCCCGCCGCATCGGAGCCCTGCGCGCGGGCGATCACCGGCGCGCCGACGCGCTCGCCCCACACTTTCAGCTGCTCGATGGCGGCGGCGCGGAAGGTGTCGCCCGCGGCGAGCATGACTTTCAGGCCCTGCTCGCGGAATTTCTGCGACAGCTTGCCGATGGTGGTGGTCTTGCCCGCCCCGTTCACGCCGACCATGAGGATGACGAAGGGCTTTTGGGCCCGGTCGATCGTCAGGGGCAGCGCGACGGGAAGCAGGGTCTTTTCCACCTCGCTCGCGAGAATGGCCTTCACCTCCTGAGGCGAAATCTCCTTGTTGTAGCGTCCCGCCGAGATCGCCTCGGTGATGCGAAGCGCCGTCTCGACCCCGAGATCGGCCTGGACCAGCGCATCCTCCAGTTCCTCCAGGGTCGCCGCGTCGAGCTTGCGCTTGGTGAACAGGCCCGTGACGCTCTCCGACAAGGAGGAGGAGGTGCGGCGCATGCCTTCCGTCAGGCGCTGCCACCAGTTCCCGGCGGGGGCGGCAACAGGCTCAGGAGCGGGAGGCTCAGGGGGCGGCTCCGGCGCGGACTCGGGCGTAAGCTCCTTCAGGTCCTCTTTCGGCTCAACGCCTTCCACGGGCTGCAGGTCGGCCCCGGCCAGTTCCGGCGGAAGCTTGTCCTCATCCGCCGTGTCGGGGGATGCGCTCGTGACGGTCGGGAGGGCGGTGGCCAAATCATCGGCCCCGGTCGCGGGCGGGGCGGGCATCGCCTCAGGCTGGCCTTTCGCCTCACCCGGCGCGGCTTCAGGCCTGCGCTCTGGCTGACGCCCGAAGAGGCGGGACAGGAATCCGGGCTTGTCGGGCTTTGTTTCCGCCATGGGTCTCGTCTTGCCTCTTGCTTTGCTGGTGCTGCCTCGATAGCCGAGGCATCATGAATGCGGAAGAGATAGTGTCGAAGATCCTCTATCGCGATGCCCTGATGCTCGTGATCGACAAACCTGCCGGCTTGCCCGTGCATCCGGGCCCCAAGGGTGGCGAGACCCTGTTTCACCATCTCGACGCCCTCCGCTTCGGTTTGCCGCGCCGCCCGGAGACCGTCCACCGCCTCGACAAGGATACGTCGGGTTGTCTGGTGCTGGGCCGCCATGCCAAGGCCCTGGCGCGGCTCAACGAGCTGTTCAAAAAGAACGAGATCGACAAGGTCTATTGGGCCGTGGTCGAGGGCGGACCCGAAGGCGAGGAGGGCGAGATCGACCTTCCGCTCGCCCCTAAATCGCCGGATCGCGGCTGGTGGATGAAAGTCGACGCAAAAGGCCAGCCGTCGCTGACGAAGTGGCGGGTGTTGGGGCGCGCACCTTCTCCAGAGGAGGGTGGACAGCGCTTTACGCTCCTCGAACTGCGCCCGATCACCGGCCGCACCCATCAGTTGCGCGTCCATTGCGCCGCTTCCGGCTTCCCGATCCTCGGCGATCCGATTTACGGCACAGCCCCCCGCTTCGGCGGTCCCGGCCTGCACCTGCACGCCCGCAGCATCACGGTGCCGCTTTATCCGAAGAAGGCGCCGATCACGGTGGAAGCGCCAGTGCCGGCGCATATGCAAGAGGAAGTTAACCTTCTCATGAAACGATAGATTATTCGTCGGATTGTTCGAACAAAAATGCCCCTCAAATATCCCGTGGTTCCAGGGGTGATCCTTCTCTGTGACTATTCGACCGGATTTCAGCCGCCCGAAATGGTGAAGCGCAGGCCCGCTGTGGTGGTCTCTCCTCGCCTTCCTCAACGCGAGCAATTGTGTACCGTCGTTCCGTTGAGCGGGACACCACCTCGGCGCGACGTCAATTATCAGCGTCGGATCGAACTGCCGCAGGCTTTGCCGGAGCCGTTCTCTCAAACGGTCTGGTGGGCCAAGGCCGATATGCTCGCGACAGTCAGTTTCGACCGTCTGGATCTTTTCAGGACGGAGCGCGACCAGACGGGAAGGCGCAAGTATCTTCAGCCGAAAGTTTCGGCGGCAAACCTGGAGGAGATTCGTGAGGCGATCCTCTTCAGCCTCGGGCTCGGGCACTTGAAAAAGTCCACCTCTTGATTCATATGTGAATTGATTGCTCGCGGCCTTGTGTCGTTGAGCCTCAAGACCGGTAGCGATATCGGCGGACCCCGCGATGGCGATAACAAGCCGCGCGGGGTCGTTTTTATGCCGCCAGCAATTCCTTGCCGTCATGTCCCGCGATGGTGACGGGCACGATCTCGCCCGGCGTCACGGGCGATGAAAACCGCACGAGCGTAAAACCTTCCGTCCGGCCGAGCTGGCCTGCCTCGATCAGCACGTTGCGCTTCGCACCGACCTCTTCTCCCAAATGCTTCAAGAGCGCCGCCTCGCCCTTTGCGCGCAGGCGTTTCGCGCGCTCCTTCACCGCATCTCGCGCGACCTGCGGCATGCGCGCGGCGGGGGTACCGGGGCGGGGGGAGAAGGGGAAGACGTGGAGATGGGTGAGGCCGCATTCCTCGACGATGTCGAGGGAGCGCGAAAACATCTCCTCGGTCTCGGTCGGAAAGCCCGCGATGATGTCGGCGCCGAACACCATGTCGGGACGAAGCCTGCGCACCGCGTCGCAGAAGGCGATCGCGTCCGCGCGCAGATGCCGCCGCTTCATGCGCTTCAGCACCATGTCGTCGCCCGCCTGCAGCGACAGATGCAGGTGCGGCATGAGCCTGCTCTCATTCGCGATGGCATCGAAGAGATCCTCGTCCGCCTCGACGGAATCGATGGAGGAGATGCGCAGCCGCTCCAGTTCCGGGATGTGCCGCAAAAGGTTTTTGACCAGCGCCCCGAGCTTCGGTTCGCCCGGCAGGTCCTTGCCGTAGCTGGTGATGTCGACGCCGGTCAGCACCACCTCGCGGGAGCCATGTTCCACCAGGGTGCGCACCTGCTCCACCACCGCGCCCATGGGCACGGAGCGGGAATTGCCGCGGCCGTAGGGGATGATGCAGAAGGTGCAGCGGTGGTCGCAGCCGTTCTGCACCTGCACGAAGGCGCGGGTGCGCCCGCGCATGCCGTCGATCAGGTGCACGGCGGTTTCCTTCACCGCCATGATGTCGTTGACGAGAACCTTCTCGCTCGCACCGATGCCGAAATCGCGCAGTCCCGTCCAGGTCTCGGCCTTCATCTTCTCGTGGTTGCCGACGACTTGGCTAACCTCCGGCATGGCGGCGAAGGTTTCCGGTTCTACTTGCGCGGCGCAGCCGGTGACGATGATGCGCGCATCGGGCTTTTCCCGCGCGATCCTGCGGATCGACTGGCGCGCCTGGCGCGTCGCTTCCGACGTCACGGCGCAGGTATTGACGATCACGACCTCGCCCAGGCCCGCATCCGCCGCGTGGCGCTGCATCGCTTCCGACTCGTAGGTGTTGAGCCGGCAGCCGAAGGTGACGACCTCGACGCTCATGATATGTCCTCATGTTGAGGCCGCGTCTCGAAGCGCGAAAAGAGGGCGGGCGAAAACACGCCTTCGTGTTCGATCTCGGTCGGTCCCGTCATGAGCACATGGTCGTCGCTCCCGCGCCACGCGATCAGGAGATCGCCGCCGGGAAGCGAGACCGTCGCCTTGCGGCCCGTCAGCCCTTTCCGCGCCGCCGCGACGAGGGTCGCGCAGGCAGCCGACCCGCAGGCGCGGGTGAGACCGGCGCCGCGTTCCCAGACGCGCAGGCGGATATGTTCGGGACCCAGGAGTTGAGCGAGCGAGATGTTCGCGCGTTCGGGAAAGACCGGGTCGTGCTCGAGTATCGGCCCGATCGCCGGCAGGTCGTAGGCCTGTACGTCCTCGACCCAGAAGATCGCATGCGGGTTGCCCATGCTGACGGCGGAGGGATTGGTGAGTTCCGGCGCGTCCAGAAGACGCGTCTCGACCGCGATGGCGCGGGTGTCCTCGAAGGCGGTGCTCAAGGGAATCTCGTTCCAGGCGAAGCGGGGAGGGCCCATATCGACGGTGAACACCGTCTCGGAGACGCGCTCCACCGGCAGAAGCCCGGCCTTGGTCTCCAGAACGAGCCCGCCGCCCGTGGGGCCGCGCATGACGGGATCTGCCGTCATCGCCCAGGCGACGCAGCGGGTGCCGTTGCCGCAGGCGCCGGATTCTGACCCGTCCGTGTTGTAGATGCGCAGATAGGCATCCGTACCGGGCGTTAAGGGATCGTGCAGCACCATGAGCTGGTCGAAGCGCGAGCGCGGATCGCCCGCGATGGCGCGCGCTTCCGCGGCGCTCACGCGCAGGGGCGTGCCGCGCAGATCGAGCACGGTAATCTCGTTGCCGAGACCGTTCATTTTGAGAAAGCGGTGGTTCGCAAGGGCGCTCATGGGCCGCTTTATGGCCTAAAAATCGCGAAATCGCGAGAGGGAACGACGCAGCCTGCGGCAATGGCGGCCGTCCCTCCGGGCAATCGTCGCCGACCCTCGTTGCCGATGGTGCCTGACCTAGAGCATCGGACCCAAAAGTGGAATTCCACTTTTGGGATCAATCCAATGCTCCTTGTCTCAAGCGGCGCATCGTTGTGAGCGAACCGAAGGTCCGCGTCAGCGAAAAACCGGGGCCATCTTTCCGCACGATGCGCTAGCGGCATGGCCTCGCGGCCTCACAGAAAGGCCTCTATGGTGCTCTAGAGATCCCTTGTGATTCGATGGGTGAGACCCTTGATGCGGCTTCGTTTTTCCGTCCTTTGCCTCGTTGTTGCCACCCTGAGCGCGGGATCGGCCCTCGCGCAGACGCCGCCAGCCGTGGGCGCCGCATCGCCAGCTGCCGCCGAAGCCGCCATGCCGCCTCCGCCCGCACCGGCGCCGGTCACGCTACCCCCGCCGGACAAGGCCGCCCCGGCCGCCTCGGCGCAGGCCGAGCCTGCCCCGGCGCCCGCCCAGCCCGCAACTCCGGCACCGGCCCAGCCCCCCGCGACGGCCCAGCCTGCTCCCGTTCCCGCCCCTGCGAGCCCGGCGCCTCCCGCCGCAGCCGAGGCGCGGCCGGCCCTCATCCCGACCCCCGGCGACCCGACGGGCGTGGAAGAGGTGGTCCTGCCCGCGAAGCCTGCGGCGATCCTGTCCGGCACGAGCAACTGGGAGGATGCATTCGCCAATCTCAAGGGCGTCTTCCGAAAGATCGAGGACGAGCTCAAGCGCGCCGGAATCGCGCCTGCCGGCAAGCCGCTGACGGTCTTCGTCCATACGGACGACAAGGGTTTCCGCTACGATGCGATGATCCCGATCGCGCAAATTCCGGAAGGGCGCACCGAACTCACTTCCGAGATCAAGTTCGGCAAGACCCCGGAGGGCAAGGCCCTGCGCTTCGTGCACAAGGATGCCTATGACGAGATCGACGGCACCTACGAAACCATCACCGCCTATCTCGACGCCAAGGACATCGTGGCGAAGGATGCCTTCATCGAGGAATACGTGTCCGAGATGACCGATCCCACGGATACCAATCTCGAGATCAACATCTACGTTCAGCCGAAGGAATGATCGCTCTCTTCGACCTTGATGGGACCCTGACCGACCCGAAAACAGGGATCACCCGCTCCGTTCAATATGCCCTTGAGAGGCTGGGCCGCCCCATTCCAGACACGGATGCGCTGACCTGGATGATTGGCCCGCCGCTGATCGCGGGGTTCACGAAGCTCCTCGGGAACGCTGCGGAAGCTCCCGAGGCCGTGCGTCTGTATCGCGAGCGCTTCAGCGACGTCGGCCTTTTCGAGAACGAGGTCTATGCAGGCATTCCAGCCTTGCTCGAAGGCCTTCAGGAGCGGGGCATCCATCTCTTTGTCGCGACATCGAAGCCCCATCTCTATGCGCGGCGGATTCTCGACCATTTCGGCCTGTCGCGCTTCTTCCGCGAGATCTACGGCTCCGAACTCGATAACCGCAACACCGACAAGGGCGATCTGATCCGCCATATCCTGGCCCTTGAACGTTTTGATCCGACAGCGGCCGTCATGATCGGCGACCGGGAACACGATGCCATCGGCGCCCGGACCAATGGCATCGCGGCGATCGGCATTACCTGGGGCTATGGTTCCCGGCAGGAGCTTCTGGATGCGGGCGTCGCCTGTCTGGTGGATGACCCGGCCGGATTGGAGGAGCCGATCTTCACGCTGACGGCGTCCAAGTTTCTCCGGGCCGTAGCGCCCTGAACCGCTCCGCCGGAAAACCGGCCTTCTCCAAGGCCGCCGCCAGTGCCTGGGGCGGTTCCTCGATGCCCTCGTCGGTGAGCCGGAACGTGCCCCAATGGTGGCCGAGCGCCTGTCCGGCTTCCAGAGCCCGGAAAGCGCGCACCGCCTCCTCGGGGTTCATGTGCTGCGGCTGCATGAACCAGCGCGGTTCATAGGCGCCGATGGGCAGATGCGCCAGGCGGGGAGGGCCGAAGCGCTCGCGCACGTCCTGGAAGATCCTGCCGTCGCCATAGCCCGTATCGCCCACATGGTAGATCGTGCCTGAGGGCGTGGTGAGCACATAGGCGCACCAGAGCGCCATGCGCCGGTCGCGCAAGCCGCGCGCCGACCAGTGACAGGCGGGGGTGAGATGGGCCGTGATCCCATGGCCCAGATCGAGGGATTGGCCCCAATCCCGCGCTTCGACGGGAATCTCGGGATGCTCGGCGCGGATGATCGCATCGTTGCCGAGCGGCGCGATGAAGCGCGGACGGTGGCGCTGCCAGAGCCGACCCAGGGTTTCGAGATCGAGATGGTCGTAATGGTTGTGGGTGATCAGCACCGCATGGACGGGCGGCAGATCCTCAAACGCGATGCCGGGCGGGTTCACCCGCTTCGGGCCGGAAAACGACACCGGGCTCGCCCGCTCCGAGAAGACCGGATCGGTCAGGATATTGAGCCCCGCCGCCTGGATCAGGAAGGAGGCGTGCCCGATCAGAACGCTGCGCAGGCCCGGGACGGAGGCGGGCGGCTTGTCCACGAATGGGCTCGGATGGCTTTGCGGCCAAGCCTTGCGGTCCCGCTGCATCTGCCATCGCAGAAGGTCCTTCAGGCTCTTGTCCGGCGGCTGGTTGGGCGAGAAGAACCGCACCCCGTCGAAATGGTCCGACACGGGTCCCTGGTAATAAGGATTGCGCGGGCGTGGAGCAGGGCGGCTGAAAGTCTTGAAGAGCTTGCGGTTCATGAAAAGCAATTGTTCCAGGCGAGGCTTTAAGCGTGGGGTGCGGGACTTCTTTCGGCAAGGGCCGTTGAACTCTCCTTGTCATTCCCGGCCGGAGTGCAGCGGAGGAAGGGAATCTAACAGCGCCACGCTGGAAGCTGGATCCCCTTCCCTCGCTTCGCTCAGCCTGCGGATGACAAGGAGGGCGCATTCGGGCACTCCGTTTTCTGCATTTTCTTGACTCTGACGCCTTTTCCCCTTACGTCCTGCCCTCAAATCTGTAGAGCGAGCCCTATGAGCCGCCGCCCAGCCCGAGAGGCTGGAGGTCAACGCCCGACAGCGCGATGCGCCCTCGGGCGCGTTCTCATTTGGGCTTTCTCTCGCCCGTCATGACCGGGCTTGTCCCGGTCATCCACGCCTTTGCCTTTGTGCTTGAAAGACGTGGGTGGCCGCATCAAGTGCGGCCATGACGAAGAAGGGATGAAGGCGATGTCGGACGACACCTTGCGCGTCGAGGACGCGGTCAACGAGACCTGCCCGTGGTCGGGGAAGCCGATCGCGGCAGATTCGCTCGCCCTTTATCGGGGCGCGGTCGTCGGCTTCTGCAATCCCGGCTGCCGCGACAAGTTCGAGACCGCCATCAGACATTTCGATGAGGCACTTAGCCTTCGCGACGTGCCGCTTCTCGCGAAAGGAATTGAATAGACATGTTCGAGGGCCTTTCCGAAAAACTTTCCCACATCCTCGACAGCCTCACCCGCCGCGGCGCGCTGACGGAGGATGACGTCAACGCCGCGCTTCGCGAGGTGCGCCGTGCCCTGCTCGAGGCCGACGTGGCGCTCGAGGTCGTGCGCTCCTTCACCGACAAGGTCCGCGCCCGCGCGGTCGGCGCGGAGGTCGTCAAGTCGGTCTCGCCCGGCCAGCAGGTGGTCAAGATCGTCCATGACCAGCTCGTGGAGATGCTGGGCGCTGATGCGGAGGTCATCGATCTCAATGCCGCTCCCCCGGTCGCCATCCTCATGGTCGGCCTGCAGGGCTCGGGCAAGACGACCACCACCGCCAAGATCGCCAAGCGCCTGACGGATCGCGACAGGCGCCGCGTGCTGCTCGCCTCCCTCGATACCCGCCGCCCGGCGGCCATGGAGCAGCTTGCGGTTCTGGGCAAGCAGGTCGGAGTCGATACGCTTCCCATCGTCGCCGGCCAGTCGGCGGTGCAGATCGCCCGCCGCGCCATGGAGGCCGCGCGCCTCGGCGGCTACGACGCGGTGATGCTCGACACGGCGGGCCGCGTCACGGTGGACGAGGGCCTGATGATGGAGGCCGCCGAAGTGAAGGCGGCCACCAACCCGCACGAGGTGCTTCTCGTCGCGGATGCGCTCACCGGCCAGGACGCGGTCAACACCGCCCGCGCCTTCGACCAGCGCCTCGGCGTGACCGGCATCGTTTTAACCCGCATGGACGGCGATGCCCGCGGCGGTGCCGCCCTGTCGATGCGCGCCGTCACCGGCAAGCCGATCAAGCTCGTCGGCACGGGCGAAAAGGTCGATGCGCTGGAGGAATTCCATCCTTCCCGCGTCGCCAACCGCATCCTCGGCATGGGCGACATCGTCTCCCTCGTGGAGAAAGCGGCGGAGAATATCGACCAGGAAAAGGCGATGGCGCTCGCGCAGAAGATGCGCAAGGGCAAGTTCGACCTGGAAGACCTGCGCGATCAGCTGGCGCAGATGGAAAAGATCGGCGGCATCGGCGGCATGCTCGGCATGCTGCCCGGCATCGCCAAGATGAAGTCGCAGCTCGAGAACGCCAATCTCGACGACAAGGTCATCAAGCGCCAGCGCGCCGTCATCGATTCCATGACCCCGGCCGAGCGCCGCAACCCGGATATCCTCAAGGCCTCGCGCAAGAAACGCATCGCGGCCGGTTCGGGCATGAAGGTCGAGGACATCAACAAGCTCTTGAAGATGCACCGCCAGATGGCCGACGTCATGAAGATGATGGGCGGCGGCAAGGGTAAGGGCATGGCCGGCGCGCTCGGCAAGATGTTCGGCATGGGCGGCGGAATGGGCGGCATGCCCCAGCCGACGCCGGAGCAGTTGGAGGCTCTGCAGAAGCAGATGGGCGGCGCCGGCGGCGGACTTCCCGCAATGCCGCCGGGCCTCGGCGGCGGCAAAGGTTTGCCGGGTCTTCCCGGTCTCGGCGGGCCGAAGATTCCCGGATTACCGGGGCTTGGAGGCTTCCCGTTCGGAGGCAAGAAGAAGTGAGCGCATTGGCGGCGCTTGAACCTCCCGTGAGGCTGTCACGGCGCAGCGAGGCTTTTCTGGCCTCGCTCGTTGGACGTTTCGTGCGCTTCAATGTCCCAGAGGGGCGGGTTTTCCTGAATTCACTCTTCGATGCTCATGGCGTCATCCTCGAGCACCATGCCGAGCGGAAGCGCCCATGGCGGCAGCAGTTCCTCTATCTTTGCGGTGTCGTTGACCGCGAAAAGCATCGCCGCTCCTGGGCCATTCGGGAGTTCAGGATTCTCTCTCGGCTCCCCATTGGGCTGTTTGCGAACTGCTATGAATGGAGGCCGAAACTACAAGGCTATGCCCGTAAGGGCGGCACTGAGATCTTAGCATCCTCTGGCGGCCTCCATAGGCTCGCCAGAATCGAGATTTTCTCCGAACTTGTCTCATTCGACGACGGAGAGGAGGAAGTCGAACGCGCTGTCTTTGCGGAAGCGGATCGACGGATCTGCTTCACTTATGACAATGGCGAAAGCATTGCGTTCGAAACTGACGACAGCGGCAACCAGCCTCTGCTCATCACAGATGGCGAGAGTCGTCCATTGGACCGCTCGCTCAACACTTTGAAGTCTCGCCTCGTTCTGACAGACACAAACGCGGCACATGAGGCTTCAACTGGACACTAAAGGAGAAACCAATGTCCCTCAAGATCCGTCTGACCCGTGGTGGCGCGAAGAAGCGTCCCTATTACCGTATCGTCGTTGCCGATTCGCGCTCCCCGCGTGATGGCCGCTTCATCGAGAAGGTCGGCACCTACGACCCGATGAAGCCGAAGGACGATGCCGGTCGCGTCGTTCTCGACACCGAGAAGGTCCAGGCCTGGCTCGCCAAGGGCGCCCAGCCGACCGACCGCGTCCTGCGCTTCCTCGATGCCGCCGGCCTCCTGAAGCGTTCGCCGCGAAACAACCCGCAGAAGGCTGTCCCGGGCAAGAAGGCCCAGGAGCGCGCCGACGCGAAGGCTGCTGCCGCTGCCGCCCCGGCCGAAGGCGAGGCTGCGTAAGCGTCATGAAGAAGGAGCGCTCCCATCAGCGCTCCGCCTCTTCCCTCCCCCTTGTGGGGAGGGGCAGGGGTGGGGGTGCCAGCGCCTACATGAAAGATGTCGCGTTGACACCCCCACCTCCACCTCCTCCCCACAAGGGGGAGAAGAGCCCGACGGCGCCTGCGAGAGACGACCTCGTCCTCGTCGGCGAGTTCGGCCGCGCCCATGGCCTGAAAGGCGAGGTGCGGCTGAAATCCTACACGGCCGTTCCGGCAGGAATTGCAGGCTACCGCCCGCTCTTCACCGCCCAGGGCCGAACCCTTTCATTGAAGAATGCCCGGCCCGCTCCCGGCAACGCGCCCGACATGCTGATCGCGCAGGTCGAAGGCGTCGCATCGCGCGAGGCGGCGGAGGCGTTGAACCGCGTTCAGCTGTTTCTCGAACGCAGCAAGCTTCCTCCCCCTGAGGAGGAAGACGAGTTTCTGCTGGCCGATCTCATCGGCCTGCCGGTGCGGGACGAGGCCGGCACGGTCGTCGGCACCATCGTCGATGTGCCCAATTACGGCGGCGGCGATCTCCTCGAAATCGCTCCCGCCGCGAAGGGGCCGACGGCGTTCCTGCCCTTCACCAAGGCTTTCGTGCCGGTGGTCGAAATCGCCGGGAAGCGCATCGTCATCGCGCCGCCGGAGGATTTCTTCGAGCCCGCGCGTTCCGAACCCAAGGATCCCGCACCCGAGGATGAGGCGTGACCTTCTCCGCCACGATCCTAACCCTTTATCCCGACATGTTTCCCGGCCCGCTCGGCATCTCCCTGTCCGGCGATGCGCTTGCGCGAAACGTCTGGTCGCTGGAAGCAAGGAACATCCGCGATCATGGCTTAGGTCGTCACCGTAACGTGGACGATACGCCGGCCGGCGGCGGGGTCGGCATGGTGCTGCGCTGCGACGTGCTGGCTTCCGCCATCGATGCCGCCGTTTCTGCTGACGATCCCCGTCCGAAACTGCTCATGAGCCCGCGTGGCAAACCTTTGACGCAAAGCCGCGTGCGCGAACTCGCGGCGGGGCCCGGAATCGTCATCGTCTGCGGAAGGTTCGAGGGCGTCGACGAACGCGTGATCGAGGGCAGGGGGCTGGAGGAGGTCTCCATCGGCGATTACGTGCTCTCCGGCGGTGAGATGGCCGCGATGGTGGTGCTCGACGCCTGCGTGCGGCTCCTGCCCGGCGTGATGGGCAAGGAAGCCTCCGGCCATGAGGAGAGCTTCGAGACGAACCTCCTCGAATACCCGCACTACACGCGCCCCCGCGAATGGGAGGGCTGCTCCATTCCCGACGTGCTGCTGAACGGCAACCACGCCGCCATCGAGAAATGGCGGCGGCAGGAGGCGGAGCGGATCACGCGGGAGAGACGGCCGGATTTGCTGGAGCGGTGAGAACCTCGTCATCCCGGGGCCGCACTCTTGTCATTTGTCATTCCGGGACGCCGTAGGCGGGCCCGGAAGGACGGCGGGGCGTTTGCAAAAGGCAAACGCTGCTCGACAACCCCCCGAAACTCCTGTATAGCGCGCCCCAATTCACAACAGGACGCCGAAATCCTGCGGGGACTTTGGGATAAACCCGAGGCCACGCAACGGCAGGAGTTTAAAATGAACCTCATTCAGCAGCTCGAGCAGGAGCAGATCGCCAAGCTCGGCAAGACGATTCCCGACTTCCAGCCCGGCGATACCGTTATCGTCAACGTGAAGGTGAAGGAAGGCGAGCGTAGCCGCGTGCAGGCCTATGAAGGCGTCTGCATCGCCCGTTCCGGCGGCGGCTTCCAGGAGAGCTTCACCGTTCGCAAGATTTCCTACGGCGAAGGCGTCGAGCGCGTGTTCCCGGTCTATTCGCCGAACATCGATTCCATCAAGGTCGTGCGCCGTGGCGCCGTCCGCCGCGCCAAGCTGTACTACCTGCGCGACCGTCGTGGTAAGTCGGCCCGTATCGCCGAGCGCACCGATCGCACCGATCGCCAGGATAAGAACGGCGCCGCTGCCGCCGAGTAATCGGTTTTCTCGAAAGACCGAGAGTTTGGAAAGCGCGGTTCCGGCCGCGCTTTTTTGCTTTTCGGACCGCAGGGCGGTTGAAGCGCGAAGAATTTTATTGCGTGGCGCGGCCGGCCGGCTATGCAATGATTTCAAGGCTGTGCGCCTTCAAGACGCCTTTCCGTCGTCGCCGAGACCGGCTAAACACCGGACCGTACAGTTTCCAAGTTCGCTGGCAAGTTTGTTGGCAAGTTTGTTGGATGGAGAACCATGGCCAATCCCCGCACCCTCTATGACAAGATCTTCGACGACCACGTCGTCGACCGGCAGGATGACGGGACGTGCCTTCTCTACATTGATCGCCACCTCGTGCATGAGGTGACGAGCCCGCAGGCCTTCGAGGGTCTGCGCGTGGCGGGCCGCAAGGTGCGCCAGCCGCACAAGACGCTGGCCGTCGTCGATCACAACGTCCCGACGACCGACCGCTCCAAGGGCATCGACGATCCCGAATCCGCGACCCAGGTGGCGACGCTCGCCCGGAACGCCAAGGATTTCGGTGTCGAGTATTATGACGAACTCGACACCCGCCAGGGCATCGTCCACGTGGTCGGTCCGGAGCAGGGCTTCACGCTTCCGGGCATGACCATCGTCTGCGGCGACAGCCATACCTCCACCCACGGCGCCTTCGGGGCGCTCGCCCATGGCATCGGCACGTCGGAAGTGGAGCACGTTCTCGCGACCCAGACCCTGATCCAGAAGAAGGCGAAGAACTTCCGCGTCACCGTCGACGGCAAGCTGCCCGAGGGCGTGACCGCGAAGGACATCATCCTCTCGATCATCGGCGAGACCGGCACCGCCGGTGGCACCGGCCATGTCATGGAATATGCGGGCGAGGCTATCCGCTCGCTGTCCATGGAAGGCCGCATGACGGTCTGCAACATGGCCATCGAGGGCGGCGCCCGCGCGGGCATGGTCGCCCCCGACGAGAAGACCTATGCCTATCTGAAGGACCGCCCGAAATCGCCGAAGGGCGAGGCCTGGGATGCGGCTGTGCGCTATTGGGATTCCTTGCGCACCGACGAAGGTGCGTTCTTCGATACCGAGCTGAAGCTCGACGCGGCGAACCTGCCGCCCATCGTCACCTGGGGCACGAGCCCCGAGGACGTGATTTCGGTGGCCGGCGCGGTGCCGAACCCGGACGACATCCAGGACGAGAACAAGCGCCTCTCCAAGTGGCGCGCGCTCGAATATATGGGCCTCAAGCCCGGCACCAAGATCACCGACATCGCGCTCGACCGCGTCTTCATCGGTTCCTGCACCAATGGCCGCATCGAGGATCTGCGCGCGGTCGCGAAGGTCGTCGAGGGCCGTCAGGTCCATCAGGCGGTCAACGCCATGATCGTTCCCGGCTCCGGCATCGTGAAGATGCAGGCCGAAGCGGAAGGTCTCGACAAGATCTTCAAGGCCGCCGGCTTCGACTGGCGCGAGCCCGGCTGCTCCATGTGCCTCGCCATGAACGCGGATCGTCTGGCGCCGCAGGAGCGCTGCGCCTCCACCTCGAACCGCAACTTCGAGGGCCGCCAGGGCTTCAAGGGCCGCACCCACCTCGTCTCGCCAGCCATGGCGGCGGCGGCGGCGATCACGGGCCGGTTCGTGGATATCCGCAACTGGGGCTGATGTTTTCCCGATCCATGAAAAGGCGGCGACCGCTGAAGTCGCCGCCTTTTTTCTTTGGAGATCTTACGCCTTAATCGACATAGACCCGCCGGCCTCCAGCCACGACCTGACGGCACACCGCGGTCGGACGGCGGACGATATCGCCGTTGGGACGCACCCGCTCGCGCATCACCGTGCGACAAACGGTGCGCATGCGGGCGGGACGTTCCACCACGCGGCGCTCGATGACGCGGTGACGGTAAGCCGGGCGGACATGATCCTCGCGGACCACGTGAACGCCCGGACCACGATCGCCGACGCCGACCCGCACATTCAGGTCCTGAGCCGAGGCTGCACCGGAGCCGAGAACCACCAGCCCGGCCGCTGCCAGGATTCCGAGAAATTGACGCATGAGATCCTCATCTCTTCTAAGTGATAACTGGAGCGGTTAACGTCAGGCTTGGCGAGCTGTTCCGTCATGCATGGGTGTTTGTTCTCAGCCGTGCCGCGCACGGCACAGTTTCGAGGAGGGGTCTATGAGCAAGGAAGAACAGGAATCCCGCGAAGTCCTCGAGCGCGTGAAGCGCGATTCGGAAACCATCGGCTCGTCCTCGCTCAGCCGCATGAGCCGCCGTCTGGTGGATCATTTCGGCGCGCGCGATGCCATCGGGGATGCGGATGGCGGCAGCACCGATCCGATCGAACTCTGGGGTCGCCGCATCGGCCGCGCCTTGTCGCTCATCGGCGTGATCGTGCTGACCTATTGGCTCGCCGTGCAGCTTCGCCTTCTGTGATTGTCCAAAAGTACCCATGATCGATTTCGCGAACCTCCAAGCTCCGTCGCTCGCCGATCTCGAAACCCTTGCCCGCAGCGCCTATGACCGTCTGCCGGAGGAGTTTCGCCAGCTCTGCGAAGGCGTCGTGATCCGCGTCGAGGATTTTCCGGATGACGAGACCCTGCGGGACATGGAATGCGAGACGCCGTTCGACCTGCTCGGCCTGTTTCGCGGCGTGGGTCTCGCGCAGACCGGCGGCATCATGCATACGGGCCAGTTCCCCAACATGGTCTGGCTCTACCGCCGCCCGATCCTCGATTACTGGGCCGAGCACGAGGAAACCCTGGGCGATCTCATCACCCATGTGCTCGTGCACGAGATCGGCCACCATTTCGGCCTGTCCGACGAGGACATGGAGGCCATCGAGGCGGCGGCGGGCTGAGATCCTCACTTTCCGGAAGACGATGCAATGATCGGTCCCGCCGCTCCGCTTCCACCGCTCGCGGTTGAAGCCCTCAACGAGATCGCCGCTTTCCTCGCCGCGACCACGATTGGCCTAGTCCTGTCGCGAAGGCTTTGATATGACGCTGCCGGAGCGGGCCAGATGCCGCCGAAGGATGGATGACGATGGACAAGTTCACTGTGCTGGAAAGCGTCGCGGCGCCGCTGCGGATCATCAATGTCGACACCGATATGATCATCCCGAAGCAGTACCTGAAGACGATCAAGCGCACGGGCCTTGGCACCGGGCTCTTCTCCGAGATGCGCTATCGCGAGGACGGTTCGGAGAATCCGGATTTCGTGCTCAACCAGCCGGCCTACCGCAAGGCGCAGATCCTGGTCGCCGGCGACAATTTCGGCTGCGGCTCGTCGCGCGAGCATGCCCCCTGGGCGCTGCTCGATTTCGGCATCCGCTGCGTGATCTCGACCGGATTCGCCGACATCTTCTACAACAACTGCTTCCAGAACGGCATTCTGCCGATCAAGGTCTCGCCTGAGGATCTCGAAAAGCTCTTCGACGATGCCGAGCGCGGCGCCAACGCGACGCTGACCGTCGATCTCGAGAAGCAGGAAATCCGCGGTCCCGACGGCGGCTCGGTCAAGTTCGACATCGATCCGTTCCGCAAGCATTGCCTGCTCAACGGCCTCGACGGCATCGGCCTGACCATGGAAAAGGCGGCCGCCATCGACACCTTCGAGAAGAAGCTCGACGCGCGCCTCTGGGCATAGAGTCGCTCTCAGCGTCATTCCGGGTCGCCACAGGCGAGCCCGGAACCCATAAGCGCTGACGGTTCCGGACAAGACGCGACGGCAGCCGGATGACTTCATACTGAGATTTTAGCGGCTATGGGTTCCGGGCTCCGCTGCGCGGCCCCGGAATGACGGGCGTGAGAAAGCCTGCGGCTAAAACCCGGTTGCCTAATATTAACCAAATTGACCGCACATTCGGGGGCATGATTCGTATCCTTGCCCCCGCGATCTTCGCTCTCCTCGGGCTGGTTGCCGCGACGCCGGCATCCGCTCAGGGAGATTTCCGCTCCTGCCTGTCCTCCTTGCGCAGCCAGGCGGCCGCCAAGGGAATTTCCGGCCAGGCCTTCGATGTGGCCACGCGCGGCATCGCGCCGGACATGCAGATCCTCGAACTCATGGACAACCAGCCTGAGTTCAAGACCCCGATCTGGGACTATCTCTCCGCCCTCGTCGACGACGAGCGGGTGCAGGACGGGCGCAACGCCATGCGGCAATGGGGCCAAGCTCTGGCCGCAGCCGAAGCGCGCTTCGGCGTCGACCGCCATGTGATCGCCGGCGTCTGGGGCGTGGAATCCAATTTCGGCAAGGATATCGGCGGGCGGCCGCTGGTGCAGTCCCTCTCGACGCTCGCCTGCTACGCGCCGCGCCGACGCGAATATTTCACCGGCGAATTGATGGCGACCCTGAAGATCGTCCAGGACGGCGACATCGATCCGGCGAACCTGCGCGGTTCCTGGGCCGGAGCCTTCGGCCATACCCAGTTCATGCCCTCCACCTTCCAGCGCCTCGCGGTCGACGGCGATGGGGATGGGCATCGGGACATCATGACCTCGGTGCCGGACGCTGTCGCCTCCACCGCCAACTTCCTGAAGAAAGCGGGCTGGTCGAACGGCCTGCCATGGGGCTACGAGGTGCGGCTGCCCGCGAACTTCAACGCGAGCCTCGCCGGCCGCAAGGCCAAGCGCCCGCTCTCGTCCTGGGCGTCGATGGGCGTCACCCGTGTCGATGGGCGTCCGCTTTCCGGCAATTACGCCGCCGGCATCATCATCCCGGCAGGGGTGAACGGGCCTGCCTTCATCGTGACCAAGAATTTCGACGCGGTCTATTCCTACAACGCCGCCGAATCCTACGGCCTCGCCATCGCGCTCCTCGGCGATCGCCTCAAGGGCCAGCCGGGCATCCGCACCGCCTGGCCGACCGACGATCCGCCGCTCTCCCGCGCCCAGCGCCGTGAGCTGCAACAGCTCCTGACCTCCCGCGGCTACGATGTGGGCGAGCCGGACGGCAAGATCGGCCAGAAAACCCGCGATGCCATCAAGGACGTGGAGCGCCGCCTCGGCCTCGAACCGCGCGGCCGCCCCGGCGGCAAGGTGCTGGAAGCGTTGCGGGGATAGTGGCTTTGGTGTCAACTCTGTCGCCCAAGCGTCAGGAGTTTTCATGAAACGCCATCTTCTTTCGAGCGGCTCTCCCATGGAGAAAGCCTATGGCTACTCGCGCGCGGTCGTCCAGGGACCTTGGGTCTTCATGGCCGGCACAACCGGATACGACTATTCCAGGATGACGATGCCGGATGACGTCGGGCAACAGACGCGCAACTGCTGGAAGACGATTGAGCGATACTTGCAGGAAGCGGGCTCCGGTCTGAACGACCTTGTCCGCGTGACCTACTACGCAACGGATCCCGGGCATGCGGAGACGATCTTGAAAGTCTGCGGGGAGATCCTTCACGATGTCCGGCCGGCTGCGACTTTTCTCGTCGTCAAAGAGCTCCTCGTTCCCGAGATGAAAATCGAGATCGAGGCCACGGCTCTCAAAGCCTGAAGGCCATCATGTCCTGGAACACCTTCCTCCTGTTCGCTCCGGCCTGTTTCGCGATCAATCTCGCCTTCGGGCCCAATAACCTGTTGTCACTGACCTACGGCATGCAAAGCGGCGTGCGCATCGCCGCCTTCGCCGCGGCGGGACGCCTTATCGCCTTCGCTCTGATGATCGTGTTGGCGGCCATCGGCCTTGGGGCCGTTCTGGCTGCGTCGGAACTGGCTTTCACGGTCGTGAAATGGATCGGGGCCGCCTATCTCGTCTGGCTCGGCATCAGGATCCTCAGGGCCACCAAAGTGGAGGCGGTTGAAGCGAAGGAAGCCTCTCCGCGGCGGCCCCTTCCGGCCCTCGTCGTGCAGGAATTCTGGACGGCCATCGGCAACCCGAAGGCGATCCTGGTCTTTACGGCCTTCTTCCCGCAATTCCTCGATCTCGATGCCTATGGCGCGAGCTTCGCGGTGATGGGCGTCACCTTCTTGGCTCTGGAGATCGTCGCCGTCATTCTCTATGCGCTGCTCGGGCAGCGTCTCGGCTCTCTCGCCCGCACCGGGCGGACCCTGGCCTGGTTCAACCGCCTGTCCGGTTCCATGATGATCGCCTTCGGTATCGCGCTGGCCTTCGCCCGCCGCCCGGCGTGACGTGTCAGCCTAACGGACGACACGACAAACGCTTGCCAAACCTGGGCTGTCGCGCCTAAACCCCTCACCGTCGGGCCAGGCGCTTCAAGCCGGGCCTCCGCGCCGTTAAAAGGTCTGGCGTGAAAAGACGCGGAGGGCCGGGTCCGACCCGGCCGTGACGGCCAATCATCGATCAGGAATTCATCATGGCAACGCACAAGCTTCTCCTTCTCCCCGGCGACGGCATCGGTCCGGAGGTCATGCGCGAGGTCGAGAAGATTGTGGGCTGGTTCGCCAGGAACGGCGTCGGCTTCGAGACCGAGACGGATCTCGTCGGCGGTTCGGCCTATGATGCGCATAAGGTGTCGATCTCTGAGGACGCCATGAAGCGCGCGCAGGCCGCCGATGCGGTGCTGTTCGGCGCGGTCGGCGGACCGAAATGGGACAACGTGCCTTACGCGGTGCGGCCCGAAGCCGGCCTCCTGCGCTTGCGCAAGGACCTCGGCCTCTTCGCGAACCTGCGCCCGGCCATCTGCTATCCGGCGCTGGCCGATGCCTCCTCTCTCAAGCGCGAGGTGGTGGAAGGGCTCGATATCATGATCGTGCGCGAGCTCACCGGCGGCGTCTATTTCGGCGAGCCGAAGGAGCTGGTGACGCTCGAGGACGGCTCGCAGCGCGCGGTCGACACGCAGCTCTACACCACGGGCGAAATCGAACGCATCACCCGCGTCGCCTTCGACCTCGCCAAGAAGCGCCGCAACAAGGTGTCCTCGGCCGAGAAGAGCAACGTGATGAAGACCGGCGTGCTCTGGCGCCAGGTGGTCTCGCGTATTCACAAGGCGGAATTCGCCGACGTGCAACTCGAGCATGTGCTTGCCGACAACGCCGCCATGCAGCTCGTGCGCAATCCGAAGCAGTTCGACGTGATCGTCACCGACAACCTGTTCGGCGACATCCTCTCCGATATTGCCGCCATGCTCACCGGCTCGCTCGGCATGCTGCCTTCCGCCTCGCTCGGCGCGGAGGACCCGAAGACCGGCAGCCGCAAGGCGCTCTATGAGCCGGTCCACGGTTCCGCCCCCGACATCGCCGGCAAGGGCCTCGCCAATCCCATCGCGATGATCGGCTCCTTCGGCATGGCCCTGCGCTATTCCTTCGGCCTCATCGAGGCGGCGGATCTCTTGGAGAAGGCCATCGCTAATGTGCTCGCCTCCGGCACGCGCACCAAGGACATCGCAGCCCCCGGCATGAACGCCGTCGGCACGCAGGATGTGGGCGATGCCATCGTGAAGGAGCTGAGCGCCCTTTCCTGAGGACCAGAAGCCCCGGTCATGCCGGGGCTTTTTACTCTGCGATGGAACCCTACCGGATCGAGCCCGTCGTCTCGATGTTCGGATTCAGGTCGAGGGGCGGGAAGGGATTGCGCGCGCCGACGAAGGGCCCGTTGGTGATTGGGTCGGGAAGAGTGCCCACGCCGAAGCCCGCGCCGGCAGGCGCATAGGGCGGGCTCAGCAGATAGGATTGCGTCTGACCATAGCCGGTGATGCCCGGGTTGATGGAGTCGGCGGGCACGACGTTCCCAGGATCAAGGAAAGAACGGGGAGTAACCCTGAAGACCAGGGGACGTTCCCTACGGGGTTGCGCTTCGGCGATGACAGAAAAGGCTGTGATCGCAGCCAGCGAAGCCAAACCGAGAGCAGCGAGACGGCGCATCTGAACCTCCAGCTTAACCTCGAGCAAAGGCGCGCTGTCACGATCCGCCCGGCGCCTTTCAAGGATCGGCGGACTATCGGAACAAGGCGGCGTCGCTTAAATTGTTCCGCTTCGGAGCAGGCCGATCCGACCGTCGTCATCGCGCCCGCTTCACCCTTTGGTTTACACACGATTCGGCAAGGCGATTCCCATTTTGCCGACACGATTGTGCGCTAGAATCTCGATGCCCGTTGCGTGGCGGTGGGAGAAAGGTTGAAGGTGGATCAGCCTAACAAAAGCCCTGAACTCGACGGCAAGGATCGTGGCCTGTTCCTGCTCGGACGGCAGCCGCTCGTCGCGGAAACGCCGGAGGAGTTGCTCGACGAGGCGACGACGCCGATTTCCAGATTCTTCGTCCGCAATAACGGCCTGATGCCGGAACCGCCGGCGAATGCGGAGGAGTGGAGCCTCTCCATCGACGGCGAGGTCGAGCGCCCGCTCAGGCTCACCTTGGCCGAGCTGAAGCGCCGCTTCCCACACAAGACCTTTCGCATGGTGCTGGAATGCGGCGGCAACGGCCGTTCGTTCTTCGAACCAAAGGCGGAGGGGAACCCCTGGACCAATGGCGGCGCGGGCTGCGCCGAATGGACCGGTATCTCGCTCGGCGATGTGTTGCGAGAAGCGGGCCTGAAGGATTCCGCCCTTTATACAGCCCATTACGGCGCCGATCCCGACAAGACGGGCAGTTACGACACGCCCTCCATCTCCCGCGGCATGCGGATCGGGAAGGCGCTCGACGAGCATACGCTTCTGGCCTTTGCGATGAACGGAGAGGCGCTGCCGTTCCTCCATGGCGGTCCACTGCGCCTCGTCGTGCCGGGCTGGCCCGGGTCGCTCAGCCAGAAATGGCTGACGCGGATCTGGATCCGCGACCGGGAGCACGATGGGCCCGGCATGCAGGGCCTGTCCTACCGCCTGCCCATCCATCCGATCCCGCCTGGATCCGACGGCAAGGGCGCCGAGCTGCGCATTCTCGAATCCATGCCGGTGCGCAGCATCGTCTCCTTTCCCGCCGATGGCAGTCTTTATCCCTCAGGCACGCGGCGGATCGCGGTTCGCGGCGCCGCCTGGGCCGGGGACGATGTCGTCACCCGCGTCGATCTCTCCATCGATGGCGGCGCCACCTGGGTCGAGGCTGCGCTCGAACCCCTGCGCAACCGCTACGATTGGGCGCGCTGGTCGGCGAGTCTCGCCGTGCCGGGAGACGGCGCCTACGAAATCATGGCCCGCGCCACGGATTCGAAAGGGAATACGCAGCCGCTTCGTGCCGCCGGCTGGAATCCCAACGGCTATGGCTGCAATGTCGTGCATCGGATGACAGTTACGGTCGGGACGGCGATTTGACGCTGATCGAGGCCGTGCGGGCCGCCAGCGCGCAGGCATCGGTCCGGCTGCGCTCGGCGCGGGCGAAGAGGGTTCTCAACACCGCATTGTCCCCGCCGGCGAGCGTGACCCGGTCGATGAAGCAGGCAAGATGGTTCTCGTCGACCGGCTGGACATCGGCCCCGCAAAGCCAGCCCTGAAAGCCGAAGCTCGTCTCCGGATCGGCGAAGCGGAAGGCCTGGCAGTTCTGCTCGCTTCGTCCTGCGAGCGTCATGGCGGCCGCTTCCACGGGCCCGAACTTGGTCATCACCATCCGGCTCTGGGCGTTGCGCGTGATGGAAAGGCCGGCATCGGCGGCGCGGCGCACGATATCGACGAAGAAGCTGCGCTTGCCTGTCTCGGTGATGCCCTGAACGAGGCTGATCCGGCCATGGCGGATATCGCCGAAAGCACCGAGAACAAGCGTATCCTCGCGCCCGCCCGCCGAATGCTGGCGCGCTTCCAGGGTCACGGGGGCGAACCCCTTCTCGATGCCGTAAAGCGCGTTGGCCGGGACGATCGGCGTCCAGATCGGAGGCGGGGCGATCAGGACGGAGGCCGGAACGGGTTTCGGCCCACCGGAGAGCGGCATCGGCCGTTCGTCCTGCCTGGCGAAATAAACCAGAGCGGCGATGCTGAACCCGGACAGCAGGAACATCCGCAGCCAAGGCAGGGGTTTTCGCGCACGCGCGACAGGCCGCTCGTCCAGGAGGTCGAGCATGTCGTCCTCATCCAGATCGGCATAGGTGGCCTTCGACATGACGCTCCCATCCAGTGCGGCGGCAGATTTCGCGACATTGTTCTACCGTAGCATTGGCAAGCGTTCGAAAGCTTTCGATAAGCAACGTGAATCGAAGGTTACCGACCCCGCACGATCTTAACGAGCCGATCCCATGCCCCAGCCCCATATCCGCCTCGCCGCGCCTGAGGATGCACCCGATGTCGCGGCATTGATCCGCGCCTTGGACCTGCACTATGTGGGCCCGGATGTGGCCCAGCCCATCGAGCCGACGCTGGCGATGGTCGAGCGCTCGATGCTGGAGGCGGAAGGGACGCGCTATGCCCTGGCCTATCTGAGCGGGCGCGCCGTCGGCCTCGCGTGCTTCGCCGTGCTGAGGCCCGGATCCAGGCTCTCGGGACTTCTGTTCGTGAAGGAGCTTTTCGTCACGGAGGACGCACGTGGACAGGCCATCGGCAACGCCCTGATGACCTGGCTTGCCGGGTATGCCCGCAGCCAAGGCATCGCCCGCATCGACCTGACGACAGATGGCGGCAACCGGGGCGCGCGGGCATTCTACGAGCGGCTCGGGGCGGTCAGACAGGACAAGGTATTCTACCGCTTCAATCTCTCGACCGACGTGCTCGCCGGCCATGGAGAGAGCCCTCAAACCAAAGAGAGCGCTTGACGACGGCTGGCCTTTGGTGTGTTTCTGCTCCACCGAGCCCGAACCGGGCTTTCGGATGGACGATGGCAATGACGCTGCTCACCCTCACGACGAGCAAAACGAAAACCGTCACGACGGCCGTGAAAACGGCCGAGTAGCCTCGTCGTCCCCGGTCCTCTCTCCCGTCGGGGCGAGAGGCGACACCCGAATAGGGTTCTTATATCTCCGGGGAGAGCGATAACAGGAGAAGTCCAATGGGTTACAAGGTCGCCGTTGTAGGCGCGACGGGCAATGTGGGCCGCGAGATGCTCGACATTCTCGCCGAGCGCGCTTTCCCTGCCGATGAAGTGGTGGCGCTGGCCTCCCGCCGCAGCCAGGGTTCCGAGATTTCCTACGGCGACAAGACGCTGAAGGCCAAGACGCTCGATACTTACGATTTCTCCGATGTCGATCTGTGCTTGATGTCTGCCGGTGGCGAGATTTCCAAGGAATGGTCGCCCAAGATTGCAGCCCAGGGCGCGGTGGTGATCGATAATTCCTCCGCCTGGCGCTACGACCCGGAGGTGCCGCTCGTGGTGCCGGAGGTCAATGCCGAAGCCGTGCGCGAGATGAAGAAGGGCATCATCGCCAACCCGAACTGCTCCACGGCGCAGCTCGTTGTGGCCCTGAAACCCCTTCACGATCATGCGAGGATCAAGCGCGTGGTCGTTGCGACCTACCAGTCGGTCTCCGGCGCCGGCAAGGACGGCATGGACGAGCTCGACCGCCAGACCAAGGCGCTCTATTCGCTCCAGGATGTGCAGGAAAAGAAGTTTCCCAAGCGCATCGCCTTCAACCTCATTCCCCAGATCGACGTGTTCATGGAGGACGGGTTCACGAAGGAAGAGTGGAAGATGATGGCGGAGACCAAGAAGATTCTTGATCCCAAGATCAAGCTCACCGCCACCTGCGTGCGCGTGCCGGTCTTCATCGGCCATTCGGAAGCGGTGAACGTGGAGTTCGAGAAGCCGATCACGGCGGACGAGGCGCGCGAGATCCTGCGTTCGGCGCCCGGCATCGTCGTGATCGATAAGCACGAGCCCGGCGGCTACATCACCCCGCACGAAGCGGCAGGCGAGGATGCCACCTACATCTCCCGCATCCGCGAGGACATCACGGTCGAAAACGGTCTCGCCTTCTGGTGCGTCTCCGACAACCTGCGCAAGGGCGCGGCCCTGAACGCGATCCAGATCGCGGAAGCGATGGTGAACCGGGGCCTGCTGCCGTCGAAGAAAAAGGCGGCGTAAGGGCTTGGCCGACAGGATTCTGCAACGCGATGGCCGGGCTTGTCCCGGCCATTTCTTTTTAAACGATGCAGCCCGCCGCAGGCGCCGATCAATGGGCGTGGTCGCAATGCTCCGGGTCGTGAGCGCATTCCGCCTTTTTCGCATCGTTTGAACCGACCGCCGCCATGTCGTCGAGGATGGGGCAATCGGGCCGGTCGTCGCCATGACAATGGCTGGCGAGATGACGGAGCGTCCGGCTCATGGCCTGCAATTCGTCGATCTTTGCCTGCAATTCCTTCACATGCTTGAGCGCGAAGGATTTCACATCCGCGCTCGCGCGGGTCTTGTCGCGCCAGAGCGCCAGGAGCTGGCCCGTTTCCTCGATCGAAAACCCTAGGCCTCGCGCGCGGCGGATGAAGCGCAGGGTGTGGATGTCCTCGGCGTCATAGACCCGGTATCCGCTCTCCGTTCGTGTCGCAGGGCGGATCAGGCCGATCCTCTCGTAATACCGGACCATCTTGGCGGAGATGCCGGACGCTTGAGCTGCTTCACCGATATTCATCGCTCATACTCATGATCAGACGCCGGCCAGAATGCCTGCCTGTTCCGCGTTTGTGAAGAAAGCATCCGCGTGACGGCTCTCGGCAACTGTCCCTCTCACTTGGCCAGGGCCGGCCGAAGGGCCGCGCCGCGTTCCTCGCCGGTTCTCAGCGGCGGAGCAAAGCCCTTCAGGCGCAGGGCATTGGTCAGGACACTCACGCTCGAGAGCGCCATGGCGAGGCCCGCCACCATCGGGGAGAGCAGGATTCCGAAGGTCGGATACAGCGCTCCCGCCGCGACGGGGATTAGGACCGCGTTGTAGCCGAAGGCCCAGAACAGGTTCTGCCCGATATTGCGGATCGTGGCCTGCGACAGGGCGATGGCGTTGGGGACGTTGCGGAGATCTCCCGACATCAGCACCACATCCGCGCTTTCGATGGCGATGTCCGTGCCCGTGCCGATGGCGAGCCCGACATCGGCCTGAGCGAGGGCTGGCGCATCGTTGATGCCGTCGCCGACGAAGGCGACCGCCGCGCCGCTCTTCTGCAGGCGCTTGACCACATCCGCCTTGTCCGTCGGCAGAACCTCCGCCACCACTTCGTCGACGCCGAGCGATCGCGCGATGGCTTCCGCCGTGCGGCGGTTGTCGCCGGTGATCATGACGATCCGCAAGCCGAGGTCGCGAAGAGCCTTGAGCGCCGCGGGCGTGGTCTCCTTCACCGGGTCCGCCACCGCGATGATGGCCGCGAGGCGCCCGTCCACCGCCGCATAGAGGGGGGATTTGCCCTGCGCGGCCAGACGCACCGCCGTGGCAGCGAAGACGCTCAGATCATGCCCCTGCTGGCTCATGAGCCGGTCGGCACCGACGACGACCTGGCGTCCGCCGACCTTGGCCACCACGCCGAAGCCCGGCTTGCTCTCGAAGCTGTCAGGCTCGACGAGGGTGAGGCCGCGACGGCGCGCCTCCGCCACGATCGCCTCGGCGATCGGATGCTCGGAGCGGGTCTCGACGGAGGCCACGAGGCCCAGCACGTCGGTCTCCGCGAAGCCTTCGGCCATCTGCAGGTCGGTGAGTTCGGGGCGGCCCTTGGTGAGGGTTCCGGTCTTGTCGAGGGCGATCACCTTCGCGTTGCGCAGGGCCTGGAGCGCCTCGCCCCTGCGGAACAGGATGCCCAGTTCCGCCGCCTTGCCCGTGCCGACCATGATGGAAGTCGGGGTCGCCAGACCCATGGCGCAGGGGCAGGCGATGATCAGCACCGCCACCGCGTTGACGAGGGCGAAGCTCAGCGCCGGATCGGGACCGAAAGCAAACCATATGGCGAAGGTCACGGCCGCACAGGCCATGACGGCGGGCACGAACCACATGGTGATCTTGTCCACGATGGCCTGGATCGGCAGCTTGGCGCCCTGGGCGGCCTCAACCGTGCGCACGATCTGCGCCAGAACGGTGTCGCTGCCCACCTTCGCCGCGCGGAACTGGAAGGCGCCCGTCTTGTTGACTGTGCCGCCGACCACGCCGGAGCCGACGCCCTTCTGGGCGGGGATCGGTTCGCCGGTGATCATCGATTCATCCACGAAGGACGAGCCGGAAATCACCTCGCCGTCCACCGGCACCCGCTCGCCCGGGCGGACGACCACGATGTCGCCGACGCGAACGACCTCGACCGGAACATCCTGCTCCTGACCGTCCTTGATCACCCGCGCGGTCTTCGCCTGCAGGGTCATGAGCCGCCGGATCGCATCGCCGGTGCGGCCCTTGGCGCGGGCCTCGAAATAGCGCCCGAGCAGGATCAGGGCGACGATCACCGCGCCGGCTTCGTAATAGGTGTAATCCATCCCGATCGGCAGCACGGAGGGCGCGAAGGTCGAGACGACGGAGTATCCATAGGCCGTGCTGGTGCCCAGCATGACGAGGGAGTTCATGTCGGGCGCGCCGCGCAGCAGAGCGGGCAGGCCTTTGACATAGAAGACGCGGCCGGGGCCGAACTGGACGATGGTGGCAAACACGAAGCAGATGAGCTTGATGTTGTCCTCACCGATCTTGCCCGCCAGCAAGTGGTGCAGCTCTTCGATCATGTGTGAGCCCATCTCGAAGACGAGCAGCGGAATGGTCGCGATGGCGGCGATGATGAGGGAACGTCCCAGGCGGGCCATTTCCGCGGCGCGGGCCTCTTTCTCCTTGTCCCCCTGGGCCGCGTCCGTACGCACCTGCTCCGCCGGGTAGCCAACCTTCTCGGAGGCGGCGATCGCGGAGGCGATGACACCGGCGCCGCCGGCATAGCGCACATGCGCCCGCTCGGTCGCCAGATTGACGGATGCGCCGAGCACGCCTGGCACCGCATTGAGCGCCCGCTCCACGCGGCCCACGCAGGACGCGCAGGTCATGCCCTTGATCGCCAGATCGACACTCTCCTCCGCGGGCTCGTAGCCCGCGTTGCGGATGGCGGTCAGGACGGGCTCGGGCCGGATGCCGGGCAGGGTGGTGACCTGGGCGCGCTCGGTGGCGAGATTGACCGCGACATCCTTGACGCCCTCGACGGCCCGGATGGCCTTTTCCACCCGGCCGACACAGGAGGCGCAGGTCATCCCGGAAATGGGAATCGCAAGGGTTTGCGAGGATGAGGCGGCTGGGGATGAGAGTTTTTCCGTCACGGACAGGATCCTTCAATCTCGGGACGGTCAGATCCATAAAGGTTCCCACAAGGGGAAGGTCAAGGGCAAAATGAGAGCCCGATTCCGGGCGTCAGGTAACCGCCGATCCGTCGGCGAAGCTTGGATCGGTCGATGGTACTGCCGATCTGGGCCAGATCGGCAGTACCATCACCCTTGCCGGCAACACCCCACCACGAAGACCTTCCACACCGGCGGTCTTTCGTAACGCCGTTTGCAGTGTAAGAATCTTGAAAATCACCAGGGGCCGGCTTATCGGCTCCTGACCGTCAGCGGCACCGCTCGGCGTGCGGAGATCTATGGCAGGAGAGCCAGATGCAAGCGGAAACTCGTCGCGAATATGACAGCCTCGGCCCCGTGGATGTGCCGGCTGAGGTGCTCTGGGGTGGACAGACCGAGCGGGCGCGCCGCAATTTCCGCATCTCCGGCATCCCGGTGAGCCGCTTCCCCTGGCTCCTGGCAGCTCTCGCGATGACGAAGCAAGCCGCCGCGCGGGCCAATGCCCGTCTCGGCGGCCTTTCCGAGGTCAAGCGCGATGCCATCGAGGCCGCCTGTGTCGAAATCATCGACGGCAAGCATCATGATGCGTTTCCCCTCGATGCCATCCAGGGCGGAGCCGGCACGTCGCTCAACATGAACATGAATGAAGTCGTCGCCAATCTCGCCAACGAGCGTCTCGGCGGGAAGCGCGGACTCTACGATCCGGTTCATCCGAACGACGATGTGAACCGTTCTCAATCGACCAACGATGCCTACCCGACCGCGGTCAGGCTCTCGCTGCTGCTGGCCCGCCTCTCCCTCGAGGAGGCTCTCGCCGATCTGGCGAACAGCTTCGACGAGCGCGCCAGGGCCTTCGCCGATGTCATCAAGCTCGGCCGTACCCAGCTTCAGGACGCGGTGCCGATGACCCTCGGCCAGGAATTTTCCGCCTTCGCGACGGTGATCCGGGAAGATATCGCCCGCCTGAACGAGATGGCTCCGCTCCTGAGCGAGGTCAATCTCGGCGGCACGGCCATCGGCACTGGGCTCAACGCGCCGAAGGGCTATGCGGAAGTCGCGCTGGTGGAACTCTCGGCCATCAGCGGCATGCCGCTGGTGCGGGCGAGCAATCTCCTGGAGGCGAGCTGGGACATGGGCGCCTTCGTGCTGTTCTCGGCCATGCTGAAACGCTCGGCGACCAAGCTCTCCAAGATCGCCAACGACCTGCGGCTTCTGTCGAGCGGCCCGCGCGGCGGATTGGGCGAGATCCATCTGCCCGAGATGCAGCCCGGCTCGTCGATCATGCCCGGCAAGGTGAATCCGGTGATTCCCGAGGTGGTCAACCAGGTGTGCTTCCAGGTGATCGGCAACGATCTCGCCGTGACTCTGGCGGCGGAGGCGGGACAGCTTCAGCTCAACGCCATGGAGCCCCTGATCGCCTTCAATCTGCATGTCTCGCTTCAATTGCTCGAGCGCGCGGTGCGCACCCTCGACGAGCAATGCGTGCAGGGCATCCAGGCCGATGCCGAGCGCTGCCGCGTCCATCTCGACGCCAGCGTCGGTATCGTCACCGCGCTTGTGCCGCTCATCGGCTATGGCCGTAGTGCCGAACTCGCCAAGGATGCGCTGAAGCTCGGCAGGCGGGTGCCCGACCTCGCCATCGAACGCGGATTGATCACCGAGGCCGAGGCGGCGACGCTGCTCGATCCGATGAAACTGGCCCATCCGCTCTGAGCGGATGACGGCTCCATCCAAAACATCGAAAAGATGAGCTGACCTTGCCAGAGTGGGAAAGTTCCCACTCGTTCCGGACCGGCATGGCCCCAGCATCCTTCGAGACGCAGATTTCGGCTATTCTCAGGACGAGGACGGCGTTGGGATAAGGCTGCTCCCCAGGATGAGGATCGCACGGCCTCAGAGCGAACCCGCATCGCGGGCGCTGAACATCGACACCCGCTCCGGCATGTTCTCCAGCGCCGGCGCGAAGGTGCCCGTCTCCGGATTGCGCACCAGCAGCACCCCTGACGCGACGCCGAAATAGGCACCGTGGAGCTGCAGCTTGCCGCGCTCCACGAGAATGCGGACGCAGGGGAAGGTCATCAGGTTCTTGATGCTGTTCTCGATGGCGGCGAGTTCGAGCCTGGCCTGATACTCGGCCAGGTCGCCCTGGCGCGGGCCGATTCGCTCGGCGGCGGGTGCGATCAGGTTCATCCAGCGGCCGATGAAATCGCCCGGCGAGAGCGGCGCGGTGTCGTCGGCGAAGGCGCGGATGCCACCGCAGCGGGCATGGCCCATCACCACGATATGCTTCACGCGCAGGGCCTGGACCGCGAATTCCAGCGCCGCGCTGGTGCCGTGATAGTCGCCGCCGGTCTCATAGGGCGGTACGAGATTTGCCACGTTGCGGACCACGAACAGCTCGCCGGGGCTCGCGTCGAAGATCACTTCCGGGGAGACCCGGCTGTCGCAGCAGCCGATCAGCATGATTTCCGGCGATTGTCCCTTTTCGGCAAGCTGCTCGTAGCGCCCCTTCTCGCGGGCGAAACGCTCGTCGAGGAAGCTGCGGTAGCCATCCGTGAGGCGTGTTGGGAACATGGCAGGCTCCTTTGATACGGACTCTCCAGAAGCACTTTCCGGTCAGATGAGCAACATTTCTTGAAGTTTTTCGATGCACGGCTTCGCGTTCATCCGTCCGACTTCGGAGAAATGCATCGGTGTGATGGCACGCATTCCCAAGTTTGATTGGATCTTTTCAAGCCCGGCATGGTGATCTCGGGCCCCGAAAGGGATTTAGGGGATTGCCTATGGTCGACACGACGGCTGCCATCGCCTTCGGGCTCGTCGCCTTGGGCATGGTTCTGACGCCCGGTCCCAATATGATCTATCTGATTTCCCGCTCGATCTGTCAGGGGCGGGTGGCGGGCCTCATTTCGCTCAGCGGTGTCGCGCTCGGATTTTTCTTCTACATGCTATGCGCGGCTTTCGGCATCACATCCCTGATCTTTGCCGTTCCTTATGCCTATGACGCGCTGCGCCTGACGGGGGCGGCCTATCTCCTCTATCTCGCGTGGCAGGCGCTCAAACCGAACGGGCGCTCGCCGTTCCAGGTGAGGGAGCTGCCACGGGACAGCAACCGCAAGCTCTTCACCATGGGTCTGGTGACCAACCTTCTGAATCCGAAGGCCGCCATGCTCTATCTGTCCCTGCTGCCGCAATTCATCGACCCGGCGAAGGGCCATGTGTTGGGGCAATCTCTCATGCTCGGCTCGACCCAGATCACGATCAGCATCACCGTCAACGCGCTCATCGCCATCTCGGCGGGAACGATCGCCACGTTCCTGGCCCGCCATCCCCGCTGGATCACGGCGCAGCGCTGGCTCATGGGCACCGTTCTCGGTGGGCTTGCCGTGCAGATGGCTGTCGAGGCGAAAAAATAGGGCAGAAGCCTGCGGCCGGCGTATGTCGGGCCGTCTCGGCGCGGATGGTCACGCGACGCTTCGCACCACCTCGTCGAGCTTGGAGAGTTCGACATTCGCGCCGCAGAGAAGCACGCCGATCCGCTCGCCGGGCTTCGGCCGGTAGGCGCCCGATGTGAGCGCGGCGAGGGCGGCGGCTCCGCCCGGTTCGGTGGCGATGCGCCAGTCGCGCCAGAGTTGGCTTTGCGCGTCGCGGATGGCCGCGTCGGTGACCAGGGCCACGTGATCGACCGTCCTGCTGCAAATGGAATAGACGAGATCGCCCGTATTGCGTGCGCCGAGCGAATCGGCGGCGACCGAGTCGACATCCACATCGACAGGCTTGCCGGCCTGCAACGCGGCGTGCAGCGCCCGCGAACCCTCGGGCTCGACACCCACCACCTTGACGCGACCGGCCCACCAGCTCGCGATGCCGGAAACCAGGCCGCCGCCGCCGACCGCGACGAGCACCGTGTCGAGGGCGGGACCGTCCTGCTCCCATTCGAGCCCGACCGTGCCCTGGCCGGCCATCGTCGTATCCGCATCGAAGGGATGGACCCGCAGCGCGCCGCTTGCCGCCACGTATTGATCGCAGGCGCCTTGCGCATCCGCGTAGCGCGCGCCGCCGATCACCACCTCGGCCCCGTGGGAGCGGATGACCGCCACCTTCGCGGGGCTCGAGATCTCCGGCACGAAAATGCGGGCCTTCAGTCCGAGCTGCTTGGCCGCATAGGCCACCGCCGCGCCGTGATTGCCGCCCGACGCGGCCGCGACGCCAGCCGCCGGTACCGGCTTCGAGAGCAGGGTGTTGAACGCACCGCGCGACTTGAACGAACCCGCATGCTGTAAAAATTCGAGCTTCAGGCTCACCGGCCCGTCATGGCCGAAAGCCTGAGGCAGGGTCCAGACCGGCGTGCGGCGGATATGGGGAGCGATGCGGGCGTGGGCCTGTTCGATATCGGCGCGGGTAATGGGCAGGGAGATGGACATGGGAACCTGTGGCGAAAGGGTCCAGATGGCGACGGGGAGGCCATGGGCGTCCCGGTCGGGCGGGTCGGGAAAGGATCGTCCTCCACCTCTAGCCATGTCGAGCGCGACGGCCAACCCCGCAAGGGCATCGAGAAGATCGTCCTCCGCCGCGCCGCGGGGCGTAGCCGTATCGATGAGGTCGCGCGGCATTCCGGCGAGCGCGAGAAGTTTTCGGCGCAGGGCGAGGCCTGGCGCGTAAGGCCTGCTCTTCACCTTCTTCGGTTCGTGAAGCGGCTGCCCGCCATTCATGGACCAGAAGGCAAGCTCCGGATGAACCTCGACGATGCGCGGCACGAGGGCGGGCCGTGCGCGCAGAAGCGCATCGATCTCCCGGATCTTGGGAAAAATGTTGAAGCCCTGTTTCGACACTTTGCGTGGCGGATCGGACGTGCCGGCGGCGAGCGTGCACGCCGCGTCGTAATCCTCCGCGTGGACCGCGCATCGGGAGGGAATGGCGAAGACCGAGGATTGGCGCGCGCCGAGGAGCGGGCGAATCAGCTGCTCCGGACGCCGGCCGGAACCTTGCGTCCATTCCGGCAGGCCGATGGGCATGTCGACGGCGACGATTTCAGGACGCTCGGGCGCATCGACGATATCGGCGAGATGCTTCGCGATCCGCAAGACGGGAGGATGCAGGCCGTCCCGATGCATGAACACCGCAATCCAGCCCGCCGGGCATCCGTCGACTCCTGCAACCCACATCCTTCGCCCTCGCATTCGTTTCCGGTTGGCTTGGCGCGCGCGGGCGTTATTAAAATCGCGACATCGTTCGAGAGGAAGCCCCATGACCGACATTCGTCCGCGCCGCAGCGCGCTCTACATGCCGGGGTCGAATGCCCGCGCGCTGGAAAAGGCGCGGACGCTGCCTGCCGACGTGCTGATCCTCGATCTCGAGGATGCGGTGGCGCCGGATGCCAAGGCGGCGGCGCGCGATCAGGTCTGCGCGGCCGTGGCGCAGGGCGGCCTCAGCCCGCGCGAAGTCGTGATTCGCGTCAACTCCCTCGACACGCCCTGGGGCGAGGACGATCTGGCGGCCGCTGCCGCCGTCGCGCCGGATGCGATCCTGATCCCGAAGGTCTCGACGCCGGAGGCGCTCGTCGCGGTCGGCCTCCGTCTGCGGCGGCTCAAGGCGCCGGAGCGGGTGCGGGTCTGGGCGATGATCGAGACCCCGCACGCCATCCTCGAGGCGCAGGCCATCGCCAGCGCCGCGCATGACGTGGACACGCGGCTCTCCTGCTTCGTCATGGGGCTGAACGACCTCGCCAAGGAGACCCGCGCCCGCCTCACGCCGGGCCGAACGCCGATGCTGCCCTGGATGATGACGGCGCTCGCCGCGGCGAGGACTTATGGCATCGACATTCTCGACGGGGTCTACAACAGCCTTTCGGACGAGGCGGGATTGCGGGCGGAATGCGAGCAGGCCCGCGATTGCGGCTTCGACGGAAAGACCCTGATCCATCCGAACCAGATCGCGGCGGCGAACGAGATTTTCGCGCCCTCCGTCGAGGAGGTGGAGAATGCCCGCGCGATCGTCGAGGCGTTCGAGAAGCCGGAGAATGCTTCGAGAGGCGCCATCGCCATCAACGGCCGCATGGTGGAGCGGCTGCATGCGGACATGGCGAAAAGAGTGCTGGGACTGGCGCAAGCGATCGA
The DNA here is from genome assembly GCF_052114965.1 of Microvirga sp. 2TAF3. NCBI lineage: Bacteria > Pseudomonadati > Pseudomonadota > Alphaproteobacteria > Hyphomicrobiales > Methylobacteriaceae > Microvirga > Microvirga sp. 2TAF3. Next base: position 196,088 of record NZ_JBFRFT010000006.1, on the reverse strand, counting down.
GACGCGCTCTTCCCCTCCCCCTTGCGGGGAGGGGTAGGGGTGGGGGTCGCAAAGTCGAAGCACTGGGTTGGAGGTGCGGGGGCTCAAGGCCGCTACAGCTCTCCCTCCACCCCGCTCGCCTGGTCGTTCCACCCCCACCCTCAATCCCTCCCCGCCGCAAGTCGGGTGTTCCCGACTGGCGCAGGATGAAGCGGATCTCGGGAACACCCTCAATCCGTCAGAGGCCGCGCCTCTTCCGGCAGCATGATCGGGATGCCGTCGCGGATGGGGTAGGCGAGCTTGGCCTGGCGGCTGATCAGCTCCTGGCGCACGGGATCGTAATCGAGCGATTCCTTGGTCAGGGGACAGACCAGCATTTCGAGGAGCTTGGGATCGATCCGGGTGGCCTCGACCGGCTGGGGAGGATCTTCGGTCACTGTCTGTATCCTATTGAAGAGTGCTGTCGGAGCCGTTGCCGCCGCGGGCGAGTTCGATCTCGGTGAGCGCGATCAGCACCTCGGCGCGGGTCTTGAGATCCTGCGCCTCCAGAAGCGCCTGCTTTTCGCGAACGCCGAAGGGGCTCATCATGCACAAGGCGTTGACCAGGGCCTCGTTCGGCGCTTCCTCGATACCCTGCCAGTCGACGCGCACATCCGCTGCTTCGACGAAATCGCGCAGCGCCTTCACGACGCCGCTCCTGTCGACTTCGCCCTCGCCGGCGCGGGCGGTGAAATCCGTCTCGAAGGGGTCGAAATCAACGCGGCACCGGCGATAGAGCGTCGATGCGGGCACCTCGTCCTCGATGCGGAAGCGGGCGATGCCGACGAGCGTGACCAGATAGCGTCCATCTCCCGTTTCTGCGAATTGGGTGATCCGGCCGGCACAGCCTACGTGATAGAGTTGCGGGGCCTGCGCCGAGCCGCCGCCATCCGCATCGGGCTGCACCATGCCGATGATCCGGTCGCCCTTCAGGGCGTCATCGATCATCGCGAGATAGCGCGGCTCGAAGATGTTGAGTGGAATCTGGCCGCGCGGCAGAAGCAGAGCTCCCGGAAGCGGAAAAACCGGAATCACCGACGGGCAATCCTCCGGCCCCCGGTATACCGCGTTCATTCCCATTCCGTTCTCCCGTGCGTCGGATGGACATCACGCAAACAGGATCGAGGAGAGCCTCCGTCGTCCTGCAAGTGTCGCCTCGTCCATCGGGCCCCAGGCCTCGAAGAACTGGACGAGTTGCTTGCGCGCGCCGTCCTCGTTCCAATTGCGGTCGCGACGAACGATTTCAAGGAGCTGATCGGCAGCTTCTTCGCGCTTGCCGCGTCCGTTCAGCGCCACCGCGAGATCGAAGCGGGCCTGATGGTCGAGAGGGTTGACCTGCACCCGGTGCTGCAGCTCCGAGATGTCGCCGAGAGTCCCTGCCTGTTCAGCGAGTTCGACGGCGGCTCGTGCGCCCACGATGGCGGGATCGTTGGCCTTGTCCGCGGGAACCATGTCGAGAAGGCGCTTGGCGCCCTCGATATCGCCCAGCTCCACATGCAGCTTGGCGAGGGCGGCCAGAGCCTGCGCATGGGCGGGATCCTGCGTCAGGACAGCCGCGTAAAGCTCGGCTGCGCCCGCCGCATCGCCTTCCGCCGCGAGGCTGTCGGCCTCGGCCATCAGCTCCTCGGTCGCGCTCGGGCCGAGAGGGCCGACGAGGCGCTCGATGAAGCTCTTGATCTGGCTCTCGGGCAGGGCGCCCATGAAGCCGTCCACCGGCTGGCCGCGCTGGAAGGCGAAGACCGCCGGGATCGACTGCACGCCGAGCTGGCCCGCGATCTGCGGATGCTCGTCGATGTTCATCTTGACGAGCTTCACCTTGCCGCCGGCCTCCCGGACGGCCTTTTCCAGCACGGGGGTCAGCTGCTTGCAGGGGCCGCACCAGGGCGCCCAGAAGTCGACCAGCACCGGCTGTTGCATCGATTCGGCGAGGACATCCTGACGGAAATTCGCCGTGGTCGTGTCCTTGATGAGACCGTCTGAAGGGGTCCCGTTGGGTGTGTCGGCAAGCATGCGATCCTCGAACACGGTCTTGAGGGGCTGACGTCTCCCTCACATGGGAGCGGCGGGGTCTTCTGGCAATTCCGCCGGGGGCTCCGGCAGGCGTAAAATCAGCGGGTCGTGGCCGGTCGCGCGCAGGAACTTGATGAGATCCTCCCGCGAGACGCCCGTGGTCATAGAATTGACGAGGGGGTGAAAATTCACCCGTTCGTGCTCCATGAGGTTGGCGTCGAGAATCATCGTCACCTGGCCATCCGTGTCGTTGGCGACGGCGAAAGGGGTGACGGAGCCGGGCTCGACCCCGAGCATCGCCCGCAAGCTCTCGGCGGAGCCGAAGGACAGGCGGCCCGAGGCGCCGATGGCCGCATGGGTCCGCTTCAGGTCGATGGGCGTCTCGTCCTTGGCGGTGATCAGGAAGTAGCGGCCCTTCTTGTCCTTCACGAACAGGTTCTTCGAATGGGCCCCGGGAATCTGCGCCTTGACGGGGCGTGATTCGGCCACGGTGAAGACCGGCTCGTGCTCCACCGTATCCGTTGCGATGCCGAGGGCGGCAAGGCGGTCGAGGAGCGCCTGGGGGGAGAGATGGGCCACGGTTGAAAAATCTCCAGACGAGACCTTTAAGACGAGGTCTGGCTTCTAGCGCATCCTGCGGAAAAGTGGAGGCCATTTTCGGGTCCGATGCTTTAGCGCATCGTGCGGAAAAGTGGACCCGGTTTTTCGCTGACGCGGACCTTCGGTTCGCCCAGAACGATGCGCTCTCGATAAAAGAGAGCATCGGCTTGATCCCAAAAGTGGAGTCCACTTTTGGGTCCGAGGCTCTAGCGATCCGGCCGCCTGCTCTCAAGCCGCCTTCGAAAAAGATCTGTGGGGCCCCTTGCAATGTGAATCGTTTTGGGGCACATCAGCGGCCTCGCAACGGCGCAGCGCGCCGCGGAGCGCGGGTGTAGCTCAGGGGTAGAGCACAACCTTGCCAAGGTTGGGGTCGAGGGTTCGAATCCCTTCGCCCGCTCCAATTTCCAAGACTTCCTCCCACCCCAGGGAAGCACCGAACGGCCCCGTTTTCTGCGGCCGCTTTTCCTTGAAAAACGAATCTGTTCCCAACGGCCCAGTGCCGCGCCTCGGGAATCCGACGCGCGGCTTGAGGCTTGTCACGCCGCGCCGGCCTTCTCCGCCGCCATCGATTCGGCGATCCGCCGCTCGATCTCGGCCCGGTCCGTGATGCCGGCCGGGTTTGCCCTGGACGGCATGAATTTGCGGTAGTGCAGGAAGCGTCCGCGGCTGACCTCTTCGAGGCGGGCAAGCTCGGCGAGCGGATCGGCATGATCGTCGACCCGGATGTCGACCATCGGATATTCCTCCTCGTCGTGGATCAGGATGGCGGCCGATTGCTTGCCGCGCTTATCGCCCCCGGCCGCTTCGCCCGCCTTCAGCGCCGCCAGGAAACGGCGGGCGAGGGGCAGGTCGGAGGAGGCTTCGAAGACCCGGGCCGTTTCCTGGATCACCTGTTCGCCCGCGAGCATGTTGCCGGCGACCGAAAACGTGTCGCGGGTGAGGTGGCCGCACCAGGGCACGCAATCCGCGCCCGTATGGGCGGCGAAACGCCCCTGACGATCCATCACGTGAGCCTGCCGCTGCCCTCGCCCTTCATCAGCCGCGGTGACGATGTGCAGCACATCCTCGGCGGAGGCGCCGGCGCGCAGGAGCTCCAGGCCGCGATAGCCGTAATATGGATTGACGAAGGCCTGGCTCGCGATGGCGCCGATGCCGCTCGCCACGAACGGCACCCGCGCGCCGACCGCAAAGGCGCATGTCGAGACCGCGATCCCGATCTGGCCTGTCTTCTCATCCCTGGCAACGATGGACCACGTCATGCTTCGCCTCCCGCGCATAAAGCCGCGGCCTCTCGGACGGGCCGCTGATCGGATTCTGGATTAAACGGCTTGCAAGCGCCCGTCGAGCGTCCGTTGCTCTCTTGTTGGATGAGCGTATCGTTCCATGCGGAAAACCGGGTCCACTTTTCCGCACGATGCGCTAAGCCGTCACGCGCAGGGTCGTCGCGATCGGCGTGCCGCGCTTCAGGGTCTTCGTCACGGGCGTCTTCTCGCAGATCTCGGCGAGGCGCGCCTGCTGGTCCGGTGTGAGGTTCCCGCCGAGGACGACTTCGCGGTCGATGCTCTCGACGCCGTCCTCATCGCGCCGGAATCGCGCATCCACCTCGATGCGGCCGAGCTCCCAGCCCTTTCGGTCCGCATACATCCTGAGCGTCAGGGACGTGCATGCGGCGAGCGAGGCCAGAAGCAGCTCATAGGGCGAAGGGCCCGTATCGGTGCCGCCGAGGCTCTTCGGCTCGTCCGCATTCAGCACATGAGAGCGCGCGCGGATCTCCTGTTTCAGGCCCGATGCGCTGACGAGATGGACGGAGGCCATGATTCTTTCCTTCTCTGGCGATATCAGCTTTCGGGAAGCGGGATGAATTCGCTCTCGTCGGGCACATGGGCGAAGCGGCCGGTCTTCCAATCCTCCTTCGCCTGTTCGATCCGCTCCTTGCTGGAGGAGACGAAGTTCCACCAGATATGGCGCGGACCTTCGAGCGCGGTGCCGCCGAGAAACATCATCCGCGTCGTCTGAACGGCCCGTACGGTGATACGGTCGCCGGGCCGGAACACCAGAAGGCGCGGGCCCTCGAAGCGCTCGCCTGCGATCTCGACTTCTCCGTCGACCACATAGATCGCCCGCTCCTCGTGATCGGCATCGAGAGGAGCCGACATGCCGGCCTCCAGCGCGACCTCCACATAGAACCAGTCCGACACCCGCTCGACGGGCGCCGAGGCTCCGAAGGCCGAACCCGCGATCACCCGCGCCCGGATGCCTTTGTCCTGCACGATGGGCAGGCTCGCGGCATCGTAGTGCTGGAACGAGGGTGCGATTTCCTCCCGGTCGGCGGGAAGGGCGATCCAGCTCTGCAGGCCGAGCATCTGCCCGCCATGACGCTCCGCCTCCGGCGAGCGTTCGGAATGGGCGATGCCGCGCCCGGCCGTCATCAGGTTCATGGCGCCCGGTGCGATGTCCTGCACATTGCCGTTGCTGTCGCGATGGGTGATGCGCCCGTCGAAGAGATAGGTGACGGTGGCCAGTCCGATATGCGGGTGCGGCCGCACGTCCATCCCCTTGCCCGCGATGAACTGGACCGGGCCGAAATGGTCGAAGAAAATGAAGGGCCCGACCATCTGGCGTTTGCCATGCGGCAGGGCGCGGCGCACCGAAAAGCCGTCGCCGAGATCGCGGACGCGGGGAATGACGACCAGTTCGAGCGCATCGCAGGACTTGCGGTCGCCCAGGATCGGATCTTCCGTCGGAAGCCAGCTCATCGCGTATCTCCGTCATTGCATTCGGACGGAACTATAGGGCTTCGGCGGGCCAAGCAAAGCGCATGCCGCGCAAGGTCGCATCGGCATGAATGCCTTCCGCGCTCCGGCAAAAGGCAAAGCGCGCGGGTGGAATCGGCCCGATTCATGGGGCGTCAGCCTGCGTCAGATTGGGAGGATGTTTCATCCTGGGGTCTTCGTTCGTCATGTGCTAGATCGCCTTCATTCTTCGAGAGGCTGCATTCCTCAGGCCAGCCTGCGTATAGAAGGCATGACACATGGAATTGCCGCCGCTCCTGCGCCAAGGCGTGGATGCCGCGCTTGCGGGAATCAACCTGTCGGACCTGAGCCGGGCGGCGAGCGCCCTGTCGGCCCGCTACCGGGCCGAGATCAGGGACGGGCGGTTTCACCTTTCCGACGATCTGGCGGCGCGGGCCTATCTCGCGACCCGCCTGCCCGCGACCTATGCCGCCATCCGCGCGGCGATGGAAACGATCGCGGCCGTGCGCCCCGATTTCGTCCCCGCATCCCTGCTCGATCTCGGGGCCGGTCCCGGCTCGGCCCTCTGGGCCGCCATGGAATGCTGGCCCGGCCTCGAGGGCGCTCTCCTGATCGAGGGCAGCGCCGCGATCCGAAGCTGGGGTGAGAGACTCGCGGAAGGCCTTCCCGTCACGGTCGAATGGCGCGTCGGCAATGTCGCGGGGCCATTGCCCGATCTCTCGCCCCGCGATCTGGTGACGCTGGCCTATGTGCTCGACGAGCTGGAGCCCGGAATGCGGGGCCCGCTCGTCGATCGCCTATGGGCTCTGACGGCGGATATCCTGCTGATCGTCGAGCCGGGCACGCCGGCCGGCTGGGAGCGCGTTCTTTCCGCGCGGGAGCGGCTGATCGCCGCCGGGGCGCAGATCCTGGCGCCTTGTCCGCACGGGATGGCATGCCCGCTCGTCGCGCCCGATTGGTGCCATTTCTCCCGCCGGGTCGCGCGCTCCCGCCTGCACCGCCTGGCCAAGGGAGCGGAGGTGCCGTGGGAAGACGAGAAGTTCATCTATCTCGCGGCCTCCCGCCGGCCCGGCCAGCTTCCGGAGGCCCGCGTCATCGCGCCGCCCCGATTGGGCAGCGGGCAGGTCCGGCTGAAACTTTGCCGCAACGATGGCGCGGCGGATGAGAGCCTGCTCACCAAGCGCTCCGGGGCCGCGTTCAAGGCCGCGCGGCGCGCCGATTGGGGGGATGCGCTGTAGCGCATCGTGCGGAAAAGTGGACCCGATTTTCCGCAAAGACGATGCGCTCACCCAACGAGAGAGCATCGGAACGATCCCAAAAGTGGAATCCACTTTTGGGTCCGATGCTCGGGGCGTCGTTTGCGACGGGGCACGGCCTCGTGCTAACGCCACTGCGTTCGATCGAGAGTTTTGGCGAAGATGGCCGGCAAGAATCCGCTTTTTCGTGGCGATACGCTTCCCCTGATCCGCCGCCTGTGGCGGGACTGGATGCGCCCTCACGCCAGGACGCTGGCCCTTGTGCTCCTCCTCGTCGCTTTCGTCTCGGGCGCGACGGGCCTCTATCCGGTCCTGATCAAGGAAGCCTTCGACGCTTTCTCGGCCAAGGACCAGACGGCGATCCTGCTCGGCCCCATCTTCGTCATCGCCGTGACATCGGTGAAGGGCTTCTCGCTGCTGGCCCTGACCGTGCTCACCAACAAAGTGGTGACGCGGATCGAGGCGGATATGCAGACCGCGCTTTACGGCCACATGATCGAGGCCGATCTCGCCCAGACCGGGCGGGAGAGCCCGGCCGCGCTGACCCAGCGCTTCACCACCGATTTCCTGTTCATCAAGGAAGCCCTGACCCGTCTCTCGACGGTGTTCCTGCGCGAGGTCACTACCATCATCGCCCTCATCGGCGCGATGCTCTGGATCGACCCGGTCCTGACCCTGGTGGCGGGCATCACGGTGCCCTTCATCGCCCATCCCATCGGCAAGATCGGCAAGAAGCTGCGGCGCGTGGCGATCTCGACGCAGGAGCAGACGGGCCAGATGGCGAGCCTCATCAGCGAGAGCCTCGCAGGCACCCGCATCGCCAAGACCTACGAACTCGAGGGCTATCTCAAGGGCAAGGCGGCCCACACCTTCGACGAGGTGCGCAAGCTCAAGATGAAGGCGGCCAACGCACGCGGCCGGCTCGACCCGCTCCTGGAAGCCGGTGGCGGTTTCGCCGTGGCGGCGGTGCTGGTGCTGATCGGCCAGCGCATCGTGTCCGGCGGCAGCACGGTGGGCGATTTCACCGGCTTCGTCAGCGCGCTCATCCTGGCGGCGCAGCCGATCCGGGCGCTCGGCAATCTCAACGCCATCATCCAGGAGGCGGCCGCCGCCCTGCAGCGCACTTTCGACGTGATGGATGAGAAGCCGCAGATCCAGGACAGGCCGGGGGCGAAGCCGCTTGCCGTGTCGGGAGGAGAGATCCGCTTCCAAAATCTCGGCTTCTCGTACAACACGGAGCAGACGGCGCTCCATCATGTGGATTTCACGGCCGAAGCCGGGCGCACGACCGCCCTTGTCGGCCGCTCGGGTTCGGGCAAGTCGACGCTTCTGTCGCTCGTCCCGCGCCTCTACGATGCCACGGCCGGCGCCGTGCTGGTCGATGGGCAGGATGTGCGCGACGTGACCCTGCGTTCCTTGCGCGCGGCCATCGCCGTGGTGAGCCAGGACGTGGTTCTCTTCGACGACACGGTGCGGGCGAATATCGCCTTCGGACGGCCGGGAGCGAGCGAAGACGCGATCAAAGCCGCGGCGAAGGCGGCGGCGGCGCACGATTTCATCATGAGGCTGCCGCAGGGCTACGACACCGTTGTCGGCCCCGGCGGAGGCAGGCTGTCGGGCGGCGAACGACAGCGCGTGTCGCTCGCCCGCGCCTTCCTGAAGGACGCCCCGATCCTGCTTCTCGACGAGGCCACGAGCGCGCTCGATTCCGAATCCGAGCAGCTGGTGCAGGAGGCGATCCGCAACCTCATGAAGGGCCGCACCACGCTGGTGATCGCCCATCGCCTCTCCACCGTCCGCGACGCGGACCGGATCGTCGTCATGGAGGCGGGCCGCATCGCGGAGATGGGTTCGCACGATGCCCTGATCGCGAAAGGGGGCACCTATGCCCGCCTGCACCGGCTGCAATTGTCGAACGACGCGGAGCCGGTCTCTGCTCAGGCGTAAGGCTTGGATGACGCGTCGGGGCAGGCCTTACGGCCTCTCCTTCATCCTCAAGAAAGGCCGCAACATCACCACAGCCCCATCCTGAGGAGGACCGTCAGGTCCGTCTCGAAGGATGAAGGCGGAGGAGGTTTGTGCGGTTATTCCCGCCGCATAATCCGGTCGACGAGGATGTTGGACCAGAAGCCGGGGCGGAAATCCCGCTCAAGGGCTTCGGGATCGTAGATCTTCTCGATCCAGGTGAGGAGGGGAATGCCCTTGGCTTCGCCCTCCTGGCGGTAGCGTTCGAAGAAGGCGTCGAGAATTCCGGTCTTCGAGAAGCGGAAATGGCCATAGCGGGCGGAGAGCTGCCGCAGGGCCTCGTCGACGCTGCGACCCTCGTGCACGATGAGGTAGAGGGCCGCGACGAAGCCCGCCCGGTCCGCGCCCGATTTGCAGTGCAGGACGGCCGGATATTCGATCTTGTCGAAGAAATCCTTCGCGTTCAGCAGGGTGTCCCGGTCCGGCGCGCCGCGCGAGCGCACGATGAATTCGGTGAGGTTGATCCCGATCCGCTCGCAGATTTCCTTCTGCAACTGCCACGAGCCATGCTCGCGCCCGCCGCGCAGGTTGACGATGGTGCGCACGCCCTCGGCCTTCAGGCGCGAGATTTGGTGCGGCGCCGGCTGCGCCGAACGCCAGAGCCGTTCCGAGACGCGGTGCTTGTTGAGATAGAGCAGGCGGAAGACGCCGTGATCGACGAGAAGCATGTTGGCCCAGGCGTGCACGCGGCCGAGCCCGCCCTCGACGGGCTTGTCCCATCGGGCGATCCGGGCCATGCGCCGCGCATAGCGGGTTTCAGGTTTGAGGAACCTGTTAATCACGTCGATCCGATCATGAGGGCGGCTTGGAACCAAGCCTTCAACCTAGGATCCGCCTTATCGACGAAAGGAGCCGATTAATCAACGTCGGCAGGGCCGAGCGGGCCCAGCCCCTTGGAAAGAGCATCCATGGAGCCGGTCGCCGTGCCATGAGACCGCGACCGGTTTCCGCTGTGCCGGATCACGCCCTCAATGCGGACCGAGCCGGCCTAGATCACAAGAAAATCCGCGGCGGTGAGCGCGAGACCCGCCTTCACCTTGGCGAACAGAATCTGCGCTGCCTCTCCGACGCCGTCGGGATCGTAATAGAGATAGCCCTTGGACTTGTCGTAGACGATATGGTCGTTGGCATCCATGGCCTGTTCGCCGATGTGGAAGAAGTCGCGCGCCAGAGTTCCCGTCTTGGTCAGCTGCGTGAAGATCGCGTTCTCCAGATGGATCGTGTCGTCCTTCACGTTGAAGTCGCGGATCGTGTCCACGTTTTCCTGGCCGTTCAGAGAGTTGCGGAAAATGAAAACGTCCTTCCCGGCGCCGCCGGACAGAATGTCGTTGCCATAGCCGCCGTCCAGAACATCGTCGCCTTTGTTGCCGATCAGCACGTTGGCATATTTGGAGCCCGTGAGCCTGTCGTTGCCGTTGCCGGTCACGAGGTTCTCGATCGAAAGGAGAATGTCCTTTCCCTGGCCGGTATTCTGGGTCTTCGTTGTCGCCAGACTAACTTTGACGTTTTCATTGCCGAGGAAATACGCGGTGTCGATCCCGCTGCCCCCGCTCAGCACATCGTCGCCGAGCCCTCCATTCAGGATGTCGTCGCCGGCACCGCCATAAAGTTTGTCGTTTCCGGCTTCGCCCGCGAGATAGTCGTTGCCGCCATTGCCATAGAGCTTGTCGTTGCCGTTCCAGCCGAAAAAGGAGTCGCTCGCGCTGCGGCCGCGCAGGACGTCGGCATGTTCGCTGCCGAAATAGGGGTGGTAATCCGATCCGCGCGGGATGCCCGAGAAAACCGGGAAACCGATGGGCGTGGCCGCTACCGCCGTAGAGGAACTGCCGAAAGCAAGGGCGTTGCTGGATTGATCAGAAAGAAAATTCGCCATGACGATGTTCCGAACAAAAGGTCTTTAGCGTTCAATTGGGAAAGAAGCTCGGCCCAGATATTCAAAGCCGGACAATCCGTTTGTGCTATGACATAACGTTGTTTGCCGCAACCCTATACTCCGGGGGATTTCGGTCGCACCCTGGCGAAAAACATCCAAGAGCTGCAGAATTGCGCCATGCGACCGCATAGGCGGCCCCCAGCGGGTTGTCGCGCCCCGGCGCCGGGAAGCGGCCTCCCATACGATCCTATCAGTTGCCGCCCCGCGCCCTGTCGTGTAAGGGGTGCGTTTCGATACAACCCTCCTTGGCGAAGAAAGCGGCTGGGATCGGGCCCTGGGCCTGACGGCGGCATATCGTCGAGACCAAGCATTTCAGGAGAGCGGCGTCATGTCGTCCACCTTCGAGACCGTCGCCGGCATCATTTCCGAGACCGCCGACATTCCGCGCGAGCAGATCACGCCGGAAAGCCATGCCATCGAGGATCTCGGCATCGATTCGCTGGCCTTCCTCGACATCGCGTTCGCCATCGACAAGGCCTTCGGCATCAAGCTGCCCCTCGAGCAGTGGACGCAGGAAGTCAACGAGGGCAAAGCCCCGGCCGAGGAATACTTCGTGCTCAAGAACCTCGTGGCGCGCATCGATGCGCTGGTCGCCGCGAAAGCCGCCTGATCCAAGGCGCTTCACTTCAAGACAGAGAGCGTCTGATCGAGAGGACGCCGCAATCCCGGCGGGCCGGCCCGAAGGCCGGCTCGGAAAGGCGAGCCGGAAGAGTTCCATCGCAAGGATATCCTTCCCTCGCCCGATCCGTCCGGGACGACATGAGAATGGTTCGGACCGGATGCGCCTCGAATATTTTGAAATGATCGATCGGGTGACGATGCTCGACCGCGACGCGAAGCGGATCGAGGCCACGTCCACCGTGCCGACGGAAAGCCCCGTCTTCGAGGGGCATTTCCCCGGCCATCCTCTCGTGCCGGGCGTGCTGCTCACCGAGACCATGGCGCAGGCCTCCGGCTATCTCGTGCTCGGCCTGATGAACTTCACCCACATGCCGTTTCTGATGGCCGTCGACAAGGCGCGCTTCCGCTCCTTCGTCGGTCCGGATACGGTGCTCACCGTCACGGCGCAGCTGGACCATGAAGGCTCGGGCTATGCGGGGACGAAGGCGAAGATCCTGGCCGAGGGCAAGCCGATCTGCGACGCGGAATTGCGCTTCCGGATCATGCCGTTCCCGGCGGGCATGGACGAGCTGATGCGGGCCCAGGCGCGCCGCATCGGTCTTTTGGCGGAGGGGGCCTGATGCGCGACGTGGTCATTACCGGAATCGGGATCGTCTCGGCAGCAGGCGAGGGGGTCGAAGTGCATCTGAACGCGCTGACGGCGGCTTCCCCCCGCACCGATCTCGAAACCTTCGCACCCTTTCCCGTGCATCCGGTGACCCCGCCGGATTACGACAGGCAGATCGCCAAGAAATCCGACCAGCGGCAGATGGAACCCTGGCAGAAGCTCGGTTGCTATGCCGCCGGGCTCGCCCTGGAAGCCGCAGGCGTGAAGGAGGATGCGGATCTGAAAAGCCGCATGCACCTCATCGTGGCCGCAGGGGGCGGCGAGCGCGATTACGCGGTCGACGGGCAGATCCTGACCGGGCTCGGCCGGGCCGAGAATCCGGGCGTGTTCCTCAACGAGCGCCTGATGGGCGACCTGCGTCCCACCCTGTTCCTGGCGCAGCTCTCGAACCTGCTCGCGGGCAACATTTCCATCGTCCACGGGGTCACCGGCGCGTCGCGCACCTTCATGGGCGAGGAATCGAGTGGCGTCGATGCTATCCGCGTGGCCCAGAGCCGCATCGCCTCGGGCCAGAACGACATTTTTCTCGTCGGTGGGGCCTACAACGCCGAGCGCCCCGACATCCTGCTGATCTACGAAATGGGCGGTTTCCTCTGGAAGCAGGCCCATCGTCCCGTCTGGGAGCGCCCCGCCGAGGGCGGTGGCATGATTCTCGGCAGCGGCGCCTGTTTCCTGGTGCTGGAATCGCGCGAGCATGCGGCGGCGCGGGGCGCAAAGCCCCTTGCGACCATCGCCGATGTCGCCTCCGATCGCAGCCGTCGCGAGCCGGGCAGCGTCGGCCGCGCGATCCGCTCACAGATCGATGCGCTCGGCGCCAAGCCGGATGTGGTGATCTCGGGCGCGACCGGCGTCAAGGGCATCACCGAAGACGAGCAGGCGGCGCTTCTCGACAGCCTGCCGAATGCGGCGATCCACGCCACCGGCGACGTGGTCGGCCACACCATGGAAGGACAAGCCCCGTTCGGAGTCGCTCTCGCGGCGGCGCTGATCGGCCAGGGACAATCGAACGAGGCTCTCGTCACCTCCGTCGGCCATTGGCGCGGCGAAGGCGCCGTGCGGCTCACCAAGGCATCCTGAGGAGAACGGCATGGCGCTTCGCGACACTCAAGGCCGCCCGCTCGTCGCCGTCACCGGCATGGGCGTGGTCACCTCCCTCGGGCAGGGCAAGGACGAGACCTGGGCTGCGCTGACGGCGGGCAAATCGGGCATTCGCCGCATCTCGCGCTTCCCCACCGAGGGCCTGCGCACCACGATCGCGGGCACCATCGATTCGCTTGACGTGGAGCCGTTCTGCGCCCCCATGCTGTCCGAAACGCTCGCCATGCGCGCCGCCGAGGAAGCCGTAGGCCAGTCGGGCCTGGACCGGAGCGATTTCCCCGGCGCCCTGTTCATCGCCGTGCCGCCGGTGGAAATGGAATGGCCGCAGCGCGAGGCCCTGGCCAAGGCCTCGGGCCAGGACGGGGACATCACCTATCGCGATCTTCTGAAAGCGGCCTCGACGGGGCAATTCAAGCCCTGGCACGACCTGTTCATCTTCGGTACCGTCGCTGACCGCGTGGCCGACAGGTTCGGCACCAGGGGCTCTCCGATCTCGCTCTCCACCGCTTGCTCGTCGGGCGCCACCGCGATCCAGCTCGGTGTCGAGGCGATCCGCCGTGGCGAGACGGATGCGGCGCTCTGCATCGGCACGGACGGTTCGGTCAATCCGGAATCCCTGATCCGGTTCTCACTGCTTTCGGCCCTCTCCACGCAGAACGAAAATCCCGAAACCGCCTCCAAGCCCTTCTCCAAGAACCGCGACGGCTTCGTGATGGGCGAGGGCGGGGCCGCTCTCGTTCTCGAAAACGCCGATGCCGCCAGGGCGCGGGGCGCAAAGATTCTCGGCTATGTGCTCGGCTGCGGCGAGAAGGGCGACGGCTTCCACCGTACCCGCTCGAGCCCGGACGGGATGCCCGGCATCACGGCCATCAGGGAAGCGCTCGCGGATGCGGGGCTTGCGCCGGACGATATCGACTACATCAACGCCCACGGCACCTCGACGCCTGAAAACGACAAGATGGAGGCCATGAGCTGCACGGCCGTGTTCGGCGAACGCATGCCGCGCCTGCCGATTTCCTCCAACAAGTCGATGATCGGCCATACGCTGACCGCCGCCGGCGCGGTGGAGGCGGTGATGTCGCTTCTCACTATTACGACTGGTCGCATTCCGCCCACGATCAATCATACGGTGCCGGATCCGGCGATCCCGCTCGACGTGGTGCCGAACGTGGCGCGGGATGCGAAGGTCAATTACGTGCTGTCGAACTCGTTCGGCTTCGGCGGCCAGAACACTTGCCTCGTCTTCGGGGCGGAGCCCAAAGGGGCTTGAATCAAGGGCTTGAATCATGACCCGTGTTTTTGTGACTGGCGGCGGCAAGGGCGTCGGCGCCGCGATCGTGCGGGCGCTGGCCGCTGCCGGCCACGATGTGGACTTCACCTATCGCTCCTCGGGCGATGCCGCGATGGCGCTTGCCGATGAACTGATGGCGGCGCATCCGGGCCGGTCCATCAAGGGGCACGCGCTCGATCTCTCCAACAAGGCGGCGCTGGAGGATTTCTGCGAGAGCATCGAATCGGAAGCCTTCTTCGGCTTCGTGCACAATGCCGGCCAGCCCTATGACGCGCTCGCCGCCATGATGCAGCAGGACAAGGCCGAAGCCGCCATGCAGGTGAATTTCTGGTCCTTCACGCGGATCGCGAAAACGCTCATGCGCGGCATGATCCGCGCGCGGGCCGGCCGCATCGTCGCCATCGGCTCGGTCGCGGCGCTCCAGGGCAATCCGGGCAACGCGGCTTATGCTGCCTCCAAGGGCGCGCTGATCTCCTATTGCCGCACGCTCGCCATCGAGACGGCGAAGCGCGGGCTCACCGTCAACGTGATCGCGCCGGGCTTCATCGACACGGACATGATGGCTCCTTACGCCGCCTACCGCGAAAACATGGAAAAGCAGATCCCGGCGGGCCGCTTCGCCAAGCCGGAAGAAATCGCGGGCCTCGCCGCCTTCCTGATGAGCGAACCCGCCGCCTACATGACCGGCACCGTGCTCCCCATCGACGGCGGCCTGACCTCGATGATCGGCGTGCATCGATGAGATCTACGCCAGAACGGGGAGCTTCCGATGCGCTGTGAGACCTTATCCTCCGAGACGATTTACGAAGACCCCTGGACGCGGATTGTGCGCGACGACATCCGCTTCGCAGATGGACACACGGGACGGTATACGGTCGTGGTGAAGCCGCCTGGCGTCAGCGTCATCGCCGTCACGGCGGCAAAGACGGTCATCCTGACCAAGGAATTCCGCTACGCACTTGGCGAATACAGCATCGAGGCGGTGAGTGGGGCCATTGAACCCGGCGAGACTCCGCTCGAAGCGGCCTATCGCGAACTTGTCGAAGAGATCGGCGTAAAGTCCGAGAAACTGACACCTCTCGGACTGGTCCATCCTTTTACGGCGGGCGTACATTCACCAAGCCATCTGTTCCTGGCCGAGGGCCTCACGCGGACGGAGACCCACCCCGACCCGGGCGAATACATCGAGCCGGTCGAAATGCCGTTGTCCGACGCGGTTGCCCAGGTCGTCGCAGCACGGATCGTCCACGCCCCGACCTGCCTGTCGCTACTCCTCGCCGAGCGACATCTGGCCGATCGATAGCGCGGGAACCGCCACGTTCTTCCCTCCCCGCAACGGGGAGGGAATACAGGCGGCGCTTGTCATTCCGCGAGCCGAGCTTTAAGCCGCCCTTAGTTTCTTCCGTCATGGCTGGGCCTGGGCCCGGCTATCCGCGTCCCTTGGACGACGCGATAGCCGGATCGCGTCCGGGCATGACGCCAATCACGGATTCTCCCATGCGTGCCCTACAACTCTTCGGCGACCGCGATCTCCGCATCACGGAGATGGATGCTCCCCCGCCTCCCGGTCCCGGCGAGGTGCAGGTGCGGGTGAAGGCGCTGGCGCTCAACTATCTCGACGTCTGGGGCTTTCGCGGCATGGCCTTCGCCAAGCGCAAGATGCCGCAGGCGGTGGGCGTCGAGGCGTCGGGCGAGATCGCGGCCGTGGGCGAGGGCGTGAGCCGGTTCAAGGTCGGCGATCCGGTCACCATGTACGGGGCCGAGACCTGCGGCCATTGCAAGGCCTGCCAGGAGGGCCGCGACAATCTCTGCGAGAACGTCGCCGGGATCATGGGCTTCCATATCGACGGCTTCGCCCGCGAACTGATCAATCGCCCCGAGCGACTGGTGATTCCGGTGCCGGAGGGCGTGTCCTTCGAGGATGCCGCCTGCGCGCCCATCGGCTTCGGCACCGTACAGCACATGCTGTTCGACAACGCGAAGCTGGAGCCCGGCGAGTCGATCCTCGTCCATGCGGGTGGCTCAGGCATCGGCACGGCGGCGATCAAGATGGCGAAGGCCATCGGCTGCACAATCTACACCACCGTGGGCGACGACGAGAAGGGCGAGAAGGCCAAGGCCCTCGGGGCCGATTACGTCGTCAATTACCGTACCGAGCGGTTCGAGGGCGAGGTGCGCCGCCTGACCAAGCGGAAAGGCGTCGACGTGGTGTTCGAGCATGTGGGTGCGGATACCTGGAACGGGTCCCTGCTCTGCCTCAAGCGCGGCGGACGCCTTGTCACCTGCGGCTCGACCTCGGGCGTGTCGACGACGATGAACCTGA
The DNA here is from genome assembly GCF_052114965.1 of Microvirga sp. 2TAF3. Taxonomy (NCBI): domain Bacteria; kingdom Pseudomonadati; phylum Pseudomonadota; class Alphaproteobacteria; order Hyphomicrobiales; family Methylobacteriaceae; genus Microvirga; species Microvirga sp. 2TAF3. Next base: position 179,493 of record NZ_JBFRFT010000006.1, on the reverse strand, counting down.
TGCAGCTCTTCCAGCAGCAATACCGGATCTTCGGGTCCTTCGGCTGCAATATGCGCAATATCCGCGAATCGCTCGCCAAGATGGCCGGCGGCATGAATCCCGTCATCGATGCGGTCTTCCCGCTCGACGAGTTCCAGAAGGGTCTGGAGCGGCTGGAAAGCCGCAAGGTTTTCGGCAAGGTCGTGGTTACGTTTTAACGACAGTCTCGATCACCCGCGCGGTCTCGGCGGCGCGGGCGTCCCATGAGTGTTCGGCTGCGATCAGCCGGGCACCGGCCTCGCCCATGGCCTGGGCCCTGGCCGGGCGGGCCGCCAGTTCGGCGACGGCGCGGGCGAGGGCCTCCGGTTCCCCGGAGGGAATGACGAGGCCGCATCCGCCGCCGCGCACCAGATCGGCCATGCCCTTGAAATCGCTGACGATGACCGGCCGGCCGCAGGCCAGCATCTCGAAGAGCTTCAGCGGCGTGATCCCATGGGCCGTGATTCCGCTCGGATCGACGCTCGGCACCAGAGCCGCGACCGCGCCGCGGATCAGGGCCGGCAGCTCCTGCTGCGGCACCCGGTCGAGCCAGGTCACATAGGGCGGCGCCTCTTCGAGGGTGGCCTTGAGGCTTTGATCGACGATGGGGCCCGCGAGCAGAAGATCGACGCCTTCGGGCCAGGAGGGCGATCGGGCGGCCTCCAGCATCACCTCGACCCCGTGCCATCGGGTCATCCCGCCGAAGAAGAAGGCGTAGGGGCGCGCCCGCTCCGCCCGGGGGCCTTGCGGGTTGAAGACATTCGTGTTCGCGCCATTGCCGACGTGATGGGCGCGCTCATGCCCTGCCTCCCGGGCCCCCCAGGCGACCAGCTGCGGTGTGACCGCAATCAGCGCCGAGGCCCAGCGATATTGCAGGCGCTGGAGGGAGGACAGCATGCCCCGCAGGCGGGCAAAGCGCGGGTGGGTGACGAAAGCCTCCGCATAGACGCCATTGATTTCCTGAACGGTCGGCTTGCCCATCAGCCGCGCCGCCAGGGCGATGGGAAAAGCGGCGAAATGCGAGCGGAAATAGACGATGTCGGTGCGCGGCAGTCGAGACAGGGCGCGCAGGGTGATTCGGGCATAACGGCCGAGCTGTCCGAAAAGCCCGCTGCGGGAGGTCCCATGCTCCGCCTGCAGGGTCACGGGATAGCCGCGCCTCGTCAGCCCGTCGCAGATCTCGTGCACATGCGTTGCGGCGGCGCTTCCGGGAACGATGCGCTCGCAGCAGATGTACAGGATGCGGGGCTTGGAAGAAGAGGTCAGGGAAAGGCTCGCCGTTTCGAGGGAGAAGCCTTGTACAAAGCCATCGTCCCATCGTCGAGTGTCGCGCAACACGCCTTCTACTTCCGTGCGGCTGGACAATGTTGCCCCGGCGGTCTATCGCGCAAGTCAAGGATTTTTATCATTCATGCGCATCGCCGTCGTCGACTTCCACCCTCTTGCCAACGATTCGCGCGTGCTGCGAACGGCCGAGGCTCTGCATCGGGCAGGGCACGAGGTCCTGCTGATCGGCTACGGACCTGCGCCCCGGAATGCGCCTTACGCCGTTTCCCTTCTGCCCGACCTGCCGTCGCCTTTCGCCATCCGTGCCGGAATCCTGATGCGGCAGGCTCCGGCCAATCTGCTGCCGGCCTCGTCGCATGCTTTCTACTGGCTCCACGAGGGACGCCGCCGCGCCCGTGAGATCCTGAGCGCCTTCCGGCCGGAGGCGATCCACGCCAATGACTGGAATACCCTGCCGCTCGCCCTCGACGCCAAGAAGCGCCACGGCACGCGGATCGTCTATGACAGCCATGAGATGGCGATCGCCGAATACGAGCACAGCCTTAAATGGCGTCTGGCGGCCCTGTCCCATGTCAAAGCCATCGAGGGGCGCGGCATCCGGGCGGCGGATGCCGTCATCACCGTGAGCCCGGGCATCGCCGAGGCGTTGGCGGAGGCCTATCCCGGTCTGCCGACTCCGTCCATCGTCCGGAACGTACCGGATGCGACGCTGGCACCGTTTCGCGCTGCCGGATCGACCATCGAGGTGCTGTTCCATGGCCTTTTGCGCAATAACCGTGGCCTCGAGGCCATCATCGAATCCCTTCCGCTCTGGCGGGACGAGTTTCGCCTGACCTTGCGCGGATCGGCCGCTCCCGCCTATCTGAGCGGCCTCAAAGCCCAGGCCGAGGCGAGGGGCGTGGCGAACCGGATCCGGTTCGAGCCCTCGGTCGCGCCGCCGGATGTGGTGCCCCGCGCCTCCGAGGCGGATATCGGCCTGTGCATTTTGCCGGATTCGAGCCGCCACAACCGTTTCGCCCTGCCCAACAAGTTGTTCGAATATCTCGCGGCGGGGCTTGCGGTCGTCACGTCGCCCCTGCCGGATATGGCCGAGATCCTGGCGCGCTACGAATGCGGCCGGCCCGCGACGGACGACGCGCACGCCATCGCCGAAACCATCAACGGGATGGACCGCCCGGCCATCGACCGCATGAAACGGCAAGCCCTCGTGGCGGCGGCCGATCTCAGCTGGAGCCGTGAGCGGGAAACCCTGATCGCCCTCTACGACAGATTACCGCGCGCCCCCGGCCCTTGACGAAAACGGATAGTCGCGGAAAGAGGCGGGTCTCCTTTCTCAGCACGACATCAGCCAGGACGAATTCGTGGTTCATCATTCCCAACGCCCCCGCAGCTTGGCCTCACGCCTGACCGAGAAGGTCATGGTCGGGGTCGTGCGGAGCGTCTTCGCCCTGTCGCGGGCTTTGGGCCCCGAGCGCTCAGGAGCGGTCGGCGCCGCCCTGGCGCGTGCGATCGGGCCGCTGCTTCCCGCGCACAAGACCGCGCTCGCCAATATCCGGGCGGCCTATCCGGGAAAGCCGGAGCATGAGGTGCGGGCCCTGGCGCGCGGCGCGTGGGACAATCTCGGCCGTACGGGCGGCGAATATCCGCATCTTAGCACCCTGTTCGATTACGATCCCGACCGCGCCGAGCCCGGCCGCACGGAGGTGGACGGAATCGAGCATTTCCTCAGCCTGAGAGATGACGACAAGCCCGGCATCATCTTCTCGGCCCATCTCGGCAATTGGGAATTGCCCGCCATCTGCGCCGCCCGGTTCGGGCTCGACGCCACGGCGGTGTTCCGCGCGCCCAACGATCCGGCGATCGCGCGGGTTCTGCACGAGATCCGCAGTGAGACCATGGGCGGGCTGGAGGCCGCCCGCCAGGGTGCGGCCTTCGCCATGCAGGGCGCGCTGGAGAAGGGCGGCCATCTCGGCATGCTCATCGACCAGCACTTCACCCGAGGCGTCCTCGTCAATTTTCTGGGCCGTCCGGCCCTGGTGAACCCGATCCTCGGCAAGTTCGCGCGCCGGTTCGACTGCCCGGTCCACGGGGTACGGGTGATCCGCCTCCCCAACCACCGCTTCCGGCTGCAGCTCACGCCGCCCCTCGATCTGCCGCGCGATCCGGATGGGCAGGTCAACGTGCAGGGCGCCATGCAGGCCATGACCTCCGTGGTCGAGGGCTGGGTACGGGAAAACCCTGAGCAATGGCTGTGGATGCATCGCCGCTGGCGCGTGCCGGCAGGTGCTCAAGCTAAAGTGAGTTCCCCTTGAGGAAACTTTGGTGTTCCATGGGAGCACCATGGTCTCACGCCTGAAATCGTCCCGCCCGAAATTCGTCCTTGCGGCGCTTGGACTTGCCGTCCTCATCCAGCCTGCGCTGGCGGATCCGCCGCGCGCGGTGATCGAGCTCTTCACGAGCCAGGGCTGCTCCTCCTGCCCGCCGGCCGACGCTCTGCTGGCCGACCTCGCGCGCCAGTCCGACATCGTCGCCCTGTCGTTCCCGGTGGATTACTGGGATTATCTCGGCTGGAAGGACACCCTTGCCCAGCCCATCTTCACGGCGCGGCAGAAGGCCTATGCGGAATCACGCAGCGACCGGCAGGTCTATACGCCGCAGATCATCGTGAACGGCATGAAGCACTGCATCGGCTCCGACCGGGCCCGGATCGAAAAATCGATCCAGACCACCACGGAAGGGCGCATGGCCCTGCCGGTGGAAATCGCCCTCAAGGAGCAGAACGGAACCGTCACGATCACGGTCGAGGAGACGTCCCATACGAAGCAGAGGCGGGGCGAGGTCTGGGTTCTGCCGGTCATGCGGACGCAGACCGTGCCCATCGGCCGGGGCGAGAACCGGGGCAAGACCGTCACCTATGCCAATGTGGTGCGCGGCATGAAAAATGTCGGCCAATGGAAGGGCGGTCCGGCCCATTTCGAAATCCCGCTCAAATCGGCCCGCGGCGAGGCCGATGGCTATGTGGTGCTCCTGCAGGCCGCCGAGGATTCGAAGCCGGGCGCGATACTCGGCGCCGCGAAAAGCAGCGGCCTCTGACCGAGGCCTGTCCCGCCTACTGCAGAATCACCTTGTTCGGTAGTTCGTCGATGTCGTCGAACCGGGGCGGCGCGTGCTCGGCCAGGATAGCGCCCGTGCGCTGAATGGCGACCACCAGTCCGTCGCCGATTCTGCCGTCCCTGATCGTTCCTGTCAGTTCCCTGATGATTCCGCGCCAGACGTCCGGCCCGACCCGGTCCGCGATGCCCGTATCGGCAATGATCTCCGCATAGCGCTCCGCCAGGGCGATGTAGATCAGAACGCCGGTTCTCTCCCGGGTGCGGGTGAGGCCGCGGCTCAGGAACTCGCGGCTGGCCGCCTCGCGCGCCCTTGCGTGCTTGATGAAGCGCGGCACCAGGGCGAAGCGGCGTTTCGGCCAGGACAGGAACAGGCTTAAAAAAACCGCGACCAGAAGCTGCGCCAGGAAGATGCGCGAGGGCCCGAGATTGGTGATCCAGATCAGCGGCCAGGGCGTCAGGAGGGCGCCGAGCATGGCCCAGAGCAGAGGAACCGAGCGATAGCTGCTCGCCTGCTCCGCGACGACGACGACGATTTCCCCCGCAGTGTGGTCTTCCACTTCGCGAATCGCGTTGCCGAGGCGCACATGGTCTTCGGACGAAATCATCTACCAGCTCCCCGAAGCGCCGCCGCCACCGGAGGACCCGCCTCCGCCGGAAAATCCGCCCCCGCCCGACCATCCGCCGCCCGATCCGCCGGACCATCCGCTTCCGCCGGTCGGGATGATCCAGGGCCCGCTGCGGCCCGGCCCGAAGCGGCGGCGCCCGCCGCGCATCATCCTCGAAATGATGATGAAGAGGATCACGAAAACGACGATGGCCAGGAAGGGGTCGAGGCCGCTGCTGTCGTCCTCGCGCACCTGCGCGCGCCGCTGCCATTCCTCCGCGTCGCCGGTCAGGATCGACAGCATGGCGTCCACGCCCGCATCGATGCCTCCGGCGAAATTGCCCTTCTGGAATTGCGGAGCGATAGCCGTGGTGATGATGATCTTCGACAGGGCGTCGGTGAGCGCGCCTTCCAGCCCGTAACCCACCTCGATGCGCACCTTGCGCTCCTTCGGGGCGACGAGCAGCAGCGCACCGTTGTTCTTGTCCTGCTGCCCGAGCTTCCACTGGCGGAAGAGGCGGTTGGCATAGTCCTCGATCTCGTGTCCCTCGAGGGAGGGAACGGTGGCGACCACGACCTGATCCGACGTCTTGTCCTCATATGCCTTGAGCTTGGCTTCGAGGGCGGCCTTCTCGTCGGGTTTCAGGAGGTTCGCCGCATCGACCACGCGCCCGGTGAGCGGCGGGAAGGATTGGGCGAGGGCGACAAGCGGGAGAAGAACGAGAAGAAGCGCAAGGAGAAGCCCTACGCAATTTCCTTCCCACCGGATCTCGGGCAGGCCCGAGATCCGCTTCATCCTGCGCCAGTCGGGAACACCCGACAGGCGGCGGGGAGGGGTGGGGGTAGAGCGGCTGGGTGAGAGGTTGCGGGAAGCTGCCGGTATCGGCCTGACTGCTTGAGTCATTGAGGAAGCCGCTCCGGCTTTACGACCCCCACCCTCGATCCCTCCCCGCAAGGGGGAGGGAAGATCGCGCGCTATCCCGATCATCCGCTCAGAACTTCACCGCCGGCGGGCGGTCCGCGCTGGGAGTGGCGGTGAAGGTCTCCATGGGCTTGGCGTCGGGATAGAGGATTGCGGCGATCCAGCGGCCGGGAATGGTGCGAAGCTCGGTATTGTAGGCCCGTACGGTCTCGATGTAGTCGCGCCGCGCCACGGCGATGCGGTTCTCGGTGCCTTCGAGCTGGGATTGCAGCGCCAGGAAATTGGCGTTCGATTTCAATTCGGGATAGCGCTCCACCGTGACGAGCAGGCGACCCAGAGCCCCGGAAAGCTGGTTCTGCGCGTCCTGGAACTGGCGGAATTTTTCCGGGTCGGTGACGGTCGAGGCATCCACCTTGACCTGGCTGGCGCGGGCGCGGGCTTCCGTGACCTGGGTCAGTACCTCGCGCTCCTGATTGGCGTAGCCCTTCACCGTCTCGACCAGGTTGGGAATCAGGTCGGCCCTGCGCTGATACTGGTTCTGCACCTCGCTCCAGGCGGATTTGGCCCGCTCTTCGAGGGTCGGCACGGTATTGATGCCGCAGGCGGAAAGCCCGACGGCCATCGCCACCACAGTCAAGGCGACGCGAATCCGCGCCGGCAACAGCAAACCCATCATCGATATCGTCTTTCGAATCGGTCACGCTTCAATGGGTTCAACAAATGGGGCAAGCCGGCCGTTTCAACAAGCCGCTTTCATCTGGCCCGAGGCGTGCGCTTCTGGCATGATGATCGCCTGGAAAGATATAGTTACCGCATTTTCTCGCGCAAATCCGATGTCTATTCCTGCGTGAGGATGTTTTTATGCCCAACAAGGTGGCCCGATGACCTTCCTGCCGGATCTGAGCACGCTGATCACCTATTCGATCGCCTGCGCGGTGCTGTTCATCACGCCGGGGCCGGATATGAGCCTGTTCCTTGCCAAGACCATGGCGGGCGGGCGCAAGGCCGGCATAGCCTCCATGCTCGGCGCCATGACCGGATGCTGCGTCCACACGCTGCTCGCCGCGCTCGGACTCTCGGCCCTGCTCGCAGCCTCGGTCACCGCCTTCACGATCCTGAAGATCGTCGGCGCGCTCTACCTCCTCTGGCTCGCCATCGACGCCGTGCGCCACGGCTCGGCGCTTCACGTGAAGGATGAGGGCAAGGTCGAGGTGTCGTTCTGGAAGACCTTTCTCGTCGGGGTCGGCATCAACCTGACGAACCCCAAGGTCGTGCTGTTCTTCGTGACCTTCCTGCCGCAATTCGTGCAGGCGGGCGATCCGCATGCCGCGGACAAACTGCTTTTCTTAGGACTCTACTTCATCGCGCTCACCGGCCCGATGGGCGCGGCCATGATCCTGGGCGCCGACAAGGTCATCGCCCTGCTGCGGCGCCGCCCGAAGCTGATGCGTACCATCGATTACAGCTTCGCCGGCCTGTTCTCGGCCTTCGCCCTCAAGATCCTGGCGACCTCGGCGCGGTGAGATTTTTCCTTCCCGAGAGGGGAGGGAAGAGCGCGCGAGGTTTTTATGAATCAGTGCTTTTCCAGCGAGGATGGTCCGCCCGCATCGCGCCCGGCGATCGCCCAGTAGATCAGGCCCGCCACCGCGCCGGTCAGGCCGAGCACGGCGCTCACATGGAGTTCGGCGGGCGAGGCGATGCGGGCGCTGCCGCGCAGGATCCACGGAATCGCCGCCGTCAGCACGCCGGTCGCGCCCATGTACCAGAGGACGCTGCGGGCGCGGACGACCTCGCTCACCACCGCGACCAGAAGCGGTGGGAAGACGAGCAGGGTGAAGACGATGCGCCCCACGGCCAGGAAGGCATCCATGATGATCGGGCCAGGATCCTCGGAGGAAAAGACTTCGTCCATGAAGGCCCAGAAGCCGACGAGGAGCGTATCCCCGGTCAGCATCGCCATGACGGGATCGACAAGGGAAGCGATGAAAAGAAAGAAGCTGCTGGCACCGATGGCGATGAGCAGGGCGAGGGGAATGAGCAGAAGCCAGCGGAGCATGAATGCCTATGTCTGAGAGGCCTCGGAATGCCCCTCACGGGCATTCCGGACAGAATTCTTACTCGCTATCGCCCAGCGCATAGACGCCTTCTGCCCCGATGCCCTGTTCCAGCATCATGCGGGCGCGGGCGCGCAGCTTTTCGGTCTCGCTCTTGAGCTGGCCGCAGGCGGCGAGGATGTCGCGGCCGCGGGGGGTGCGCACGGGCGAGGCGTAGCCGGCCTTGTAGACGATCTCGGAGAAGCGCTCGATTTGCTCCCAGTCCGAACATTCGTATTTCGAGCCGGGCCAGGGATTGAACGGGATCAGGTTGATCTTCGCCGGAATGCCCTTGAGCAGGCGCACCAGTTCGCGCGCATCCGCATCGGAATCGTTGACGCCTTTGAGCATCACGTATTCGAACGTGATGCGGCGGGCATTCGACAGGCCGGGATAGGCGCGGCAGGCGTCGAGCAGTTCCTTGATGTCGTATTTGCGGTTGATCGGCACCAGCACGTCGCGCAGATCGTCGCGCACCGCGTGGAGCGAGATGGCGAGCATGGTGTTGGCTTCCGCACCCAGCCGCTCCATCTGCGGCACGACGCCGGAGGTGGAGACCGTGATGCGGCGGCGTGAGAGGCCGAGGCCCTCATTGTCCGACAGGACGCCGATGGCGGCGATCACGTTGTCCGGGTTGTAGAGCGGCTCGCCCATGCCCATGAACACGATGTTGGACACGAAACGCCCGCCGTCGGTGGGCACGAAAGCGCCTTCCGGCGGCGTGGCGTCGGGCCAGTCGCCGATGCAGTCGCGCGCCACGATGAGCTGCGCCACGATCTCGGCGGAGGTGAGGTTGCGCACGAGACGCTGCGTGCCCGTGTGGCAGAAGGAGCAGGTCAGCGTGCAGCCGACTTGGCTCGACACGCAGAGTGTGCCGCGATCCGTTTCAGGAATATAGACGCATTCGATCTCCGCGCCCTTGTCGAAGGGGCCGGTGGAGGGCATGCGGATCAGCCATTTGCGGGTGCCGTCCTTCGACACCTGCTCGGACACGACCTGCGGGCGCTCCAGCGTATAGGCTTCGGCAAGCGCGGCGCGCAGGCCCTTGCCCACATTGGTCATCTCGTCGAAGCTCTTGGCGCCGCGAAAGTAGATCCAGTGCCAGAGCTGCGCCACGCGCATCTTGTGCTCGCGCTCAGGCACGCCGATCTGGCCGAGCTTGCCCTTCAGTTCCTCGCGGGTCAGGCCGACGAGGGAGGACTGGCCGGAGGCCGTCACGCTGAACTCGGCCTTCTTCTCGATCGAGATAGCCTCTTTGGAAAGGGTCTCTTTGGAAAGGGTCTCTTGGCCTGCTGCGCGCGCGGCATCGCTCACGGTCAGCGGGGCCGCGTTGGGGTTATGCTTGGCGATGTCGAGCGCCGTCGCCATGGGAAATCTCAGCCTTCGTTTCAGGGGGCGAAGGGGCCCTATAACACGATTGCGTCGGAAAAGTGAGGGTCCCGCGCGATTTCGTGTCGATGCGATGGAAAAGGGGTCGTGAGCCGAAGCCGGCTCACCCGGAATTTACGAGCATTCCTTGCGGGCGCGCTCGAGAGCCTGGACGAAACCATTGAGGGAATAACGGTCCGTGAGCTGGTTGCCCCGGATGGATTGCGTCTTCACGGTCACGCTCTGGGATTTGCCCATGGTGGCGATGGCCTGGCTTTCCTCGGCCGGATTCTTCAGCCAGGCATTCCTGTCCTTGGTGAGAAGCGCATAGGTCGCCTTGCCGATGGCGGCTTCCGCCGGGCCGTTATCCTTGGCGGCGAAGCCCAGCACCACCGCGACCTCGTTCTTCACGTTCTCGGCGGGGCGGAACGAGACGAAGAGATAGGCCGGATCCCGGTTGAGGTTCTTCGGCAGCCGGTCCTTGGGTTGGCTCAGGGCGTAGCAGATTTCCGAGCGGCCGGTCTTGGCCGTATAGACCCCCCAGTCGCCATAGGACGCCAGCAGCGTCGCGCCACCGGGGCCCGTGGCCGCCTGGGCAGGCTTGGCGGCCGCAGCAGCGCCGGCTGCCGCCGCCGCAGGCTTGGCTGCAGAGGCTTTGGCCGGGGCCTTCGCGGCAGGCTTCGCCTGCGCGGCCCGGTTGGGTTGCGGCTTCCCGGTCGGGCCCTGAGCCAGAGCTTCAGGTCCGGTTCCGATGACGAAAGCGGCGGAAATGACGCCCGCGGCCAAGCCGCGCTGAAGAGATGCGAGAATCATGAAGCAGACCTTAGGGGAAGATGGTTAAGAACTCTTCACCATGTCCGATAAGGCCGCGCTCGCGATCTGGCGATGCGTCGAAACGTGGCGGTAGCGCATCGTGCGGAAAAGTGGGCCCGGTTTTTCGCTGACGCGGACCTTCGGTTCGCAAAGAGCGATGCGCTGAAGGAAGAGAGCTTCGGGCTGGGCCTCAGGCCGGGATCTGGAGCGTCTCCCGCGCCCTGGCCCGGTGCTCGTCCGTGATCGAGCCCGCCACCTGTGTGATCGCCGCTGCCAGCACGGCGGCGTCGTCGGCGAAGCCGATGATCGGCAGGAAATCCGAGATCGCATCGGTCGGCAGGATGAAATAGGCGATGGCAGCCATGAGAATCAGCTTCACCCGCTTCGGCGTCGTGGGATCGCTCGCGCAGTAGAAGGCCGCCACGAGGTCTTTCGCGAAGGGGATGCGGCTGCCGACGCGCTTCAGCTTGGCCCAGAAATTCTGCTTTACGCCGTCTTCATCGCTTGTCGCCCGGCGGATAGCGTCCATTTCGGCCTTGGTGAACGGTCTCGTGAAATCGCTCATTCTTTTCGCTCCCATTCCTTTCGCTTCTTCGACACCTATCATTTCCACCCGGCGGGTCATGGCTTAAGACGCTGCCGGACAGACCGGGGAGGAAACGCATGAAGCTCGACAAATCTATGGCAGCCATCGTCACGGGCGGCGCATCGGGCTTAGGCGGCGCCACCGCCCGCATGCTCGCCTCGGAGGGTGTGAAGGTGGCGATCTTCGACAGGGATGCCGAGCGTGGCGAACAGCTCGCCCGCGAGATCGGGGCTCTGTTCTGCGAGGCGGACGTGACGGACGAAGCCTCCATCGATGCGGCGCTCGCCAAGGCGCGGGCAGCAAACGGAGTCGAGCGAATCCTCGTCAATTGCGCCGGCATCGCGCCGGGCAAGCGCACGGTGACGAAGAAGCGCGACACCGGCGAACTCATCGCGCACGATCTCGAAAGCTTCCGCCGCACCGTCGAGATCAATCTCATCGGCACTTTCGGGATGATCGCGAAATCCGCCGCCGCCATGGCGGGGCTCGATCCCGTGACCGCGGATGGCGGGCGCGGCGTCATCGTCAATACGGCGTCCGTCGCGGCGCAGGACGGGCAGATCGGGCAGGCGGCCTATTCCGCCTCGAAAGGCGGCGTGCTCGGGCTGACCCTGCCGGTGGCGCGGGATCTTGCCGGCTTCGGCATCCGGGTGATGACGATCATGCCGGGCCTGTTCCACACGCCGCTCTTCGAGGGCATCGCGGAGGATTACCGCAAGGCGCTGGAAGCCAATGTGCCGTTTCCCTCCCGCCTCGGGCGGCCGGAGGAATACGCGACACTCGTGCGCAGCATCATCGAGAACGACATGCTCAACGGCGAAGCCATCCGCCTCGACGGCGCGCTGCGCATGCAGCCGAAATAGTTTGGCGAAGGCGGTCACACAGCCGGTCTCGCCGGCTTTGTCCGATAGCCCTTTCCCTTGACGCAAGGGCGGGAGAGACACACTTCACCGACAGCAGCTTCGCAAAGGAACCGGAACCTGATGCCTCGTGACAGTTTCAACCGATTGCCCAGGCCGCCGGCGGCGCGCGTGACCTGCTGATCATCAGGCGGGCTCGCCCGTGATCGTCGCGGCGACGATCTACGCAAGGTGAGCCATGGATAACCGCCCCATCTCGGACGCTGCGCGCCCCATGCCTCTCGGCATCGCCCGCATCGCGTTCCTGCCAAACCTCTACGACCTGATTGCCTTCGCGATCATCATCGGCATCTTCGTCGCCGTGGTGCACGGTGCCGAGGAGATGCGGGCGCCGCTGTCGCAGCTCGATATCGCGCCGGTGCGGCTCGATCCGGCCCTCCTGCCGGATTACGCCTTGCGCACCACGTTGCGCATGTTCGCCGCCATGGACGCATCGCTTCTCTTCACCTTCACGGTCGCGACGCTCGCCGCCAAGAGCCGCAGGGCCGAGATCGGCATCATCCCGGCGCTCGACATTCTGCAATCGGTGCCGGTGCTCGGGTTTCTCACCTTCACCGTGGTGTTCTTCCTGCAGCTCTTTCCCGGCAGCCAGCTCGGCGCGGAATGCGCTGCGATCTTCGCCATCTTCACGGCGCAGGCGTGGAACATGGCGTTCTCGTTCTACCAGTCCCTGCGGACCGTGCCGCAGGATCTTGATGAGGTCGCGCGGCATTTCAGGCTTTCGCCCTGGCTGCGCTTCTGGCGTCTCGAAGCGCCTTTCGCGACTCCGGGGCTCGTCTGGAATGCCATGATGTCCATGTCGGGCAGCTGGTTCTTCGTCATCGCGTCGGAGGCCATCTCCGTAGGGGACACCAAGATTGCGCTGCCCGGCATCGGCGCCTGGCTTTCCCTCGCCATCGAGCAGCGGGATCTGCGCGCCGTGGTCCTGGCCATCCTTGCCATCGGCATCGTCATTCTGCTCTACGACCAGCTCGTCTTCCGGCCCATCGTCGCCTGGTCGGACAAGTTCCGCGCCGAGCAGACGGCATCGCAGCGGCGTCCCCGGTCCTGGGTCTATGATCTCGTTCGCCGGACCCGTCTCACGCGCCTTCTGATGCAGCCGGTGGACTGGGCTCTCATGGGCCTTGGATCCTGGCTCGCGACGATCCGGATGCCGCCGCGAGTGGCGGGCCGCCTGAGGGCCCTGTCAGTGTCCGGAGGCGCCATCGACTTCCTGTGGATCGCCATCGTGGCATCCGGCGCAGCCTTCGCGCTCTGGCTCGTCGCCGATTACGTCCGCGCGACCCTTGCCGTCGGCGATCTCATCCAAGCCGTGATGCTGGGTGGCCTGACGCTGCTGCGGGTGGTGATCCTGATCGCGCTCGCCAGCCTGGTCTGGGTTCCGATCGGTGTCTGGATCGGGCTGCGCCCTACCGTCGCCGAGCGCATTCAGCCTCTTGCCCAGTTCCTCGCGGCCTTCCCGGCCAATGTGCTGTTTCCCTTCGTGGTCGTGACGATCGTCACGCTGCATCTCAATCCGAATATCTGGCTGTCGTTTCTCATGATCCTCGGCACCCAGTGGTACATTCTGTTCAACGTGATCGCGGGCGCGACCGCGTTTCCGACCGATCTGCGCGAAGTGTCCACGCTCTTCCGCGTCGGGCGCTGGCAATGGTGGCGCAATGTCATCCTGCCGGGGATCTTCCCCTATTTCGTGACCGGCGCGCTCACCGCCACCGGCGGGTCGTGGAACGCCAGCATCGTGGCCGAGGTGGTCAGCTGGGGCGACACCAGGCTGCAGGCCGCAGGGCTGGGCGCGTATATCGCCCAGGCGACGGATGCTGGAGACTATCCGCGGGTGGTGCTCGGCGTGGCCGTCATGTCGGTCTTCGTCGTGACCTTCAACCAATTGCTTTGGCGTCCGCTCTATCGCTTCGCGGAGCGCCGCTTCCGGCTCGATTGAGGAGGTGCCGCCATGGACGCCACCACCAAACTTGGTCAACCCCTCGTGCGGATCGAGCATCTGCGTCACTTCTATCACAAGGGGACCACGAGCGGCCTCCTCGTCCTCGACGATGTCAACCTGACGCTGAAGGCGGGCGAGATCGTCGGGCTTCTCGGGCGCTCCGGATCCGGCAAATCGACCCTGTTGCGCATCATCGCCGGGCTTCTCGAACCCAGCAGCGGCACCATCGAGATCGAGGGGCAGCCGGTGACGGGGCCTGCGAGCCAGGTCGCCATGGTGTTCCAGTCCTTCGCGCTCTTTCCCTGGCTGACGGTTCTCGAGAACGTGGAGATCGGGCTCGAGGCTCTCGGCATGCCTCCCGCGGAGCGCCGCAAGCACGCCCTGGCCGCCATCGATCTGATCGGCCTCGACGGATTCGAGAGCGCCTATCCCAAGGAACTCTCCGGCGGCATGCGCCAGCGCGTCGGCTTCGCCCGCGCGCTGGTCGTCCATCCGAAGGTGCTGCTCATGGACGAGCCGTTCTCGGCGCTCGACGTGCTCACCGCCGAGACCCTCCGGACCGATCTCCTCGATCTCTGGTCCGAAGGGCGGATGCCGATCAAGTCGATCCTGATGGTGACGCACAACATCGAGGAGGCGGTCCTCCTGTGCGACCGCATCCTGGTCTTCTCATCCAATCCGGGCGCCATCGTCGCCGAGGTCAAGGTCGAGCTGCCCCAGCCGCGCGACCGCCAGGATCCCGCTTTCCGGGCCGTCGTGGACGACATCTATGCGCGCATGACCCAGAAGGTCGCGGGCGTTCCGCAGCGCGAGGCTTTTCCCGGAACGGGCCTGGCGATGATCCTGCCGGACATTTCCACGAACGTTCTCGCCGGCCTGATCGAAATGATCGACGGGCCACCCTATGACGGCAAGGCCGATCTGCCGGAACTGGCGAGCAAGCTGCAGCTCGAGGTCGACGATCTTTTTCCGATTGCCGAAACGCTGCAGCTCCTGCGCTTCGCCGAAATCGAGGAGGGCACCATCCGGTTGACCCCTGCCGGCCGGCAATTCGCCACCGCCGATCTGGACGACCGCAAAAGAGCGTTCCTGCAGCACCTGCTCGCCTATGTGCCGCTTGCCGCCCATATCCGGCGGATCCTCGACGAGCGGGCGTCACATCGCGCGCCGGCCAACCGATTCCTGGCCGAGCTGGAGGATACGATGTCCGAGGATTATGCGGAGCAGACCCTCCACGCGGTCGTATCCTGGGCGCGCTACGCGGAGCTGTTCGCCTATGACGAGGCGACCGGCGTCTTCAGTCTGGAAAATCCCACCTGAACCCGAGCCGCGCCCTAATCCTTCGTCAGTGCGGCCGCGAACAGGTCCATGCGCTGCGCCATCTCGATGTCGCGGCGCGTCAGGCCCTTGGCGTCATGGGTCGAGAGGGTCACATCGACCTTGTTATAGACGTTGAACCATTCCGGGTGATGGTCGGCCTTCTCGGCAAAGAGCGCGACCCGGGTCATCCAGCCGAAAGCCGCGTTGAAATCGTCGAACACGAACCTCTTGTGGATGGCGTCCCGGTTCTCGACTAGGGTCCAGCCTTCGAGGGAGGGCAGAAGTTCGGTGCGTTCCGTATCGCTTAAGGGCTTCATGGGCGGCTTCACCATCGAGGAGCGAGATCGCCCTTAGTCATGAAGCGGACGGGAAAGGATTCAAGCCCCGGTGTCGTTCATGCGATGCCGAGCAGGCGAATCAGGCCGAGGCTGATGCCGAGGAGGACCAGGAGCGACAGGCTCACCGCCAGCGTCACCCGTCCTCCGACGCGGCCGAGCACGCGCAGATCGACGCCAAGGCCGAGAGCCGCCATGGAGACGATAGTCAGCCCCGTCGCGGTGGGAAGAATGCCGCGCAGCACCACATCCGGAATGACACCCCAGGAGCGCAGGGCGGCAAGGCCTAAGAAGCCGATGATGAACCACGGCACGAGGCGCTTGAAGGACAGGCTCGTGGATCCGCCATCGGCGCGTCCCGCGATGATGGAAAGCAGGATGACCACAGGCCCGAGCATGAGCACCCGCACGAGCTTCACCAACGTGCCGAGCTGCGTGCTGACCATGCCGATGGGCATGGTCGCGGCGAGCACCTGCGGCACCGCATAGACCGTCAGTCCCGCGAGCACGCCGTATTGCGTCTCCGACAGGTCGAGCAGGGGCACGAAGAGCGGCAGGGTCAGGACGACGATCACGCCGAGAATCGCCGTGAACGCGATGGAGGAGGCCACATCCTCGGCTTTCGCGCCGATCACCGGAGCGACCGCCGCGATGGCGGAATTGCCGCAGATCGAATTGCCGCAGGCGACGAGCACGCCCATGCGCCATGGCAGGCCGAGCAGGCGGCACAGCCCGTAGCTCGCGCCGATCGCCACCGCCACGACGACCGCGATGCCGAGGATGAGGCCTCCGCCCGCCTGCATCACCGCCTGGAAGCTGATCGAGGCGCCGAGCAGCATCACGGCGATTTCCAGAAGAGTCTTGGCCGAAAAGACGATGCCGGGCACCCAGCGCAGACTCGGGTTCCATACGGTCCGGACCGCCGTGCCGAGGAGAATGGCGATGACGAGCGCTTCGAGCCAGGGGCGGCCGGTCCAGTGCTCCTCCAGCATCTGGAGGCCCACGGCGACGATCGAGATCGCGATGCAGAGCGCAATGCCGGGTGCCAGTTGCGCGATGCGTTTGCCGTTCATTGGTCCTGGATCCTCGAGAGACGGCCTGCCGTCCGCGCCCATGCTTCATCGATGCGAAGGCGCTATTACCAAGAGGGGGAGGATGCAAGCCCGAAACGTACCCGGCTTTTTACGAAGTGAAACCGTCGTCGATGACGCGCCAGTCCCGGCGCAGGGAGAAGGGATTGCGGTCGATGACGAGATAGCCGCCGCCGCCGGGATGGGAGGGGCGGCTTCCCTGCCCGATGGCGACCTTCTGCAGATGGTCCGTCAGCAGGCTGCCGACGCCGCCATGGGACACGATGACGGTGTCACCGGAATTCCCGTCGGCTGCGATCCGGCTCACGGCCTTCACGATGCGTGCCTGCGCATCGATGGCCCGCTCCCAGCCGCGGATGCTTTTCTCAGGGTGGGCGAAGAACTCGCGCACCACCTCCCAGAATTCCGGCGGCGCGATATAGCCCGTGGCCGAGCGGCCGTTCTCGCCCAGATCCGGATCGGTCGCAAAGGAAAGGCCGAGGCGTTTCGCCACGATGTCGGCCCCGTCCATCGCCTTCCGCTCGGTGCTGGCATGGACGGCGGAGATGTTTCTGCCTGCCAGCGTCTCCGCGAAGCGTTCCATGCGGGCGCGCCCGATCTCATTGAGCGGCCATTCGGGGACCGGCGTGAGCGGGTCGATGACGACTTCGGGATGGGTGACGAAGATGAGCGAGGACATGAGCCAAGACTTAATGGACCTTGGCCGCATCGTCGATGGCGATTTGGGTCAGCCGAGTGGGTAAGCCGCCTCCACCACATAAGGCCCGCCGCCGACCGAGTCGCGGGACGAGAACAGCACGAAGCGCCGCGCGGTGAAGGTCAGCTTCGGGAAATGGCCCCGCGTCGCGAAATAATCCGCCACATCGAGAGGCGAGGCGTCGCGCAGGCGGGCCAGAGTCACATGGGGTGTGAATTTGCGCTTCTCGGGCGGAATGCCGACACGGCGCACCAGCCGCTCCTGCTCGGATTGCAGATCGTTGAGCGCGTCGGTGGCGGCCGCGCGGGCGAAGACCGTGCGCGGCCGCCCGCCGCCGAAGGTGTCGAGGCCTTCGATGGTGACGGTGACGGGCTCGCGCCGGCGGCCGTCGCCCAGGATCGCGTAGATCTCGTGGGCCATGCGGTCGTCGATATCGCCGATGAAGCGCAGGGTGATGTGGTAGTTTTCGGGGTCGATCCAGCGCGCTCCGGGCAGGCCGCCGCGATAGGTCGAGAGGGTCAGGCCGATATCGGCTGGAATCTCGATGCCGGTGAACAGGCGTGGCATGGTCACCTCCTGAGCCTGGCGAAGTCTTCTGATCTTGGGGGCAAGCGCGCCGCCCCGGCAAGGTGCAGAATCAGACGATCAACAACCCGGTTGGTTCCGGAGTTTGCTGTCGCAGGAAGTTTCTCCGCGGAGAGCCGCTGAAACCGCGACGCTCTTCCCTCCACGCAAGGGAGAGGAAAGAGCGGCTCATTGTCTTACGGGCAGGGGTTGCAATGCTCGAGATGGATCGCGTCGATGCGCTTTTCCAGCTCGGGCGTGATCGTCACGTGGATGGAGGCGATGTCCGTCTTGAGCTGCTCCATCGACGTCGCGCCGATGATGTTGGAAGCCACGAAGGGGCGGGAATTGACGAAGGCGAGGGCGAGTTGCGCCGGATCGAGGCCGAATTCCTTGGCGAGCGCGAGATATTTGCGGATCGCCGGCTCCGCGCCCGGCGTCTCGTAGCGCTGGCCGCGGTTGAAGAGCGTGCTGCGCGCTCCCGCCGGGCGGGCGCCATCGAGATATTTTCCGGTGAGATAGCCCTGCGCCAGCGGCGAATAGGCGAGAAGGCCTACTTCCTCGCGCATGCTCAATTCCGCCAGCGCCACCTCGTAGGTGCGGTTGAGCAGGTTGTAGGCGTTCTGGACCGATTGCACCCGCGGCAGGTTTTTGTCCGCCTCGGCCGCCTTGAGGAAGGTCATGGTGCCCCAGGCGCTCTCGTTCGAGAGTCCGAGATGGCGGATCTTTCCGGCCTTCACCAGGTCGCGCATGATCTCGAGGGTTTCCTCGATCGGATGCGAATCGCCGTCCTGATGGCGGTAGATCGTGGAATTCGAGCCCCAGGTCATCGGGCGGTCGGGCCAGTGGATCTGGTAGAGGTCGATATAATCGGTCTGGAGCCGCTTCAGGCTCTTGTTCACCGCCTCCTCGATCTGGGCGCGGGAGAGTTCGGCCTTGGAGCCATCGTCCCGGAACCAGGTATTGTCCGAGCGGCCGACAACCTTCGACGCCAGGATGACCTTGTCGCGATTGCCGCCCGCCTTGAACCAGGAGCCGATGATGCGCTCGGTGGACCCTTGAGTCTCGGGCCTCGGCGGAATCGAATAGAGCTCGGCGGTGTCGAAGAAGTTGATGCCCTGGTCGATGGCATAATCCATCTGGGCGTGACCTTCGGCCTCGGTGTTCTGCTGCCCCCAGGTCATGGTGCCGAGGCAAATGAGGCTGACATCGAGGTCCGTGCGTCCGAGGCGGCGATATTGCATAGGCGAGGCTCCTCGCGGCAGGGGCTGCCGCGTTCAGGCAGAGTAGGGCAGGGTGGTGCGCTGACGGGGTCAGCGCTTGGGAAGGGTGGCGAGAAAGGTCTCGACGGTGGGCAGGATGCGCCCGACGATGATCTCAATCCCCTTGGCCGTCGGGTGAAGGCCATCTTGGAGATTGAGGCTGCCGTCGCCGGCGACTCCGTCCAGGAAGAAGGGATAGAGCACAAGGCCATGCTTCTTCGCAATGTCCGGATAGAGCGAATCGAACTTTTGTGCGTAGTCCTGACCCAGATTGCGCGAGGCCGCCATGCCCGCGAGCATCACGGGAATGTTGCGGGCCTTCAGCCGCTCGACGATGGTCTCGATGGCTTGACGGGGAATGGCGGGATCGAGGCCGCGCAGCATGTCGTTGGCGCCGAGTTCGAGAATGACTCCGTCCGTGCCGTCGGGAATCGACCAGTCGAGCCGGTCGAGACCACCGGACGCGGTATCGCCGGAGACGCCCGCATTGGCGATTTCCACATTGTGGCCCCTGGCCTTCAGGGCACGCTCCAGCGCCGCCGGAAAGGCGGCTCCCTGCGGCAGGCCGAAGCCGGCGGTAAGGCTGTCGCCCAGCGCGACGAGGCGAATCGGCCGGTTTTGGGCGTGGGCGGCTCCCGGGGGAAGGAGAGCGGCAAGCGCGGCGACGCACGCAAAGATGATCGTCATGAATGGGCCGGATTGGCGCTTCATCGATAGGCTTCCCATATGGTTCGTAACCTGGCCAGGAATTTAGGCCGGGCGTATCAAGCGGGTTTTCCGAAAAGATCGGGTGAATGGGCATGCAGGACAAGGCCATCGCGCTGCACGATGTGGATTTGAGCCTCGGGCGCGGGGCCGCGCGGGTCCATATCCTGAAGGGCGTTTCCCTGGATATCGGCCGGGGAGAGGCGGTGGGTCTCGTAGGCCCGTCCGGGTCCGGAAAATCCACCCTGCTGATGACCATGGCGGGCCTCGAGCAGCCCGATTCCGGCAAGGTCATCGTCGACGGCACCGATCTCGCGGTCCTCGACGAGGATGCTCTCGCCCGCTTTCGCGGACGCCGCATCGGCATCGTCTTTCAGTCCTTCCACCTCGTTCCCACCATGACGGCGCTGGAAAACGTGGCCCTGCCCCTGGAACTGGCGGGGAAAAAGGACGCGTTTGAGCGCGCGGAGGCCGAGATGCAGGCGGTGGGCCTAGGCCATCGTCTGCACCATTATCCTGCCCAGCTCTCCGGTGGCGAGCAGCAGCGGGTGGCGATCGCCCGCGCCATCGTGCCGAACCCGGCCATCCTGGTGGCCGACGAGCCGACCGGCAATCTCGACGAAAGCACCGGCCAGTCGATCATCGACCTGCTCTTCGCCCTCAAGCGCGACCGGGGCGCGACCCTCGTCCTCGTCACCCACGATCTCAATCTCGCCCATCTCTGCGACCGCACCGTGCGGCTGCGCTCCGGCCACATCGAGGCCGATGCGCCGGTCACGGCCTGAAGGGGCGCTTTCCATGCACGGCACCCTTTCCGCCCCGAAGAAGCAACCGCCACGGGGATCGTCCCTGCCCCTGATTCCCCGTCTCGCCTTTCGCGAATTGCGCGCGGGCCTGCGCGGCTTCGGCATCTTTCTCGCCTGCATCGCGCTCGGCGTCGCGGCGATTGCGGGTGTCTCGTCCCTGTCCCGCTCGCTGACCGAAGGCATCTCGCGGGAGGGGCGCCGGATCCTGGGCGGCGACATGGCCTTTTCCCTGCTCCAGAGGGAGGCGAACGAGGCCGAGCGGGCCTTCCTGACGTCGAGAGGCGAGGTCGCCGCCGTCGCCACCATGCGCGCCATGGCCATCGCCGGCGAGAAAGGCTCGGCGCTGGTCGAGCTGAAGGCGGTCGATGGCAGCTACCCCACCGTCGGCACGCTCGAGACCGATCCGCAGCTTCCACCGGCATCCCTGTTCGCGGAACGGGACGGCGCCTATGGCGCGGCGGCGGATCCCGCCCTTCTGGCGCGGCTCGACCTCAAGGTCGGCGACCGGGTCAAGGTCGGCGGCGCCACCATCGATCTGCGGGCGAGCCTCGTTTCGGAACCCGACAAGATTGCCGACGGCATCGGATTCGGGCCGCGGCTCCTCGTTTCGCAGGATGCCTTAAGGGCGACCGGCCTCATCCAGCCCGGCAGCCTGATGCGCTGGACCTATCGCCTGACCCTGCCGCCCGCCCTGTCGACGGATGAGGGGCTCACGCAGGTCGAGGCCGAGGCGGACCGGGTTCTGCCGGAGGCAGGCTGGAACATCCGCACCCGGACCAATGCGGATCCGCGCTTTGCTCGCAATATCGAGCGCTTCACGCAATTTCTCACCCTCGTCGGCCTCACGGCCCTGCTCGTCGGCGGCGTCGGTGTCGCCAATGCGGTGCGCGGCTTCGTCGACCGCAAGCGCGCCTCTATCGCCACCTTGAAGAGCCTCGGCGCGCCGGGCGGACAGGTGGTGGCGCTCTATCTCACGCAGGTTCTCACGATCGCGGTCGTCGGCATCGGCATCGGGCTTGTGATCGGCGGCGCGCTGCCCTTCGTCGTCACCGGCCTGTTCGGCCATCTGCTGCCGATTCCGATCCGGCCGACTCTGGCCTGGGGAGAGCTCGGCATCGCGCTCATCTACGGCATCCTGACCGCCCTGGCCTTCGCTCTCATTCCCCTCGGCCGTGCGCACGACATTCCGGTCTCGGGCCTGTTCCGCGATCAGATCGATCCGGAGCGGCGCTGGCCGCGTCGGCGCTATCTGGCGGCGCTTGCCGTCGTGCTTGCAGCTCTGGTCGGCCTGTCGCTGCTCGCGGCCTACGACCGGCGCATCGCGCTCATGTTCGTGGGGGCCGCCGCCGCCTCCTTCGCGCTGTTGCGCCTCGTTGCCGTCGGCATCATGGCCGTGGCGCGCCGCCTGCCGCGTCCGCGCCGCACGGCGCCGCGTCTGGCGCTGGCCAATATCCACCGGCCCGGCGCGCTCACGCCCTCGCTCGTGCTGTCGCTGGGGCTCGGCATCACCCTTCTGGTGACGCTGGCCCTGATCGATTCCAATCTCACCCGCCAGCTCAAGCAAACCCTGCCGGAGCATGCGCCGAGCTTCTTCTTCCTCGACATCCCGAATGCCCAGGCCGATGCTTTCGAAGAGTTCATCAAGGGCCAGGCGCCGCAGGCGAAGATGGATCGCGTGCCGATGATGCGCGGCCGGCTCGTGAGCTTGAGAGGGATGCCGGTCGGCCAGATCAAGGCCAGAGAGGATGTGTCCTGGGTGCTCGACGGGGACCGGGGCATCACCTATGCGAAGACGCCGCCGGAAGGCTCGCTCCTCGTCGCGGGCGCATGGTGGCCGCAAGATTACCGGGGCAAGCCGCTCGTTTCCTTCGATGCCAAGATCGCCGAAGGGCTCGGGCTCACGCTCGGCGACGACATCACGGTCAACGTGCTCGGGCGCAACATCACCGCGACCATCGCGAACCTGCGCCAAGTGGAATGGCGCTCGCTCGGCATCAATTTCGTGATGGTGTTCTCGCCCAACACCTTCGCCGGCGCACCGCACACGCATCTCGCCACGGTCACCTTCGAGAACGGCTCCGATGCCGCCACGGATGCGCGCCTCCTGCGCAGCGCGGCCCTGGCTTATCCCATGGTGACGAGCGTACGCGTGAAGGATGCGCTCGACGCGGTGAACGACGTGGTCTCGCAGCTCGTCATGGCGATCCGTGGCGCAAGCTCCATCGCGCTCGTCGCAAGCCTCCTGGTTCTCGCCGGCGCGCTCGCCGCGGGACACCGAGCACGACTCTACGATGCGGTCATCCTGAAGACCCTCGGCGCCACCCGCGCCCGGCTGGTGTCGGCCTATGCCCTGGAATATGGCCTACTCGGCCTGGCAACGGCCATTTTCGGCCTCCTGGCCGGAACCTTGGCCGCCTCTCTCATCATCACGCAGGTGATGAACTTAAGTTTTGCTTTGGATTTATCGGGCGCATTGCTTGCATCCGCCCTGGCCGTTCTGGTGAGCGTGGGTCTTGGCCTCATGGGAACGTGGCGGATCTTGAGTCAAAAGCCGGCTTTATACTTGAGAGATCTTTAACGCTTCGCACGGTTATAAAAGAACTCCGTGACGCGCCGGCGAGAGTCGGCGATAAACTAGACTTCGATAGTCTTTTTCACGAAGCGTTGAAGCTTGACCTTGCCCCTTGCAGAAGGTGCGGCGACCCCTCATATTTGAGGCGTCGCCGAAAAATTGCGGCGGCCGAAGGCTGACTTCTCAGCCTTTTCGAGGGAAACCAACGGGACACCGTGAGAAAGGGCTCCGATGCAACCGTATGAGCAAAACCAATACGCCTCCGGCACCGGCTTTGCCCGGACGGCCGCACAGGTCGATCAAGGCCTGCGCGCCTTTATGCTCGGCGTCTACAACAACATGATCCTGGGCCTCGCGATTTCGGCCCTGGTCGCGCTTGGCGTGAACATGCTCGCGACGACGAGCGATCCGTCCATGGCCGTGGCCCGTATCGGCAGCGTCGGTCTGACCGAGTTCGGCCGCGTCCTTTACGGCACGCCCCTGATGTGGGTGGTGGCCCTGGCGCCGCTGGCCTTCATCTTCCTGTTCTCGTTCCGCATGGACCGGATGTCGGCGGCTTCCGCGCGCGGCATGTTCTTCGCCTTCGCGGCGGTGATGGGTGCCTCGCTCTCGACGCTGCTCATCCGCTATACGGGCGCGAGCGTCGTGCAGGTGTTCTTCATCACGGCGGCCGCCTTCGGCGCGTTGTCGCTGTGGGGCTACACCACGGGCCGCAGCCTCTCCGGCATAGGTTCGTTCCTGATCATGGGCGTGTTCGGCCTGATCATCGCCTCGCTCGTGAACATGTTCGTCGCCTCGAGCGCGCTGCAGTTCGGCATTTCCGTGATCGGCGTTCTGATCTTCGCGGGCCTTACCGCCTACGACACGCAGAAGCTGAAGGAGATGTATCTTTACGGTAACTTCGACGGCGAGGCAGCTGCCAAGGTGTCGGTGTTCGGCGCCCTGCAGCTCTACCTGGACTTCATCAACATGTTCCAGTTCCTCCTCGCGCTCGTGGGCAACCGCAACAACTAAGCACGAGAGACAACCGAGTTTCTTCGAGCCCCGGCCCAAAGCCGGGGCTTTTTGTTAGGCCTGGAGCATCGTGCGCAAAAGTGGATCCGGTTTTGCGGCCACACGATGCGCTAACTTTCGGCGGCAGATGGCGCCGAGGACATGGACGCCGTCGAGCGATAGCCGAACCAAGCGCTCAGGATGGCGGCGACCGCGCAGATCAGGGCGACCGCGCTGAATCCGCCGATCATCGCCTTCGCGTAGAGATCGGGCAGCGAGCCGCCGATCGAATGGTCGAGCGATGCGGGCGGAGTCCCGAACGTCGCCTGCGCGAACAGGACTGCCGTCGTCGGACCGGATGACGCGGCCGAAAGCTGGAAGCCGAGCGTTGCGACGGCGCCGAGGCCGGCAACGGCCACGAGCCCAGCCACCCGCGAGATCGCGTTGTTGATGCCCGAGGCCACGCCGACACGCTCGGTCGGCACGGCGTTCATCACGGTGGTCGAGAGCGGCGCGACCGTGATCCCCATGCCTAAGCCCATCAGCGCCATGGTTGGGACGATCGCGAACCAGTAGCTGCCATTCGCCACGGCGGGGACGAGAAGCGCGAAGCTCAGGCCCGTCACGATGGGTCCCACCGTCAGCAGCATCCTGACGCCGAACCTGTCGGCCATCGCACCCCCCGACCGGGAGAGCACGGCCATGACCAGGGTGAACGGCAGGAAGACCGAGCCGGCCTCGGCCGCCGAATAGCCATGGGCTTCGATGAGCGTGGTGGGAAGAAAGAACAGCGCCCCGCCGAGCGCGAAATAGAGCAGCAGCGTCAGGGCGTTGACGCCCGCGAAGGCCGGGACGCGAAACAGGTCGAGAGGCATCATCGGAGCTTCGGCCCGTCTCTCGTGCAGCACGAACAGGACGAGAAGGACCGCTCCCGTCAGGACCAACACGATTGCCATCGTCCTGCTGCTTCCCACTTCGCCGAGCGATGTCAGGCCGTATGCCAGGGCGCCGAGGGACGCGACGACGAGACCCGCGCCCAGCCAATCCATGCGCGCCTCCCTCTTCACCGGGCTTTCCGGCACATGCTTCCAGCACAGCCAGAGCGCCAGCACGGCAATCGGGACGTTGATCCAGAAGATCGCCTGCCAGGGGCCGATATCGATGAGCCAGCCGCCGAGAATGGGCCCGAACGCGGCGGCTATGCCGGAAGCCGCGGCCCAGGTGCCGATCGCCTTGCCGCGCTCGTTGGGCGGAAAGTTGGCGCTGATCAGGGCCAGCGAGCCGGGAACCAGCAAGGCGCCGCCGATGCCCTGGACCGTCCGGGCTGCAATCAGCATCCCGGCCGATCCCGACAATCCGCACCACAGGGAGGCAAGGCCGAAGACGGCGATGCCGATCATGAAGATCCGTTTCAGGCCATAGGCATCCCCCGCGGCACCGCCTAAGAGCAGAAAGGCGGAGAGGGTGAGCGCGTAGGCATTGGTGATCCACTGCATCTGAGACAGGGATGCCTGGAGGCTCTCGCGCATCTGCGGAATGGCGACGGTAACGATGGCCCCATCGGCGAAAACCATGCTGGAGGCCAGGATCGCCGTCCACACCACATAGGATTTCGATTCGGGCTTGGCTTGGTCCGGGCTGAACTGGTTCACGCAAAGCGCCTCCCCATCCGGCGACATGTTAGAGCATGTCCGGATGAAGGGGAGACCCGTTGCCTGATATGCTCCAAAAGCCGAAGCGGAAGGCCCGTTCCCTCTTTCCGGGGAACTGCTTATACGGGACGGCCATGAGCATCCTCGTGCGCCCTTCCTCCGACGCCGATCTGGCGAGCATCACGGAGATCTATGCCCATGCGGTGATGCATGGCACGGCCTCTTTCGAATTCGCCCCGCCGGATCGGGCAGAGATGGCGCGCCGCCGCGCCGCCCTTCTCGACAACGGTTATCCCTATCTGGTGGCGGAGCGGGAGGGAGAGATTCTCGGCTATGCCTATGCCGGGCCCTACCGCCCGCGCCCGGCCTACCGTTCCACGGTGGAGGATTCGATCTATGTCGCGCCCGCCGCCCACCGTCTCGGTATCGGGCGGGAGCTGCTCTCGCGCCTGATCACGGAATGCATGGCCCGCGATTTCCGGCTCATGGTCGCCGTGATCGGCGATGAGGAATCCCATGGCTCCATCCGTCTGCATGCGAGCCTGGGCTTCGAGCATGTGGGCGTCCTCAAGGGGATCGGCTACAAGCATGAGCGCTGGCTTGCCACGGTTCTCATGCAGAAGAGCCTGGGACCCGGCACAGCCGAGCCGCCGACGCGACCCGTCCCTTAAGGTTTACCCTTCATGTCCGATTGGTTTCACAGGCCCGGTGGCGCTGTAAAGCCTCGGACCTGAAAGTGGCTTCCACTTTTAGGATCATCCGATGCTTTCTCTTTTGGTGAGAGCATCGTGTGGCCGCAAAACCGGGTCCACTTTTGCGCACGATGCTCTAGCGCAATCTCGATGTTGTGCAGTCGCGGGCTGCGCCGATCGCCGGAATGGCGGCCGATCAAGAGACGACCTTCAGCGGCTTGTCGAGCACGCGCAGCACCTGGCCGAGTTCGTGGCCGCGCTTGAGAATGAGACCCGTCGACACGATGACCGAATACGCGCCCTGCTTTCGGGTGAGCTTGGGGTCCTTCTCGATCCGGTAGAGCGGCACCTCGGAGGTGCGTCGGTAAATCGAGAAGACGGCCTTGTCCGGCAGGAAGTCGATCGCATAATCGCGCCACTCGCCCTCCGCGACCTTGCGGCCGTAGAGATTGAGGATGGTCTGCAGTTCCAGGCGGTCGAACGATACCCGTCTCGGGGCGGCGGGAAATGGCAGCACATGGGTCGAACTCTGCGCCAGGCTGCCGCGAAGCGGCTCCGCGATGTCACCCTCGCTCATGCATCCTCCGGCCAACGGTCATTCCATCCTGATGATGGGTCTCTTGGCGGGCCCGCGCAACCCCGGTTTCGTGCGATCTCTCCCGGCTTCGTCAGTCCAATCTTTTTCTCGCCACAATCATGCCGCGCGGCAGCCCCACTACGGGAGGATAACTGAGCTGTTGCCTCGACGGCCCGGTTCGTTGACCACCCTGGACACGTCAGCCCCCCAGCCCCCGGGGCGTTCGATGAGCCGGGCCTCGTTTTCAAGTCGAGTGCAAAAGCCGCCTGCTCAGGGCGGCTTTTCTTATCTGAAGTACTTTTCCGGAGCCCTTTCCGCCCTCCCCCCTCAAAGCGGAAAGGGCTCCAGAAGACATTCGCGCCGGACGAGGCTTAGCGCATCGTTCCCTGCGAACCGAAGGTCCGCGTAGGCGAAAAACCGGGTCCACTTTTCCGCACGATGCGCCAAGCGTCGAAACACCTCAGAATCCTTCCAGGACGATCTTGCCCCGCGCCTTGCCGCTTTCGATGAAGGCATGCGCCCGCTTGAGGTTGGCGGCGTTGATCGTGCCGTAGGTCTCGGCCAGGGTGGTGCGGATCCTGCCCGCATCCACCAGCCGCGCGATCTCGTTCAGGATCTCGTGCTGCCGTTCCATGTCGGCGGTCTGGAAGACAGAGCGGGTGAACATGGATTCCCAGTGCAGGGACACGCTCTTGCGCTTGAGCAGGGTCACGTCCAGCGTCGCGGGATCGTCGATCAGTCCGAACCGGCCCTGCGCCGCGATCACCTCGGCGACGGCGGCAAAATGCGTGTCGGAATGGGTGATCGAGAACACGAAGGCCGGAGCCCCGATTCCCAGATCCAGGACCTGAGGGCCGAGGACGCGGTGGTCGATCACGTGATGCGCTCCGAGCTCCCGGCACCAGGCCTGGGTTTCCGGCCGGGAGGCTGTCGCGATGATAGTCAGATCGGTGAGCTGGCGCGCGAGCTGGATCGCCATCGACCCGACGCCGCCCGCCCCGCCGACGATCAGAATGGCGTTCGCCGCGCCCGGAACCGGCCGGCGTATGTCGATCCGGTCGAACAGGGATTCCCAGGCCGTCAGCGAGGTCAGCGGCAGGGCGGCGGCCTGCGCGAAGTCGAGGGATTTGGGTTTCGATCCCACGATCCGCTCGTCCACGATGTGGAATTCGGCATTGGTGCCGGGGCGGTTGATGGCGCCGGCGTAAAAGACCTCATCCCCCGGCTTGAACAGCGAGGCGTCCGGTCCGGCTTCCCGGACGATTCCGGCCGCGTCGAAGCCCAGCACCCGCGCCGCGCCCGGCTCCGGCGGCACCTTGGAGCGCACCTTCATATCCACGGGATTGACGGAAACCGCCCTGACCTCGACCAGAAGGTCGCGGCCCACCGGCCTGGGCTTCGGCAGATCGATATCGATCAGGGACGATTCGGCTTCGATCGGAAGCGGCTCACGGTAAGCGACGGCGCGCATGGATATCTCTCCTGGCTCTATAGGAGCGAGGTTGAGGCATACGGTTTTCTCGTGCAAGAACGCACATCAAACGCACATAGTGTAGAAAAGGATACCGTCATGTCCCGTCCGTCCCGCCGGGAACTCCCCTACAGCACGTGCTCGGTGGAGGGGGTGCTCAACCTGATCGACGGCAAGTGGAAGATCGTGATTCTCTACAAGCTCCTGAAGGGCACGCTGCGCTTCAACGAGATCCGCCGTCAGATCCCGGCCGTCACCCAGCGCATGCTCACCAACCAGCTCCGCGAGCTGGAGGCTGATGGGCTCGTGACCCGGACCGTTTATGCCCAGGTGCCGCCGCGGGTGGAATACAGCCTGTCGGAGCGGGGGATGAGCTTGGAGCCGGTGCTGATGGCGCTGAAGGCCTGGGGCGATGCGCACCTACCATCCTCCCAGGCCAAGGCCGCATAGGGCCAACCCTGAATTTCCGGCTCTTTCCGGCTCTTTGGAAAATCAGCAGCCGAAAAGGCTGTTACGAAGGGTCAAGCGTCCTATTTCTGCTCTTCTGGAGAGGCAATGGCGGACAGGTGTTGCACCCTTCGCAGGTCTGTGCCAACGCTCCCCGCAACGAACCTTAAGCGAGGATGCGCGCATGAAGCTGGAAACGCCAACCAGCGGAGGCGAACTGACGGCGCAAGCCGTCGCTGTGCTGGAAACCGGACACAAGGATGTTCCCTCAACCTTCCCACACGTGCTGTTCGGGAGGGTGCCCGCCGAGGACCTTGCATCCTATTCGCCGCAGGCGCTCGCCGAACTGGCTGCCGAGGCCTACGAGCACCTCAAGGCGCCTCGCTCCGAGGCCGGTGAGGATCTTCGCCTGCTCGATCTCGAAATCGAGCGCGAGGGCCGCCGCCGGGACGTGACGATTCTCGAAGTCGTCAACGACAACATGCCCTTCCTGCTCGATTCGACCCTCGCCGAGATCGTCGACGAGGGTTACGAGCCGCTTCTCGTGGCGCACCCGATCCTGGCGGTCGAGCGGGACCGGAGCGGCGCGCTCGTCCGCCTTCTCGGCGAGGCCACCGCCCATTCGAAGTTGGGGGTGAAGCGCGAGAGCTTCATTCATATTCACCTGCCGCGCATCGACGATCCGGAGGCGCGCAACCGCCTGATCGAGGCCATGCGGCGCGTTTACAAGGACGTGGCGCTCTCGGTGCACGACTGGCCGGGCATGCGTGCCCGCATTACCGAGCTCGTCCAGAACTATCGCCTTCACCCGCCGCCGCTGCCGGAGGACGAGGTGAAGGAAGCGGTGGCCTTCCTCGACTGGATCGCCCAGGACAACTTCACCTTCCTCGGCCTGCGCGAATACCGTCTCCCCTCGGGCGACACCGCGGCCGACCCTGTCGAAGGGTCGGGCCTCGGTCTGCTGCGGGATCCTTCCGTGCGCGTGCTGCGCCGCGGTCGCGAACTGGTGGCGATGACATCCGAAATCCGCGCCTTCCTCGATCTGCCGAAGGCGCTCATCATCACCAAGGCGAACGTCAAATCCCGCGTCCATCGCCGCGCCCATCTCGATTATATCGGCGTGAAGCTGTTCGATGGCGACGGCCGGCTGCAGGGTGAATTGCGCATCGTCGGCCTGTTCACCGCCAGCGCCTATACCAACACCACTGCGGAAGTGCCCTATCTGCGCCACAAGGTGGCGCAGATCATCGCCCGTGCCGGGTTCGATCCGTCGAGCTATTCCGGCCGTGCGCTTCTCAACGTGCTGGAGAGCTATCCGCGCGACGAGCTGTTCCAGATCGACGAAGAGACGCTCTATCACTTCGCACTCGACATCATGAGCCTGTCGGAGCGCCCGCGCATCCGGGCACTGGCGCGGGCCGACGAGTTCGACCGCTTCGTCTCCGTACTCGTCTTCGTGCCGAAGGATCGCTACGATACCGACGCTCGCCGCCGCATCGGCGAATTCCTGGCCGGCATCTACGAGGGCCGTGTCTCGGCCTCCTATCCGGCCTATCCGGAAGGCCCGCTCGCGCGCACCCACTACATCATCGGCCGCGACGAGGGTGAGACGCCGCAGGTCTCCCGCGAGACCCTGGAAAAGGGCATCACCGGCATCGTGCGGACCTGGAGCGATGCGCTGCGCGACCAGTTCGACGAGACCATCGGCGGCCCCCGCGCCCGTGCGCTCGCCGCCCGCTACGCCCATGCCTTCAGTGCCGCCTATCGCGAAGCCTTCGGGGCCGAGCAGGCGATCGTCGACGTAGGCATCCTGGAGCAGCTCTCCGAGGCCCGCCCCCGCGCGGTCGATCTCTATCGGCGCGAAGGCGATGACGAGACCCGTATCCACCTCAAGGTGTTCTCGCGCGGTACGGCGCTGCCATTGTCCGAGCGGGTGCCGCTTCTGGAAAATCTCGGCTTCCGCGTGGTGAACGAGAGGACGTATCGCGTCGTCTCGGGCGTGTCCGGCATGGACCGGGTATGGCTCCATGACATGACCCTGGAGCGCGCCTCCGGCGGCCCCATCGCGATCAGCGAGATCCAGGATCTGATCGAGGCGGCGCTTCTCGCCCTGTTCAGGGGCCTGGCCGAATCGGACGCCTTCAACCGCCTCGTGCTTGAGGCCGGCCTCGGCTGGCGCGATGTCGCCATGGTGCGCGCGCTCGGCCGCTACCTGCGCCAGATCCGCATTCCCTATGCGCAGGATTACCTGGCCGAGACGCTCGCCCGCCACAGCGCCATCGCGGTGAAGCTCGTCGCGCTGTTCTATGCCCGCTTCGATCCGCGTGTCGGAAGCGCCGAGGAACGCGCTGCGTCGGAAGCGTCGATCCGCGCCGAGATCGAAGGGATGCTGAAGGACGTCACAAGCCTCGACGACGACCGCATCCTGCGCCGCTTCATCAACCTCATCGAGGCGGCGAGCCGCACCAATTTCTTCCAGCTCGAAAGCAACGGCCTGCCGCGCCAGACCATCGCCTTCAAGTTCGAATGCGCGAAGGTGGACAACCTGCCGCTGCCGAAGCCGCTCTATGAAATGTTCGTCTATTCGCCGCGGGTCGAGGGCGTGCATCTGCGCTTCGGCAAGGTGGCGCGCGGGGGCTTGCGCTGGTCGGACAGGCCGCAGGATTTCCGCACCGAGGTGCTCGGCCTCGTCAAGGCGCAGCAGGTAAAGAACGCGGTCATCGTGCCGGTCGGTGCCAAGGGCGGCTTCGTGCCCAAGCACCTGCCGCCGCCGAGCGACCGCCAGGCCTGGCTTGCCGAAGGCACGGAAAGCTACCGCATCTTCGTGCGTACGCTGCTGCAGATCACCGACAATATCGAGGGCGATCACGTCGTGCCGCCGGCCGATACGGTGCGCCATGACGGGGACGATCCCTATCTCGTGGTCGCCGCCGA
Organism: Microvirga sp. 2TAF3; assembly: GCF_052114965.1. Classification (NCBI taxonomy): domain Bacteria; kingdom Pseudomonadati; phylum Pseudomonadota; class Alphaproteobacteria; order Hyphomicrobiales; family Methylobacteriaceae; genus Microvirga; species Microvirga sp. 2TAF3. The sequence continues at coordinate 147,706 of NZ_JBFRFT010000006.1, read as the reverse complement.
CAAGGGCACCGCGACCTTCTCCGACACGGCAAACGAGCTTTCCGCCGAAAAGCATCACTGGCTCGGCGATGCCTTCGCCTCCGGCGGCAGCCAGGGCTATGACCACAAGGGCATGGGCATCACCGCCCGCGGCGCGTGGGAGGCGGTGAAACGCCACTTCCGCGAAATGGATATCGACATCCAGTCCGAGCCGGTGACGGTCGCCGGCGTCGGCGACATGTCGGGCGATGTTTTCGGCAACGGCATGCTGCTCTCGCGCGCCCTGAAGCTTGTCGCGGCCTTCGACCACCGCGACATCTTCTTCGATCCGAATCCGGAGCCGGAAACCGCTTTCAAGGAGCGCGAGCGCCTGTTCAATCTGCCCCGCTCGAGCTGGCAGGATTACGACAAGTCGCTGATCTCGAAAGGCGGCGGCGTCTTCCCGCGCAGCGCGAAATCCATCCCGCTCTCGGAAGAAGTTCGCGCCCTGCTCGGCATCGACAAGGCGGAAGCGACGCCGACCGAGGTGATGAGCGCGATCCTGAAGGCTCAGGTCGGCCTGCTCTGGTTCGGCGGCATCGGCACCTATATCCGCTCCTCGACCGAGACGGACGAGCAGGTGGGCGATCGCGCCAACGACGCAATCCGCATCGCCGGCTCCGAGGTGCGGGCGCAGGTGATCGGCGAGGGCGCCAATCTCGGCATGACCCAGCGCGGGCGCATCGAAGCGGCGCGCGCCGGGGTTCATCTCAACACGGATGCCATCGACAATTCGGCGGGCGTCAACACCTCCGACGTGGAGGTGAATATCAAGATCGCGCTCACCGTGCCCGAACGCGACGGCCGTCTCAGCCCTGAGGCGCGCAATGAGCTGCTGGTGGACATGACCGACGAGGTCGCCAAGCTCGTCCTACGCAACAACTACCTGCAGACCCTGGCGCTCTCGCTCTCCGAGCGGCGCAGCCTTGCGGATATGGGCTTTGCGCGGCGGCTGATGCATATGCTCGAAGCGCAAGGGCGCCTCGACCGCAATGTGGAATATCTCCCCGACGACGCGGCCCTGACGGAGCGTACGCGCAGGGGCGAGGGGCTGACACGGCCCGAACTCGCCGTGCTTCTGGCCTATGCCAAGCTCTCCCTGCACGACGAACTGCTCGAGAGCCCGGTGCCGGACGATCCGTATCTCGGCAAGGAGCTGGAGCGCTATTTCCCGGTGGAGATGCGCGAGCGCTTCCCCGATGCGATTGCCGGCCATCGCCTGCGCCGCGAGATCATCGCGACGCAGCTCGCCAACGCCATCATCAATCGCGGCGGCCCGACCATCGTGGCCCGCCTCGTCGACCAGACCGGCGCGGACGCGCCGACGATCGCGGCGGCCTACGCGGCGACGCGCGATGCCTTCGGCCTGACCGAGCTCAATCTCGCCATCGACGCGCTCGACGGCGTCGTGCCGGGCGATCTGCAGCTTCGGCTCTACGGCGATCTGCAGGACCTGCTCATGAACCGGATCGTCTGGTTCATCCGCAACGTGGACTTCACCAACACCACCCTCGATGCGGTCATCGGCACCTATGCAACCGGCATTGCGGAGGTGGAGCGCGGCCTGCCGAAAACCCTCTCTCCGAATGCTCTCGCCGCCTGGGACGCGCGCGCGAAGGCGCTCGTCGAGCAGGGCACGCCGGAGGAGCTGGCCCGCCGGCTCGCGGCCCTGCCCGATCTGGTGGCCGCGCCGGACATCGTGCTGACCGCGCAGAAGACCGGCAAGCCGGTGCTCGATATCGCCAGCACCCATTTCGCGCTCGAAGGCGTCTTCCGCCTCGGCTCGCTCACCGGAGCGGCGCGCGAGATCAATGTCAGCGATTATTTCGACCGCCTCGCCCTCGACCGGGCCATCGACGGCATCGCTTCCGCCCATCGCAACCTCACCGCCGAAGTGGCGGCGCAGGAGGCTTCGGGTCCGGAGGCCGTGCAGGCCTGGAGCGAGAAGCGCGGGGCCGATGTCACGCGGATCCGCAGCGCGGTCGACAACATCGTCCTGTCGGGCCTGACCCTGTCGAAAGTCACCGTGGCGGCGAGCCTGCTCGGCGATCTGGCGCGGGGCTGACCGGCAACCCGCTAAACGAGGATGGCGCCCTCCGGGGGAGGGCGCGAGGGGAAGGAGATTCCGTGAACGAACACGACGTCCTGGAATCCCTTCCACCCTCGGCGACGGCGCAAACCGTTGCCGCCGGTCAGGCGATCCGCCCGAGACGGATCGCGTCCCGCTCCGCCATCCTCGGCTGGCTCCTGTTCGACTGGGCCTGCCAGCCCTTCTTCACCCTCGTCACCACCTTCGTCTTCGCGCCCTTTTTCGCGGCGGCTCTGGCGCCCGATCCGGTGGCCGGGCAGAGCTTGTGGGGCTATGCGACCGCGGCAGCCGGCCTCGTGCTGGCCTTCCTGTCGCCGATCCTGGGCTCCATCGCCGATGCGACCGGGCCGAAGAAGCCTTGGATCGCGTCCTGCGGTCTGGTGCTGTTCGCCTCGTCCTTCGCCCTGTGGTTCGCTGCTCCCGGCGAGTCTTATGCCATTCCCATCGCGCTGCTCGGCTTTGCGGTGGGCACCGTGGCGGTCGAAGTGGCGGCGGTGTTCAACAACGCCATGATTCCCCATCTCGTCCCGCCGGAACGGTTCGGGCGGTTGTCCGGCACGGGCTGGGCCATCGGCTATATGGGCGGCCTCGTCTCGCTCGTGATCGTGCTCGGCTTCCTCGCCGCCGATGCCGGAAGCGGCAAGACCATCCTCGGACTCGATCCCCTGTTCGGCCTCGATCCGGCGACCCGGCAGGGCGATCGCATCACCGGGCCGTTCTCGGCTTTGTGGTTCCTGATCTTCATCCTGCCGCTCTTCATCTTCACGCCGGACATCGCCCGGTCGACCCTGAGCTCGAGGGATGCCGTGCGGAAAGGTCTGGTGCAGGTGAAGAGCACCATCGCCGATGCGCGCCGGCACGAGAGCGTCGGGCGCTTTCTTCTCGCCAACATGGTCTATCAGGATGCGCTCGTCGCGCTCTTCGCGTTCGGCGGCATCTACGGCGCGGGCGTGTTCGGCTGGCGGGCGACGGAACTCGGCGTCTTCGGCATCCTGCTCACCGTCACCGGAACGCTCGGCGCCCTGATCGGCGGGCGGCTCGATGACAGGTTCGGCGCCAAACCCGTGATCCTCGGCGCCATCGTCATCCTCGCCCTGGTGTGCCTCGGCGTGCTTTCGCTCGGCCGCGACCACATCTTCTTCACCATCGCGACGGCGCCGGCTCTTCCCGGGGACGGGCTCTACGGCAGCGTCCCGGAAAAGATCTTTCTCGCGCTCGGCCTCGTCATCGGCGCCGTGGCGGGCCCGCTGCAGGCATCCTCCCGCAGCCTCCTCGCGCGGCTCGTGCCGGCGCGCGAGGCCGGCCGCTATTTCGGGCTCCTCGCCCTGTCCGGAAAGGTCACGTCCTTCCTCGCACCGCTCGCGGTGGCGACGGCGACCTGGTTCTTCGACACGCAAGCTGCGGGACCCGCGGTGCTGATCGCGTTCTTCGCCGTGGGCGGCCTACTCATCAGGGGCGTGAAGCGGGCGTGACTTCCCGTCATTCCGGGGCAGCCTTTATCTTTCCTTCAGGGAGAAGGCGCGACCTGCTCTCCTCCCCACGAATCTCGGGTGTTCCCGAGATCCGCTTCATCTGGCGCAAGTCGGGAACACCCGACTTGCGATGGGGAGGAGCTGGAGGTGGGGGTCGTAAAGTCGGAGCGCCGCGTTTCTCAGAGTGGCACCAAGGCCGCTACAGCTTTTCTTCTACCCCGCTCACCCGGTCGTTCCACCCCCACCCTCAATCCCTCCCCGCAAGGGGGAGGGAGGAGGGCCGGAATGCGTCAGTGCCGGAAGTGGCGGTAGCCGGTGAACACCATGGCGAGGCCTGCTTCATCCGCCGCCTTGATCACCTCTTCGTCCCGCATCGAGCCGCCCGGCTGGATTACGGCGGTGGCGCCGGCCTCGGCTGCGGCGAGCAGGCCGTCGGCGAAGGGGAAGAAGGCGTCGGAGGCGACGACGGAGCCCTTGGCGAGGGTCTCGGGCAGGCCCGCGGCCTTCGCGGCTTCCGCGGCCTTCCAGGCGGCGATGCGGGAGGAATCGACGCGGCTCATCTGACCTGCGCCGATGCCGACCGTCGCACCATCCTTGGCGTAGACGATGGCGTTCGATTTCACATGCTTGGCGACCCGGAAGGCGAAGCGCATGTCGTCGAGTTCGCGATCGGTCGGGGCGCGCTTCGTCACCACCTTCAGGTTCATGGCATCGACGACCGCATTGTCCCGGCTTTGCGCAAGGAAGCCGCCCGCGACCGTGCGCAGGGTCAGACCCTCCTGGCGCGGATCGGGCAGGCCGCCGGCAAGCAGCAGGCGCAGGTTCTTCTTCGCCGCGACGATGGCGATGGCTTCCTCGCTCGCATCGGGGGCGATGATGACTTCGGTGAAGATCTCGACGATGGCTTTGGCCGCTTCCGCATCGAGCGGCCGGTTCATGGCGACGATGCCGCCAAAGGCCGAGACGGGGTCGCAGCGCAGGGCCTTCTCGTAGGCCTCGCGCAGGGTAGTGCCTTCGGCCACGCCGCACGGGTTGGCATGTTTCACGATGACGATGGCGGCGGAGCGCTCGGGGAGAAATTCCGCCGCCGCTTCATAGGCCGCGTCGGTATCGTTGATGTTGTTGTAGGAGAGCTGCTTGCCCTGCACCTGCCGCGCGGTGGCGACGCCGGGGCGTTGCTCGGGCGTGCGGTAGAAGGCGGCGGATTGGTGCGGGTTCTCGCCGTAGCGCAGCACTTCGGCGATGGAGCCGCCGAGCGCCCGGTAGGGCGGCGTTTCCTCGCCGAGTTCGGTCGCGAACCAGTTCGAGATCGCTGCGTCGTAGGCGGCGGTGCGGGCATAGGCCTTCTGCGCGAGACGGCGGCGAAGGGTGCGGGTGACCGCGCCGTCATACTTCGCGAGATCCTCGATCACGGCGGAATAATCGGCGCCGTCCACCACCACCGCCACGTCGCCATGGTTCTTGGCGGCGGCGCGGATCATGGCCGGGCCGCCGATATCGATGTTCTCGATGCAATCGTCGTAAGGCCGGCCCGCCGCCGCCGTCGCCTCGAAAGGATAGAGATTGACGACGAGGAGATCGATCGGTGCGATGCCGTGGGCCAGCATCGCCGCCTGATGTTCGGGATTCGCGCGGATGCCGAGCAATCCGCCATGGACGGCGGGATGGAGCGTCTTCACGCGCCCGTCCATCATTTCGGGAAAGCCCGTGAGATCGCTCACGTCACGCACGGGCAGGCCTGCTTCCTGCAACGCCTTTTTCGTACCGCCCGTGGAGACCAGCTCCACGCCGCGCTCCACGAGTGCGCGGGCAAAATCAACGAGGCCGGACTTGTCGGATACGGACAGAAGGGCGCGCGTCACGCGCTTGAGATCGCTGGGCATGGCGGCCGCTCCATGAGGGCATTTCCAGCAGAAGTGGGTCCGGTTCTGCGTCGGAAAATGCGGCAAAAAGAGTTTCGAGAACGCTCTCCGATCGGATCAGAAAACGCTCTCGGAAGGATGTGCGGGCGCGATAGCACGGTGTGGCCGGGATGGAAACCGCCGCCGACGATTGGCTGCCATGGTTTTAGAGCTGTTCCGGCGCAGGCTCCGCCGGGGGCGGCGGGTTCGGGTTGAAGTTGCGCGCCAGGCGCTCGAACCGCCAGCGCACCGAGGGCGTCTCGCTCGGGCGGAAGGCGAGCACGATCTGCTGCGTGCGGCGCATGCCGTCCGGCACGGCGAGAAACACGCTGTCCTCGACGAAAGCCTCGCAGGGGCCCGCCGTGAACTGCCAGGCCTCGCGGTTCGGCAGGACGAGCATCACCACCCGCCCGCCCTGGGCGCGGCTCGCCGTGATGCCGGGTGCGAGATGGAAGCGGACGATCGCCTCGCGGGAGGGCGAGGAGGTGCCTTCGCCCCAGAAAAGATCTTCGCCGTCGAGTCTTTCGCCTCCGGCCGAAAGCTGGATCCGGCGCTCATGGGTCAGGCCGAAGCGCTTGGCATAGCCGTCATGGCTCGTCCCGAGAGTCTGGACATGATCGCGCTCGCCGCGCTCCGCCGTCACGCGCTCGGGGCCGCTCACCACCACCGGGCCAAGCCGGCGCAGAAGCCAGTCTGCCGCCAGCCGGTCGAGCCAGCTGCCTCGGATGCTGAGGATCTGGCACGAGGAGACATCGTTGATGGAGGCCGTGGAATGCGCCACCGTCGAGCGCGAGGCCTGGAGGATGGTGTCGTTGGCGATGCGGGGCGTGCCGCAATTGACCACGATGCGCTGCGCGCCGCTCGAAAACTCGAAGGAGAGGCAGCCTGCGCAGGCTTCCGACGACAACGCGGGAGGTGGAGCGGCGCCCACATCCGCCACCAGCAGTGAGGATCCCGCCTCCAGGCGCTCGTAACCGGAATGCGGCGCGTGATGGATCGGCTGGCTGCGCATGTCGTCATAGGTCAGGAGCGTCGCCAGATGATCGGCCGCGGTTACGCCCATGCCGTTGAAATGGGAGAGGGTGCCGTCCCCGTGCCGGAACAGGCGCACCATCGGCAACATGCGGTCGATGGCATGAAGCAGGGCTTCGGGCGTATCGACCTCGCGGCTGGCGAACATCTGGCGCAGGGGCAGGAGATCGAACAGCAGGTCGACGAGGATCCGCGGATTGCGGCTCGCGTGGCCGCCATCGGCCAGGATCTGACGGTCGAGCTCACGCACGAGAAGGCGGGTCGCCCGGCGCAGGGTTTTGTCCAGCCCCTCGCAGCACAGGCCCGCATAGCAGAGCGCGATGGCGGCCATGAGCTGCTGCTGCGGCGGAACGCCCGCGCGGACATGGCGCTCGAGGTCGCGCACGCCGTTGCCGATGATCTTGAGAAAGCGCTGATAGAAGCCGTGATCCGCCCCTTCCAGGATGAGCGGCGACTGGCTGATGAAGGAAATCAGCCGCCTTGCCATGACCTGCGTATCGCAGGCCATGCGCCGGTCCCCGAGCCGGGAGGAGACGAACTCGTCCACCAGGGAACGGGCATTGGCCTGGGCGAGCGCCGTGCCGGCGGCGCGCAGGTGCCGCAGCCAGCCGAAGCCGTAGAGCGCCTCGCCCCAGGCACGGCTCGGCGGCACGAAGCCGAAGGGCGAGCGTCCGCTCGTGGTAATGGCGCGGCCGGCGAAGGCGAAGAAGCCGGAATAGATATCGGTGGCGATGGTGGGATCGGCGGTGCGCAGATCCTGCGGGGCGAAGAGCATGCGGGTCGGCGTCGGCGCGCCGAAAAACACCTTGGACGCGCCCCAGACTACGGCCTCGCGCATGGCGCGGCCTGTCTCGCGTAAGGCGAGGCCATATAGCCGCCAGCGGTCCGGCCCCCAATCCACGCGCGGCGCTCCTCTTGATCTCACTGAAGTTAACGATCGCTTACGAAAGAAATGCTCGCCGTTCGGTTAACATCGGGTAACCGTGAACGGATTAATCCTGGTCTCTGGAGGAGGATGGCAGGGTTTTAACCGTGCAGAAGAGGTATATGTGATAATATTCTAAATACTACCTTAAGGCGCATATCTCCCATCGCCTGAAGCCGCGCCGCCTCTCTCCGAAAGTTCGGTGACGTCATGGAGACGGCTGTTTCACGAACCGCGCCGCGAAAAAGCCGTCGAGACCGCTGCGGTCGCTGTCCGGCAGGATGAGATGGAAAGGCAGCGTTCTCATATCGCCTTCCGGCGTCAGGCATTCCGCCAATCCGCCGATCTCGGAGGCGTCGATCGGCTGGCGCGCGAAATCGGAATGACGGGCGAGAAACGCTTCCGCCTGACTCTCGCCTTCCTCGGCTTCGAGGGAGCAGGTGCAATAGACCAGGCGGCCGCCGACTTTCAGCAGGTCCGCTGCCTTGTCGAGAAGGCGGGCCTGGAGGGCTGCGAGCTTCGCCACGTCCTCGTCGCCCTTGGTCCAGGCCACGTCGGGATGGCGGCGGATGGTGCCGGTGGCGGAGCACGGCGCGTCGAGGAGGATGGCGTCGAAGGGCGGCTCGTCGAGCTTTTCCGCATCGATGGCGCGCGTTCGGGCGCTCAGGCCCAGGCGCGCGAGATTTTCATCGAGCCGCTTCAGGCGCTTGGCCGAACGGTCGACGGCGAGCACATCCGCACCGGCCGCTGCCAGTTGCGCGGTCTTGCCGCCCGGCGCGGCGCAGAGATCGGCGATGCGCTCTCCCGGCTGCGGGGCGAGCAGGCGTGCGGGCAGGGCGGCGGCGGCGTCCTGCACCCACCAGCCACCTTCCGCATAACCCGGCAGGTCGCGGATCGCGGTACGTTCGGTGAGCCGCACGCTCCCAGTTGGCAGAAGAAGCCCGCCGACGCGTTCGGCCCAGGCGGAGCCGTCGGCCTTCACCGTCAGATCGACCGAAGCGGTCGAGCGATGCGCCTCGGCGATCTTCGCGGCGACATCCTCGCCATATTGGGCGATCCAGCGCTGTTCGAGCCAGCCCGGCGTATCGAGCCACGGGTCGCCTGTGGCCAGAATCGCCTCGCGCTCCCGCGCCACCCGGCGCAGAACGGCGTTGATCAGGCCGCCCGCATGCCGGAGCCGGTGGTCGCCCTGCGCAAGCTGAACGGCGGTATCGACGGCGGCGTGATCGGGCACATCGAGAAACAGGATCTGCGCGGCGCCGATGGCGAGCAGATGCAGGAGGCGTTCATCGCGCGTGCCCTTGGAAAGCCGTTCGCGCAAAGCCCAGCCGATGGTGCCGAGGCGGCGGAAGGTGACGATGGCAATAGCCCGTGCCAGCGCCTCGTCGCGGGCGGAGAGGCGCTCGTCGCGCGCCAGTTCCTCCATCACGTCGTCGAAGGGTACGCGCCGCTTCAGGGTTTCGTTGACGGCATTCCAGGCGAGGCGGCGCGGGCCGAGGCCCGCCTGTGTGTCGGTGCGGTCCACGATGCTCAACCCCAGGGACCGCGACGGGTGGAAGAGTTCCACGGGCTCGACGGGGCCGTGCGCGTAAAGCCGGCCTGCGGCGCGGCGGCGCCCATTTCCTGGGCCAGGGCCTGGAGGGCGGCGATCCGGTTTTCGGTCGCCGGGTGAGTCGAAAACAGGTTGTCCATGCCACGGCCCGAGAGAGGGTTGATGATGAAAAGCGGTGCGGTCGCCGGATGGCGTTCCGCATCCATGTTGGGCACATGTGCCACGCCGCCCGCGATCTTGGCGAGCGCCGATGCGAGCGCCAGCGGCTGGCCGACGATGGCCGCGCCCATCCGGTCGGCGTCATATTCGCGCGAGCGGCTGATCGCCATCTGGATGATCATGGCGGCGAGCGGCGCGATGATGGCGGTCAGCAGCATGACGATGGCGTTGGGCCTGTCGTTGCCGCGCCCGCCGAAGAATATTCCGAATTGGGCGAGACTTGCGATAGCGCCGGCGATGGTCGCGCTCACCGTCATGGTCAGGGTGTCGCGATTCTTGATATGGGCCAGCTCATGCGCGATCACACCCGCCGCCTCGTCGGGCGAGAGCATGTCGAGAAGACCGGTAGTGATGGCCACCGCCGCGTTCTCCGGGTTGCGCCCGGTGGCGAAGGCGTTCGGCTGCGGATTCTGCATGATGTAGACCCGCGGCATCGGCAGGCCCGCGCGGTTGGCGAGTTCCCGCACCATGCGGACGAGATCCGGCGCCGTGCGCTCGTCGACCTCGATCGCGTTATAGGCGGCAAGCGCGAGCCGGTCCGAATTCCAGTAGGCGTAAAGGTTGGTCGCGACCGCAATCCCGAGCGCGATCATCATGCCGGTCGCACCGCCGAGCATGTAGCCGACGACCCCGAAAAGGGCGGTCAGCGCTGCCAGCAGCATGGCGGTCTTGACGGTGTTCATCGCGGTCTCCACGTCGTAGGGATCGGGCTATCCCTATGTGGGGATGGTTCAGGCCGCTCCAAGATCTCGCAAGAGGCCCGCAGAACTGGCATAAGGCGCTTCATGAGCACGAACGACACCCCCGACACAAGCCTCGATAGTCCCCTCGAAGGCGCAGCCCCCGGCAAAACCCTCTCTCCCGCGGCCGAACGGGCGCTCAAGGAAGCGGCAACGCGCCGTCGGGAGATCGACGCGAAGGCTGCGGAACTGGCAAAGCAGAAGGAACATCGCGGCCGCGGTGGTCTCGAGCCGGTCCGCTACGAGGATTGGGAGGTCAAGGGTCTCGCTACCGACTTTTGAGTTTTCCGCGGCGCCCATGTCACATTTGTGCCAGCCGTCTCATCCTTCGTCCGGCAGGCTCCAAACGAATAATTGTCCCTCAAGCAACCTCCCGTTACGGTGTTTTTAAAATGGGAGGGGCCATGAACGGGGCGGGGCGGCTGGAGATTCTCCGGAATCTTCTTGAAGAGGCGCATCGTGCGCTCGATCTGAAATTCGGCTTTGAATTGTGGGACGGATCGACGGTACCGCGCGATCTGCCTTCCTATGCGATGCGCCTCGTCATCAGGCGCGAGAACGTGATTGCTGCCCTCCTGCGGCGCCCGAAGCTCGATACGGTCGTCAACGCCCATGTGGCGGGCCTGCTGGACCTGAAGAACGGCACCATCTTCGATCTCGCGGATCAGCGTCCCCAGAAGGCGGGACGCCGCCTGAAGAGCGTGAGCAAGCTGAAGGCCCTCAAGGCAGCCTATCATTTCCTGCGCGCGCCCGCCGACATGCCGCGCCCCCTCGACCGGCCGAGGGAGGGCACCGGCTCCCGGGACGGCAAGCCATCCACCAACAAGGCGAACATCGCCTATCACTACGACGTGTCGAACGACTTCTACCGGCTCTTCCTCGATCCGGAGATGGTCTATACCTGCGCCTATTTCCAACCGGACTGGCACGACGATCTCGCCCGCGCGCAACGGGACAAGCTCGACATGATCTGCCGCAAGCTGCGCCTGAAGCCCGGAGAGCGCCTGCTCGACATCGGCTGCGGCTGGGGCGCCCTGATCTGCCATGCGGCCCAGCATTACGGGGTCAAGGCGACCGGCGTGACGCTCGCCGAGGAGCAGGCGGCGCTCGCGCGGGGGAAGATCGCGCGGCTCGGCCTTCAGGACCGGGTCGAAGTGATCCTCAAGGACTTCACCCAGATGGAGGGCGAGTTCGACAAGATCTCCTCAATCGGCATGTTCGAACATGTGGGGATCGCCAACCACCCCACCTATTTCCAGACCGTGCATCGGTTGCTGAGGCCGCGGGGCTTGTATCTCCATCACACCATCGCGCGGCGGGCCAAGCGCTCGGACAAGGCTTTCGGCCGCCTGAAGCCCGAAGCCAAGGCGATCATGCGCTACATCTTCCCCGGCGCGGAGCTCGACCATCTCGGCATGTCGGTGTCCAATCTCGAACGCTTCGGCTTCGAGGTGCACGACGTGGAGGCCTGGCGCGAGCACTACCAGCGCACCACGCGCCTGTGGTGGGAGAACCTGAGCGCGAATCGGGCGGCGGCGGAAGCCGAGGTCGGCCCCGAGACGACACGCGCCTGGCTTCTCTATCTCGCGGGCGTGTCGCTCGGCTTCGAGCGCGGCGTGATCGGCGTCAACCAGACCCTCGCCTCCAAGCGCACGCGCGGGCCATCCGGCGTGCCGTCGAGCCGGGCGGATTTGTATCGATGAGATGTTGCTGGCCACGGATCCCGGGCTCGCCTTCGGCGCCCCGGAATGGCAGCGGATAGTCCCGTCACCGCTCCACCACCACTCGCGTCCCCACGCCGACCTGCTCATAGAGATCCACGATATCCTCGTTGAACATGCGGATGCAGCCATAGGATGCGTAGGTGCCGATCGAGCTCGGGCGGTTGGTGCCATGAATGGCGTATTGGCCGCGGTCGAGGGTGATGGCGCGAGCCCCCATCGGGTTGTTCGGCGCGCCGCCGGGAATGACGTACGGAAGCCTCGGGTTGTCGCGCCTCACCTCATCGGGAGGCGACCAGGCCGGTCGAACGTATTTGCCGTCGACCCGCGCCTCGCCGAACCATTGCTTGCCGAGACGGCCCACGGCAACCTTGTAGCGCAGGGCCGTGCCGTCGTTACGCACGTAATAGAGATGCCGCTCCGCCGTCCTGATCAGGATGGTGCCGGGGGCTGCGGCTCCGGAGAAGGGGACTAGCTCGCGGGCCTGTGCCACGCCGCTAAGACCGATGACGCCCGTTGCCAAAGCGATGACGACGACCATCCGCCTGCCCATGTCCCGATCCTCCTGCCGTATAGGGTCGAGACGCAAAAGGAGCGGTGAGTGTTCCTGATCTTAGAGGATAATCCTGCGAAGGGGGTACTCAGTGGGTATTCTTTCGCCGCAAGATCCTTGCGGCCGACCGAATTCCACTTGCCTCACCGGTTATCGAAACATCAGATCACCGGATCCCAGGCCAGCATGCCGTCTTTCGCGACCTGCGGAGCGGGTCGCGGCGCGCGGTTCGTCATGCGCGCATAAAGCCGCTTCACCGTGGCGCTCGCTGTGGTCACGCACAGGAAGGGCAGGAAGGCATGGACGAGAGCAGCCAGGCCCGCGCCGAGGAGCGGCCAGGCGAAGCCGAGGGCGACGCCCATATGCTCGAAATAGGTCTCGCCGACGGAGTCGGGATGTTCGGTGAACAGCCGCTTCAAGGACATGGAGAACTCCTTGTGGAAGCGTCCATCGTAATGTTCGAAACTCAAAGGCTCAAGAGCCGAGGGCTTCGGCCGACACCGTCATTCCGGACGCCATAGGCGATCCGGGATCGCATGCTGGGACAGGCGCCTGACCCGACGGACGATCCCGGGCTCCGCCTGTGCGGCCCCGGGACGACGTTCTTGCGTGATCGGCGAAGCCGTTAGGCAGCTTGTGTCCGCTTGTTCTGGCGGTTGGTGACGAGATCGTCGACGACGGCCGGGTCGGCGAGCGTCGAGGTGTCGCCGAGATTCGAGAACTCGTCCTCGGCGATCTTGCGCAGGATCCGGCGCATGATCTTGCCCGAGCGGGTCTTGGGCAGGCCGGGCGCGAACTGGATCAGGTCCGGCGAGGCGATGGGGCCGATCTCCTTGCGCACCCAGGCGACGAGCTCCTTGCGCAAATCCTCGGAGGGCGTTTCGCCCGCCATCAGGGTGACATAGGCGTAGATGCCCTGGCCCTTGATGTCGTGCGGATAGCCGACGACCGCCGCTTCCGACACCTTCGGATGGGCGACGAGGGCGGATTCCACCTCCGCCGTGCCCATGCGGTGGCCGGAGACGTTGATCACGTCGTCGACGCGGCCGGTGATCCAGTAATAGCCATCTGCATCGCGGCGGCAGCCGTCGCCGGTGAAGTACTTGCCCGGATAGGTGGAGAAGTAGGTCTGCACGAAGCGCTCATGATCGCCATAGACCGTGCGCATTTGGCCCGGCCAGGAATCGGCGATGACGAGATTGCCCTCGGTCGCGCCTTCCAGCACCTTGCCCTCCGAATCCACGACCTGAGGCACGATGCCGAAGAAGGGGCGGGTGGCCGAGCCCGGCTTCAGTTTGGTCGCGCCGGGAAGCGGCGTGATCAGGATACCGCCGGTCTCGGTCTGCCACCAGGTATCGACGATGGGGCAGCGACTGTCGCCGACCACGCGGTAATACCATTCCCAGGCTTCCGGATTGATCGGCTCGCCGACGCTGCCGAGAAGGCGAAGCGACTTGCGCGAGGTCCTCTTCACCGGCTCCTCGCCCGCCTGCATCAGGGAGCGGATGGCGGTCGGCGCGGTATAGAAGATGTTGACGTTGTGCTTGTCGATCACGTCCCAGAAACGCGAGATCGACGGATAGGTCGGCACGCCTTCGAACATCAGCGTGGTCGCGCCATTCGCGAGCGGGCCGTAGAGGATGTAGGAATGGCCCGTGACCCAGCCCACATCGGCCGTGCACCAATAGACGTCGCCGTCATGGTAGTCGAAGACGTATTGATGGGTCATCGCCGTGTAGACGAGATAGCCGCCGGTCGTGTGCAGCACGCCCTTCGGCTTTCCGGTCGAGCCTGACGTGTAGAGGATGAAGAGCGGATCTTCCGCATTCATCTCCTCGGCCGGGCACTCGGTGGTCACCATCTGCGCGGCTTCGTCGTAATAGACGTCCCGGCCCGGGACCATGTTGATGGCTGAGCCGGTGTGGCGCACCACAAGCACGTGATCGACGCCGCCGACGCTGGCGATGGCGGCATCCACGTTGTCCTTCAACGGCACCTTGCGCCCGCCGCGCAGGCCCTCGTCCGCCGTGACGACGAAGGCCGATTTCGCATCCTCGATGCGCCCGGCGAGCGAATCGGGCGAGAAGCCGCCGAACACCACGGAATGGACCGCTCCCAGCCGCGCGCAGGCGAGCATCGCGTAAGCCGCTTCCGGGATCATCGGCATGTAGATCGTGACCCGGTCGCCCTTCTTCACGCCGCGGTTGCGCATGACATTGGCCATGCGGCAGACCTCGTCATGCAATTGGCGATAGGTGATCTTCTTCGATTGGGAAGGATCGTCGCCTTCCCAGATGATCGCGACCTGATCGCCTCGGGTCTCGAGATGCCGGTCGACGCAGTTATAGGCGACATTGGTGGTGCCGTCCTCGAACCAGCGGATCGAGACGTCGCCGGGGCCGAAATTGGTGTTCTTGATCCGGGTCGGCTGCCTGAACCAGTGGATGCGCTTGGCCTCCTCGGCCCAGAAGGCGTCCGGATCCTTGACGGAAGCCGCATATTTCGCCTGGTAACCGGCATCGTCCAGATAGGCGCGGCGGCTCCATTCCGGTGGCACGTCGTAGAACTTGTCTTGCATGGCGCTTCTCCCAGACTTCGTACCTAAAGCATCGGACCCGAAAGTGGATTCCGCTTTTGGAATTATCCGATGCTCTCCTCGATCAAGGCGCATCGTCCGGTGCGAAAAGTAGGGACCACTTTTCCGCACGATGCGCTCGTTGCCTCTAGCTTTACGGAAAGAGCGAGGCCCCGGGCAAGCGTAGGCACATCGGACTTTGGTCGTTTATTGCGTTTTTGCCGATCATTTCGGAACTGTTGAGCGGCTCCGGAATGGCAAGAGGCAGGGCATCAGCGAGAGATTCCCTACAATCCGCCCATCTTGCAGATGAGGGTCCATTCCGCGTCCGTCACCGGCTGTACGGAGAGGCGGGAATTGTTGACGAGGATCATGTCCTTGAGCTTGGGCTCGGCCTTGATCTCGTCGAGGGTGACAGGCCGCTTGAACGGCTTTAACGCCTTGATGTCGACCATGCCGAACTTGCCGGTCTCATCCGTATGGTCGGGGTAGTACTCCTTGATCACCTCGACGATGCCGACAACGGCCTTGCCCTCGTTGGAGTGATAGAAGAAGCCCTGTTCACCTAATTTCATCGCCATCATGTTCTGCTTGGCGACGTGGTTGCGCACGCCGCTCCAGAACGTTCCCTTGTCCCCTTGGGCGACCTGGGCGTCCCAGGACCAGACAGAGGGTTCGGACTTGTAGAGCCAGTGAGCCATAGTTCTCCTCAATGCTCGGATTTGATCGGACGGTTCATCAGGGCGTCGACGGCCTGGTCGATGGTCGAGGAACCGCTGAGCACTCGCTCGACCGCTTCCGCGATGGGCATGTCGATGTTCTTCGCACGCGCCAGCGTCACGAGGGCGCTCGCGGTGGCCGCGCCCTCCACCAGCTTGCCGCCGGCGGCGGCCTCGGGGGAGAGGCCCTGGCCGAGGCGCATGCCGAAGGCGAAATTGCGGGACTGGGCGGTCGAGCAGGTCAGCACGAGATCGCCGAGACCCGAGAGTCCCATCAGCGTCTCCGCCTCGCCGCCATAGGCGCGGGCGAAGCGCAGAAGCTCGGCGAAGCCGCGCGCGATCAGGGCCGCCTTGGCGCTCTCGCCAAGGCCCCGCCCCGCCACGGCGCCGCAGGCGATGGCAAGCACGTTCTTGGCCGCTCCGCCGATCTCGACGCCGCGCACATCGGTGCGGTGATAGACGCGGAAAGTCGGGCCGGAGAGAGCGGTGGCGATGGTCTCGGCAAGAACCGGGTCCTTGCAGGCGAGCGTCACGGCGGTCGGCAGGCCCCGCGCGACGTCGTCGGCGAAGCTCGGTCCCGAGAGCACGGCCACGGCCCCCCCGGGACGGACGGCCTCGACCACATCGCAAAGGAAAGCGCCGGTCTCACGCTCGATGCCCTTGGCGCAGAGCACGAGCGGCGTCTCGCGCGGGAGCATGAGGCCAAGGGCCGCCGCCATCTCCCGCGTCGTCTGCGCGGGCGTGACAAGAAGGACGGCCTCGGCGCCGGCAAGGTCGGAGAGGGCGGAGGTCGGCCGGATGCTCTCGTGCAGGCGGATGCCGGGCAGGAAGCGCTCGTTCATCCGCGTGGCGGCAAGGGTGGCCGCCTGTTCGGGGCTTCGCGTCCAGAGAATCACGTCGTTGCCGGCCAGGGCCGCGACATTCGCAAGGGCTGTGCCCCAGGCTCCGGCTCCGGCGATGCCGATCGTTCCCATAAGATCGCCTCGGACTTACGACGGATCGGATGCGAGAAACGCGTGCCGGGACAAGCGGTAGAGCACGCTCATTCGAAGCGGATGATCCTCGGGCACGGCGGGGTGCGGGAAATCATCGGCCGGGTCATACACCATGCCAAGCTTTTCCATCACCCGGCGGGAAGGTTCGTTCTGCACGGCGGTATAGGCGACGATCTCGGCAAGATCGGTGCGGCTGAAGACATCCTTCAGAGAGGACTTCGCGGCTTCTACCGCATAGCCCTTGCCCCAATAGGGTTGATCGAGCCGCCAGCCGATCTCGACGGCGGGCGTGAAGGGCAGTTCGCGCACGATGCGCCAGATTCCAACGAAGCCGATGAAGTCGGCGATACCGGGTGCTTCCACCGCCCAGGGACCGAAGCCGTCGAGTGCGAAGCGGTCGTCGAGCCATTGCGCTTCCGTATCGCTCTCCTCCCGGGTGCGCATCTTGTGGAAGAAGCGCATCACGTGGGAATCGGCGTTGAGGCGCGCGTAACCGGGCCTATCCGTGTCGCGCCAGCGGCGCAGGATCAGGCGCTCGGTGCGGATTTCGTCCGGGCAGGGCTGCATCATGCCTTCGCTCCGGCTTCGTCGCGGCTCGAATCGAGCGGCCAGCGGGCGCGGGCCGGGGCGGAAATATCGTCGATCAGGCCGAGCCGCAGGCGCTCGAGCCCGGCCCAGGCGATCATCGCGCCGTTATCGCCGCACAGGGACAGGGGCGGGGCGATCAGACGCAGGCCCGTTTCGACCGCAAGGCGCTGCAGGGCTTGGCGCATGGCCTGGTTGGCGGCAACGCCACCCGCCACCACGAGGGCGGTCGGATGGCCCGCGATGTCGCGGAACGCGCGCAGGCCCACGCGGGTACGGTCCACCACCGCGTCGACGATGGCGGCCTGGAAGCTGGCGCAGAGATCGGCCACGTCGCTCTGGGTCAGGGGCGCGATGCGCTCGGCCTCCAGCCGCACGGCGGTCTTCAGGCCCGAGAGGGAGAAATTCGGCTCGGGCCTGCCCATCATCGGGCGGGGCAGGTTGAACCGTTCCGGATTGCCTTTTGCGGCTTCCTTTTCCACATGCGGGCCGCCGGGATAGGGCAGGCCCAGCAGTTTCGCCACCTTGTCGAAGGCCTCGCCGATGGCATCGTCGATGGTGGTGCCGAGGCGCACGTAATCGCCGACGCCTTTCACCGCCACGAGCTGGGTATGCCCACCCGAGGCAAGCAGCAGGAGATAGGGAAAGCCGATGCCGTCCGTGAGGCGCGCGGTCAGCGCATGCGCCTCCAGATGGTTCACGGCCATCAGCGGCTTGCGGGTGACGAGGGAGAGGGCCTTTGCGGTGGTGAGGCCCACCAGCACGCCGCCGATCAGGCCGGGGCCCGCCGCGGCGGCGATGCCGTCGATGTCGTTGATGGTGCAGTTCGCGTTCTTCAGGGCCCGTGCGACGAGGCGGTCGACCACCTCCACATGGGCCCGGGCCGCGATCTCCGGCACCACGCCGCCATAGCGGGCATGTTCGGCGATCTGGCTCAGAACCTCATTGGAGAGGATCTCGCCGCGTCCGTCGAAGCCCACGCCGACTACGGCGGCAGCGGTCTCGTCGCAGGTCGTCTCAATCCCGAGAATGCGCATGATCGTTCAAGCTGTGGTTCGGTTGGAGCATGATCTCTTCGGCAAACCGGTTCCCACTTTGCCGGATCATGCTCTTAAGCTGATCTTTCGGGCTTCACGGCCCGCCTGTCCTCCCCCTATAGTCCGCCCCGCCATACAAGATCAAACACCGATCTCATTCGACAGGAGAAGACAGTCAGAATGGCCGATTCAATCGCCCTGGTCATTGGAACGCGAGGCAGCCCTCTGGCGCTGGCCCAGGCCCATGAGACGCAAAGGCGCCTTGGCGCCGCTCATGGCTTTGCGCCCGAACAATTGCCGCTGCAACTCATCAAGACGACGGGCGACACGATTCAGGACCGGGCCCTCTCGGAGGCCGGGGGCAAGGGGCTGTTCACGAAAGAGCTCGACATCGCGCTTCTCGAAGGCTCCATCGATCTCGCCGTCCATTCCGCCAAGGATCTGCCGACCGTCCTGCCGGAGGGCATCGTGATCGCGGGCTATCTGCCGCGTGAGGACGTGCGCGATGTATTCATCAGCCGGCGGGCGAAATCCCTCCGCGATCTGCCGGAGGGTGCGGTGGTTGGCACCGCCTCCCTGCGGCGGCAGGCCGAGGTGCGCCGCCTGCGGCCGGATCTCAAGGTCGTGCTGCTTCGCGGCAATGTGGAGACGCGGCTGGCGAAGCTCGATCGCGGCGAGGTGGATGCCACGCTTCTCGCCATGGCGGGGCTGCGGCGGCTCGGGTTGACCGACCATGTCACGGCCATTCTCGACACCGACGATTTCCTGCCCGCCGTGGGGCAGGGTGCCATCGCCATCGCCGCCCGCGCGGGGGACGAGCGGGTCCTGCAGATGCTGCGGCTGATTCTCGATGCGCAGACCGGTTATGCGCTCGCTGCGGAGCGGGCGTTCCTCACGGTTCTCGACGGGTCGTGCCGCACGCCGATTGCGGGCCATGCTAGGCTCGTCGGCGGCGAGCTCGAAATCCGCGGCCTCGTGCTGCGGCCCGACGGATCGGATGCTCTCGAGGTCATCCGGCGCGGCGCTCCCGCCGATGCCGCCGCCTTGGGCCACGAGGCAGGACTCGATCTGCGCTCCCGCATGCCGGCCGGATTCCTCGATACCTGATGCGGATTCTCGTCACACGCTCGCAGGACGACGCCGAACGTACGGCCGGACGGCTTGCGGACCTGGGCCACGAGGCGATCCTCGCTCCCGTCACCCGGATCGTGTCCACGGACGACCCCAAGCCCGTCGGGTCCTGGGATGCCCTCATCGTCACGAGTATCCATGCGGGCCCGGCCCTGGCAGTCCTGAGGGACAAGCATTACCCCGTCTTCGCCGTCGGCGAGCGCACCGCCGGCGCGGTACGGGAGGCGGGATTTACGTCCATTGCGGTGGCGGAGGGCGATGCGAAATCCCTCTCCGCGCTGATCCGCGGCCGCCTCGAGCCCGGCAGGTCCCTGCTGCACGTCACCGCCCGGCATCACAAGGATGAACCGGCCGCCTCGTTGCGCGCCGCCGGTTTCCGGGTGGAGCAATGGGAAGCCTATGAGGCCGAGGCTGTCGAGAACCTTTCTCTTGCCGCCGTCGAGGCCCTGCGCACTGGTCGGATCGATGCCGCGCTCCATTATTCCCGGCGGAGCACGGAGCTCTTCATCCGGCTGACAGAGGAGGCAGGCCTGACATCTATCCTTCGGACCGTCCTGCATCTGTGCCTTTCGGACGATGTGGCTGCTCCCTTCGAAGCCCTTGGAATTCCGACGCTTGCCGCGTCGCGGCCCGATGAGGATGCGCTTCTGGCGCTTCTGGCTACGCTCCCGTGACGCCTATGATCTCTTCCTTTACGATCTCTCCTTAAAAGGGAACGAAAGGCCGCGCTCAAGCTTGCCTCATTTGCATATCAAGAGTGACCCGTGACCGATTCATTTGATTCCAAAGCTTCGAAATCCTCCCGCAAGAAGCCCCGGCGCGAGCCGGCAACGATCGATCTCGAGGCGACGGTGCTCGACGACGGGCAGCATGCGGAGCAGGCACCGGACGAGGTCGAGCGGCTCGTGACGGAGGCCATGGCGGAATCGGAAGCCTCGCTTGATTCAGGACCTGGCAAGGATTCGATCGAGGCGAAGCCGGAATCGGACACGATCGACGCAAAGCCCGCAGCCTCGAACCCCCCTCCGCCTCCGCCGCCACCTCCGGCGGAGCCGCCCCGGCGCACGTCGCCGGGTCCCCTGATCGGAGCGGGCCTGCTCGGCGGACTTGTTGGAGCCGGCCTCGTCTACGGTCTGCAGAGCTGGCGGACGCCGGTCCAGGACGACCAGCGCCTGACCCGGATCGAGCAGCGCATCTCGGCTCTTGGCCAGCCGGCCAATACCCAGGCGCTCGACAGCCGCATCAAGGCGCTGGAGGAGGCCCGCGCCTCCGTCGATCAGCGCCTGCAAACCGCCCAGGGCGCGGCGGAGCAGGCCGCGGCACGGGCCGACGAGGCGATGAACCGGCCGGTGCCTCAGACATCGGCTCCACAAAACGATGCGGCCTTGAAGGACCTGTCCGATCGTCTCGCCGCCCTGGAAGGACAGGTCCGGACACAGACGCGAGGGACACAGCAGAGTGCCGAATCGGCGCAGGCCCTGCAGCAATCGGTGCAGAATCTCGACAGCCGCGTGGCCGAGAACGACCAGCGCCTTGCGACCCTGTCCCAGGAGGTCGCCAAAGGTCCGGACGACACGACGCTTGCCGCGATCCGCATCTCTCTCACCGAGCGCCTGAACGATGCCCTGCGTCAGGGTGTCCCTTATGCCGACGTGCTTGCGGCTCTCAGGAAGATCGAGAGCGATTCCGGGCGCCTGGCTCCGCTCGAGCCTTTCGCGCAGCAGGGAGCGCCGACGGCGGCGGAACTTTCGCAAAGCTTCAAGTCTCTGAGCGCTGCGATCCTGCGCGACGACCGCGCGGCGGCCGGCGGCTGGACCGACCGGTTCTGGCGCATGGCCGACCGGATCGTGACCATCCGCCCGGTAAACGAGCCGGGCTCCACCGGCGTGCCGGGCCTCGTCGCCCGTATCGATCAGGCGCTCGAACGGGGCAATGTGCCGGAGGCGGTGGCCGCCTGGGCGGCCCTGCCTGAACCGTCGCGGCGGATCACCGAGGAATGGGGGCGGAAGGCGAAGGCCCGGGCCGAAGCCGATGTGGCCGCCCAGGCCCTCGCCAAGGATGCCCTTGCCGCCCTCAATCGTCCGGCGCAGCAATAAGGATCAGGCCAGCATGTGGCGCGCTCTTGTCTTCATCGGTCTTCTCTGCGTCGCGGCTTTCGGCGCCGTCTGGCTCGCCGATCGTCCCGGCACCGTCCTCGTCACCTTCGGCGGCTACGAGCTGCAGACCTCGGTGGCGGTCGCCGCGGTTGCCCTGGCCGCCATCGCCCTGATCCTGGCGCTGCTCTGGGCCGGAGTGACCACGATCTTGCGTCTTCCCTCCCGCCTGACCTTCGCCTCCCGCGCGCGGCGTCGCGCACGGGGCTATCAGGCCGTGTCGCGGGGCATGGTGGCCGTCGGCGCGGGCGATCCGATCGCCGCGCGCCGTTATGCCGGAGAGGCCGAGCGGCTTCTCGGCCATGAGCCGCTGACGCTTCTCCTCAAGGCGCAGGCGGCCCAGGTGTCCGGCAACCGGGCGGCGGCCGAAGCTGCCTTCACCCAGATGATGGAGGAAGACGACACCCGCGTGCTCGGCCTGCGCGGCCTGTTCGTCGAGGCCCGTCGTCGCGGCGATGCCCTGGCGGCCCGCGAATATGCCGCCGAGGCCGTCCGGCTCGCGCCCGCCGCCACCTGGGCGAGCGATGCGGTTCTCGAGGCACGCTGCGCGGAACGCAACTGGCGCGGAGCGCTGGAATCCGTGGAGCGCCGGGCCTCGCTCGGCCTTCTCGACAAGCCTACGGCGAAGCGCCATCGGGCCGTGCTCCTCACGGCCGATGCGCTCGACCGGGTCGAGCACGACCGGGAGGGCGCCTTGAACAGCGCTCAGGATGCCTTGAAACTCGCGCCGACGCTGATCCCGGCCGCCGCCCTTGCCGGGCGTATCCTGTCGGACAAGGGGGATCTACGCCGCGCCGCCAAGGTGGTGGAGACGGCCTGGCGCAGCCACCCCCACCCGGATCTTGCGGAAGTCTATCTCAACCTGCGCCCCGGCGATTCGGCCTTCGACCGGCTCAAGCGCGCCGAGACCCTGATGAAGCTCTCCAACGGTGCGCCGGAAGGACGGCTCGCCGTGGCTCGCGCCGCTCTGGATGCGCGCGAATTCGCCCGCGCCCGCGCTGCCCTCCAGCCTCTCCTGGTCGAGCGCCCGTCCATGCGTGTCTGCCTGCTCATGTCGGATCTGGAGCAGGCCGAGCACGGCGCGACCGGCCGCGGACGGGAATGGCTTGCCCGCGCCACGCGCGCGCCGCGCGATCCCGCCTGGATCGCGGACGGGGTCGTGTCCGACCAATGGGCGCCGATCTCGCCCGTTACGGGCCGCCTCGATGCCTTCGTCTGGCAGGCGCCTCCCGATGTGCTCGTGGCCCCCGAAATCGCCATGAGCGACGATGTGACCGCCGATCTCGACGACGAGCCCAAGGCTCTGCCCGTCGCAGCGACCGAGGAGGTGTCACATATCCCTGTCCAGCCGGCCTCGGAAGGCCGCCCCGCCATCGCGGAGAGCGAAGAGGAGGCGAAGCCAAGCCCGTCGGCGACGCCGATGAGGGACAATGCATCCCCGCCGCGGCCTGAACCGGTCGTCTTTCCGGCGACGCCGCCGGACGTCCCCAGGCCGAAGGAAGAAGCAGTTCCCGCCCGCCGCGGAGCCTTCTCGATATGGTGAGGCGATCGATGCCGCGCCATCTTCGGCAATCGTCCCTTGCCAAGCGCTAGCCTTGAGGTTATGAGGTCGCGCTCTCTGATCGCATGATCGTGACGCCGCAATAGCTCAGCTGGTAGAGCACCTCATTCGTAATGAGGGGGTCGGGGGTTCGAATCCCTCTTGCGGCACCATTCTTCTCCTCAATGACAATGAGTCGGTGTTGCGGATCGCTCGTTCGGTCTTGCTAGACGATGTCACGGCTTTGCAGTCCTAGCTCGCATGAAGACGGCGCGATTCCGGCGGGTCTTCATCGAGTCAGGCCGATCCTCATGCGCCAGCGCTCTCCTGTCGCTCCTGTGGGCGAGCAGGCTTCCGGCGTCTGGTTTTCGAGATGAGACGGTCCGGCAATCAGGCTGCAGGCATGAATGGATCGCCGCTCCGAGGATTCCCCGTCGATCTTGACCCTCGGCGTGAAATCGTCGGCTCCCTTCACACTATGGTGACGAGCCTGGATTCTGGCCGTGGATGGGGAACGTGGGTTTCGCAGGTGACGTTGACTCGTTGCCCTTCAGAAAGAGGCTCCCATGCGTAAATTCATCTTCACAACCTTAGCGGTCGTGGTGGTTGGTGCAGGTTCTGCATCGGCCGCGTTAGCCGCCGAAGCTTTGTCGCCGGACGAAATGCAGGCGTTTCTTCAGAAAGACCAAGCGGCCCACCAAGTCGCGTCAGCTCCGAGGCAATATTCTGGAAGGCGCGTCTATTATGGACAACGCGCCGTGGTTCCATATGAACCTGGCGTCACCGGCGCCATTGGAGTGCCTAGCGGTCCTTATGCTGCCGGCCCGGAACTTTGGCCCTCATGCCTTCAGGGGCCGCCCGTATGCACCGCCGCCGGTTACCCCAATCTTCGTTGGCTCCGCGAAACCCAGGGCGGCTATTGAGCGCCCGATCAGACCGCATCGCTCTTTGAGACCGAAACCACCATCAGTCGATGGTGACATCGATACCGCCTGCTCCAAAAAATTAAGGCCCGGGCAAGCCCGGGCCTTTTCCATCGTGAACGCGACAGGACTTAGTTAGTAAGTGCTGAACTTGTAGTTTACAGCGGCACGAACCACGCCGAACTCATGGTCTCCGCGATTGCCGCCGCCCACGAAGAGCGCTCTGGTGACGGGATCGAACGTCGTGCCGGCGAAGCGGTTGTTGTTATTGTCCAACTGAACCCACAGACCTTCGACACGTGCCGTGAAGTTGTTGGTGAAGGCATATTCGACGCCGCCGCCGGCCGTCCATCCGGTGCGGGTATCGTCGTTGCTGCAATTGACGAAGCCGCCGCAGAAATTGTTGTTGCCGCCACCGCCGCCGCCATAGGCGAAACCACCCGTGGCATAGACCAGCCAGCGGTCAAAGGCCACACCGGCACGGACACGCACCGTGCCGAACCAGTCCACGCCACGTAGACCGCCGCTCGGGACGACGACCGTGCCGGGTGGCAGGCCGGGGCCCGTCAAAACGGCGAAGGTCGGCGTAAAGCCGAAGAAGTCGTTGTTGTTATTGTCCGTGGCGATGCCCTGAATGTCGGTCTCCGCACCGATGACGAACGAGCCGACCTGATAGTTGTAGCCGACCTGGCCGCCGCCGGTGAAGCCGCTCTGGTTGCCTCCGTTGCCGAATCCAAATCCCGAGAGCGTGCCGGATGTCGTGGCGAATGCCCCTGGGAACGTTCCGGCAGGGATGAAGACACTGCCGCCAAAATCATCATGATTGTTATTGTTGCTCCAGGCTCCGCCGACGTTCACACCGGCATAGAAGCCCGTCCAGGTGAAGATCGGAATAGGGGCAATGACCGGAGGAGCGGCTCGGACCGGGAGGTCGGCAGCCGTTGCGGCGGTGGCAGCAAGAGCCATGGTTGCCGTACAGGTAAGAAGGCTAACAACGAGCTTTTTCATAGGTTCGGGTTCCTTCAAGAGGATTCACGAAGGGATAATAGGAGATGAATATTAAAAATAGCTATTGCCACGGTGCAACACGTGCAGGTTTTGTAGAATTTTTATCTGTCTCTAAAGTAGTAATACTTTAGATTAATTAGAAAGCCTTTTGGCTCTTTCGTATGGTTGCCGGCAATGGAAATTGACTGCAGCTTGGCCGTATGACTTAACGTAAGATGCTTTTGGAGCGACACTCCGAAAGACGAGGAGATGACTGAACCTGTCCTAGCAATGGGACAGGTTCTTTTTGACAGCAACCAAGTGCTTTGCTCAGCGTCTCAACGTGGCGCCTGGCATAGGCAAGTGTCGGCCGGATTAAGAACCCGCGCAATCCATGGCAATTTCTGCCGAATTGGATGGCCCCTCGCTTAAGCGATGTTTCCTTGAAATCCGATAGGGTAACGCTCGGCGGATTACAGAAAAACTTGCTCAATCATCACATGCGAGTTGTGAGGCCATGGCAAACAATCATTTGAGTTTCCGCTACGCCATCCTGTAAAGTTCCGCCATGCCGACCTTCAAGCAGAACCATACATTTGTCGAAACTTCTCGGAATTTCAATTCTCAATAACGTTCCGGCTCTGATGGCCTATGTCGATTGCGATGAACGTTATCTTTTCAACAACAACGCCTACAAGGATTGGTATGGGGTCGACCCACTGTCGATCCGAGGCCAAACGATCCGAAGCGTTGTCGGCGATCGCAATTACACGCGTTTGAAGCCGTTTATCGAGCGCGTCCTTGCCGGCGAGCCTATCCTCTATGAGGAGAGCCTCATTACCGCGACCGGTCCCCGCTATGTTCAGGGCAGCTATTCGCCCGACCGCGCGGAGGACGGCACGATCCGCGGTTTCTTTGTCCTCGTGTCGGATATCAGCGAGCGCCATCGCCTCGAGTTGCGGTTGAAGGAAAGCGAGGCGCGCTTTGCCGGAGCGTTCCAGTCGGCAGGGATCGGCATGGCCATCGTCAGCCCTGAGGGACGCATCCTCCAGGTCAATCCCGCGCTCTGCATCATGTTGGGCTATACGGAAGCCGAGTTCGACACTTTGTCCTTCCAGGACATCACGCATCCGGACGATCTGGCCGCAGATCTTCGTTCCTTCAAGGACATGCTGGCTGGGACACGGGTCGCTTACACGATGGAAAAGCGCTACATCCACAAGGATAGGCATGAGATCCACGCGATCCTGAACGTATCTCTGGTTCGAGATTTCGATGGTGCGCCTCTGCACGTCGTTGCGCAGGTCCAGAACATCACGGATCGCAAGATCGCGGAGGACAGGCTGTTCAGGGAGCATGAACTGTCCCAGGTCACGCTGCGTTCCATCGGCGATGCCGTCATCACCACGGATGTAAAGGGAGCTGTCACGTCTCTCAATCCGGCTGCGGAGAACATGATCGGTTGGCTTTCCGAAGAGGCGAAAGGCCGACCGCTGCATGAATTGTTCACCATCGTCTCCCGCAATGACGATGCAATCTTCTCCTTTCCTCGGCCGCAGGAAATCGAAGAGGAGCGGTTCGTGTTGCATGGGTCGGGCTGGCAGGCCGCGAACACAATGCTGGTGCGTCGGGACGGCGTGGCGATCCCGATCGAAGAGACGGCCGCTCCAATCCGCGACCGCTTGGGCGAGGTGGTCGGTCATGTGCTGGTGTTTCACGATGTCACCAAGCAGCGGACGCTCACGGCCCAGATGGCCTATCTCGCTCACCACGATACCCTTACCGATCTCCCGAATCGGATCCTGTTCAAGACGCGCCTCGAACAGGCGATCGCTCAGACGCGTCACAGCGGGGCGTCCGTGGCGGTTCTGTTCGGCGATCTCGATCGTCTCAAGCTCACCAACGATACGCTCGGCCACGGTGCCGGGGACCAACTGCTCAAGGAGGCGGCGAGCCGGCTGCGCGCCTGCGTGCGGGACAGCGATATGGTAAGTCGCTGGGCCGGCGACGAATTCGGCATTCTTCTGCCCAACGTGACGGACGCCTCTGTCGTGGCGACCGTCGCGCAGCGAGCGATCACGTCGATCGCAGAGGCTTTTCACCTCGCCGGGGTGGACCAGCCGGTCAATGTCGGAATCAGCTTCGGGATCAGCCTTTATCCCCATGACGGACGCGACAGCGACACGCTCATGCAGGCCGCCGATGTGGCGCTCTACGAGGTGAAGCGGAACGGTAGAGGCAGCTATCAGTTTTTCTCGCGTGGCATGAATGACAGGGCCCGGGAGAGAACGCGCATCGAGGCGATGCTCAGGCAGGCGGTCCGGACCGAAAGTTTCGAGCTTCATTATCAGCCGCGCATGGATCTTTCGTCGCGCAAAGCTGTCGGTGTCGAGGCGCTCGTGCGGTTGCGGAATCGGGACGAGCTGATCGCCCCCTCCCGCTTCATCCGCATCGCCGAAGAAACGGGGCTGATCATGCCCATAGGATGGTGGGTGATCGAACGGGTCTGTCAGCAGCTGAAGAGCTGGGCGGGGACGGATCTCGGCGGTTTGACGGTGGCGCTGAACGTCTCGCCCGTGCAGGCGCGGCGGGAGGATTTCTACCCGTCGCTCCTCGCCATGACGGCGAAGTACGGCGTTCATCCGTCTCAGATCGAACTCGAGATTACGGAGAGCACCCTGGTCGAGCCCGGACCGAGCATCACTGCCTGCATGAATCTGTTGAAGGATGCGGGATTTGCCATGTCGCTCGACGATTTCGGCACGGGCTATTCGAGCTTCTCCTATCTGAATCGGCTGCCGATCGACACTTTGAAGATCGACCGGTCTTTCATCCACGACGTGGCTTCACCGCAGGGCGCCGTGGTCGTGGATGCGATGCTCGCCCTTGGCAAGGCACTTGGAAAGAAAGTGGTGGCCGAAGGCGTCGAGACACAGGAACAGCTCGATTGGCTCATGGACAAGGGCTGCGAGGAGGCGCAGGGATACTTCTTCTGTCCGCCGCTTGCCCCGGACGAACTGGCGACGACCCTGCAGGTACGAGCGCTTTTGCAAAGTCGGGCATCCTCCATGGATGCCGGTTCATGAAAAATGCTCAATCCTCTCCGGATGAGACGCATTCTCACCAGAGAAACCGGAAAGCTGGTTTTGCTTCGGCCTTGATCCGCCGATCGTGAATGTCCCTACAGGACGACGATTCCGGCGTGTTTCGCCTTGTTGTCCGGCTCCACGTGAATCGTGATCAGGGCGTCGTCGATTTCCGATTTCAGCGCCCGCTCCAGCCGGTCGCAGATGTCGTGGGCATCCGTGACGCTCATCGCGCCGGGCACCACTAGATGAAAATCGATGAAGGTCACGCGTCCGGCGTGACGAGTGCGCAGATCATGCGCTTCGATGGCGCCTTCCGCATTCAGCGCGATCACGTCGCGGACGCGTTTCAAGGCCGTTTCCGGCACGGCCTCGTCCATCAGGCCGCCAATACTCTCCTTCATCAGGTCCCAGCCGGACCACAGGATGTTGACGGCCACGACCGCCGCGAGCGCCGGATCGAGCCAGTGCCAGCCCGTGAGCGGGACGAAGAGAAGGCCGGCCAGAACCCCGACGGATGTATAAACGTCCGTCAGAAGATGGCGGCCGTCGGCCGTCAGGGCCGGTGAGCGGAGCCTGCGGCCTTCGCGGATCAGCATCCACGACCAGACGGCGTTGATGAAGCTTGCCAGCGCATTGACGGCAAGGCCTTCCATCGGGATGTCGAGGACCTTGGGATTCATGAGCCCATAATAGGACTCGCGGAGGATCATCAGCGCGGCGACGATGATCAGCACGCCTTCGAGCACTGCTGAAAAATACTCGGCCTTGTGATGCCCGTAAGGGTGGTTCTGGTCGGCAGGCTGGGCGCTCAGGCGAATGGCCAGCAGGGCCGCCACCGCCGTCACGAGATTGATGATGCTCTCAAGGGCATCCGAGTAGAGCGCGATGCTGCCCGTAATGTAATAGGCAGCGTATTTCAGAGCAAAAACGACAGCTCCGATGAAAATGCTGCCAATGGCAAGTTTTTGGAGCTTGTCCATCGTGTCACAGTGAAAAGCCGGTAAGGGATCGGGGGTTCAGGGCGACCTTATAGAGCCCATTGCCGCGCGAGCAAGTCTTTGTTTCTATTTGCAAATAGCTTGCAGGAGCGCGCCCGGCGAATCCGCCGTCGACAAGCCCGGAAAAGCCTCAGACATTCTTCAGAAGGCGCGATTCGAGGCGCTCGTAATAGGTTCTCAAGGATGGCGCCAAAGCCTGGCATTTCTCGATCAGGGCCAGGGCTTCCTCTTCCTGTCCGGCGCGCATGCGTGTGAGCAGGCGGGCATGCATATCCTGGAGCTTGATCAATTCCGGATCCCCGCTGCGCGCCACCGGCGCGACGATGGTGAAGATGGCCGATTCCGTTGACCGCCCTCTCACCGCGATCCGGTCGAGCTCGATCAGAACGTAATGCTCGCGCACCGCGTCCGCCGTTGCAGGGCCGAGGATCAGCGATACGCCGTATTCCTTCGACAGGCTCTCCAGGCGCGAGGCGAGGTTCACCGTATCGCCGAGCACGGAGTAATCGTAACGCCAGCGCGAGCCCACATTGCCGACCACGCAATCGCCCGTGTTGATGCCGACCCCGATGGCGAAGGCCGGGGCAAGGTCGCCGTCCTCCTCCCGCAGGATGCCGTTCAGCGTGCCGACCGCCTCCATCATGCGCAATGCCGCGCGCACCGCGCGCAAGGGATGATCCGGGCTCGGCAAAGGCGCGTTCCAGAATGCCATCACGCAATCGCCCATGTATTTGTCGATGGTGCCGCCCTCGACGAGGACGGCCTCCGAGAGCGGATCGAGCAGGCGGTTGATGAGAGTGGTGAGGCGTTCGGGCTCATCCTTCAATCTTTCCGACAGACTCGTGAACCCGCGCACGTCGCAGAACAGAACCGATAGATTCCGGCGCTCGCCGCCGAGCTTGAGCGCCGAAGGGTTGCGGGCCAGCTGCGCAACGAGATCCGGCGACAGATAACGGGAGAAAGCTTCCGACACCGCATGGCGCATCCGTCGCTCATGGGCGTAGTCGAGGCCGAAGCGCGCGCCGAAGACTCCGAGCGTCGCCGCAACGGGCAGGGCAGGGGGCGCCCACAGGCGGCCGAAGCGCAACAGGGCCCAGGCACCGATGAGAAGCAGAGAAATGGCGAAGACCGCCGAAAGGCCCGTGCGCCAGGAGACACCTTTCCGGCAGAGGGAAGCGGCGAGAAACGCCGCCGCGATCATCAGCCCAGCCATGGTGGGGCGCGAGACGGGCACCGCGTAAAGTCCGTGGCGCAGATTGTCGAGAATCGTCGCATGCACTTCGACGCCGGCGGTGAGGCTTTCGCTGAAAAGCGTATAGGGAGTTGCGAATGCATCGGGCGCGCCGCTATCGGGCGAGGTTGCCGCCTTGAGGCTCAACCCCACGAGGACGATCTTGTCCTTGAACCGGCCCGGCGGCAGAAATTCCTGCGGATCGAGCGCCTGATAGTATGACACCGTCGGGTAGGTTCGGCCCGGGCCGAAATACTGGATGAGCGCATTCTCCGGCGCGGGCTGCGGGGGCTCCCCGCTGAGACGAAGCGCTTCTGCTGCGAAGCTGTCGGGGATGGAAGGAATGCGACGCAGATAGGCGTCGCCGTCGAGATCGACCGATGTGATGCCGGGTGTCGCACCTGCATTCAAAAAGGCATCGATGGGATTGACCCGCGTCGTCTGCGTGCCCTGATCGAGCGGGGTCGTGACATCGTCTGCCGCCAGCACCACATCGGGTCCGAGCGATGCCGCGAGTGCGCGGTCGGCTTCCTCCGTCGAGGGTTCGGCGAAGATGATATCGAGGGCGATGACCTTCGCGCCCGCCGCCCGGAGTTTCTCGATGAGCTGCGCGTGAAGATTGCGCGGCCAGGGCCATCGCTGCCCGATCTCGGAAAGGGACGGCTCGTCGATGGCGACGATGACAGTGCCCGGCTGTGGCGGGCGTGGCGGCGCGATGGTGGAAAACAGGTCGTAGAGCCGCGCCTCGACGAAGTGAAAGGGCTGGAAGAACGAGACCGGAATCAGAAGAGCGGCGATGAGGAAGGCGATGGCGTAATGGCGGATCGCCTTTCTTGGGTCCTGATCCTGCTCTGCCGGAGCCGTCCCGTTGCCGTTCACCATGGCGCATGATCCGCTGGATGATCACGGTCCGGCGACAGGATCGTGCGCCGTTTCATGAGGGGAGAGCGTGTTCGGACGCAAAACCGGATTCCGCTTGTGCTGATCACGCTCTAGAACCGTGCCTTCAAGGTTGCCGCAAAGGTTCGTCCCAGCCCTGGAATGCCCGGCGCGAGTTCGTAATTCCGGTCGAACAGATTGAGGACCGTCAATCCCATCAGAAGCCGCCGGTCCGGCGTTTCCCAGGTCACGGCCGCATCCGTGGTCCAGTAATCGTCGAGCTTTACGCCGGTGAGATCGCCCGTACGGTCGCCGACGAAAGTCTCCACCAGGGTCAATTTGAGCCGGCTCGGATGGACGAAGGTGAAGCCGGCGCGTGCGAAATGGCCCGAGATGAAGGGCACATCGAGACCAAGCGCTTCGTCGGAGCGGATCTCGGTGGACGTCATGCCCACGGTCCCGAACACGCCGATGCCGTAGCCGAGCCAGAGATTGGCCGTGGCCGCCAGTCGCTCGATGCGTGCCTTGCCGATCGCCAGGGTATCGAAGGTGTTCGATACGGGAAGGTCGAGGTCACGCATGTCCTGTCGTTGATATTCGACGGCGGTGAAGACATGCGGCGTCCATTCCGCATCCCAGCGCAGGGCCAATGTGTCCATCCGGCCGCCGAGGGCGAGCGGCAGGGCGTTGGGCACGAGGCCGACCGTGGTCACGGGCGCCAGGGTAAAGGCGAGCGGCAGGTCGCCGTCCCGGCGATAGGCTGCTCGCAGCCAATGTCCTTCGAGGGGCGAGATGCCGATGCCGAGGCGCGGAGAGACCGATGTATCGGAGGGCTGTCTGCCGATATCGGTGAAGGTCCGCTGCACGCCCGCCTGCATCTCGAACCTGTCGGAGGGACGCCAGAAAGTGTCGACATAAAGCCTGTTGGCGCTGAAATCCGTATCGGTCCGGTCCGCCGTATCGACAGGCTCGCTCTCGCCGGTCTGCGCGTTGTAGACGATACCCCTTCCGAAGGTGCTTGCGAAAACCCGCCCGGTCTGCCCCTCGAATCCGTAGCGCAGGGTGAAGTCGCCGAAGCCGATGGTGTGGTTCACCGCCGCGACGGCGCCTTCGGTGCGCGTCATGTTGCGCTGCCGCTGGGCGATGATGAGCGGAAAGAAATCGGCGCTTGCCGCATCGATGTCGCGGTGGTCGAGGCCGCGATTGGCATAGACCGCCGCGGTCAACACGTTCCTGTCGGCGAAGCTGTGGCTCCAGCCAGCGCCCGCCTGCATGGTGGTGAGTTCCTGGTTGCCGGCGAAGGAGCGCACCGGCGTGTCGATGCGCGCAAGAGGCGGCTCCGCTTTCGCCGCCGAGCCGAAGATCAGGAAACGGTCCGCCGCCGTCGGCGCGATACCCAGGAAGAGGGATGCATTGTCTGCTTCCTCCTTGTCGATCGCACTTCGCCCATTGGTTCTGACGCGCCCGGCGGACAGGGAGAACGCGGTCGGAAGAGGTTCGTTCGAGAAGCCCTGAACCGTGCCGTCGGCTCCCCAGCCCACCTTGCCGTCCCTGACGATCAGGCTTCCGCCCACCTCCGTATCGATGAACGGGCGACGCAGGAGATCCTGACGGCCGACGCGGCTCGAAACGGCAAGCGGATCGAAGAACAGGCCCTGGACCGTCAGGGTGAAAGCCGTCAGATCCGTATCGTTGCCTTGAATGGAGGACGTGTTCGGCTGGGTGGTGAGCAGGTTCGGCCGACGGGCGACGGCCTGGTCGAAATAGCTCGATGCGGTGAACGGGTCGAAAACCCGGTCGCCGTAGAAGCGCGCCCATTCGTTCAGGTCGAGAAACCGATAGGCCTGCGCCGGATAGGAGCCGGCCTGACGGTTCACGGCGAGCCCGGCGAAGTCCCCGCCACGCAACCGGAAGCGGCGTACGGATTCACGCGCGCTCAGGATCGCCTCATCGGCGCGATACTGATCGAGCGCGATCGCCGTCCGCGCGATCGAGACGATGGGGTCGTTCGGATCGAGCCTGTCGGCATTGTCCAGCGCCTGCATGGCGAGATCGTCGTCGCCGCTCTGGTAATAGGCGATGGCGGTGGCAAGCAGCCCCTGGGAATAAGCCGGGTTGGCTGTCGAGCCCGCGAGAATCGCCTCCAGTCCCTTCGCTGTTTCGCCCTTCTGGAGCAGGTAGCGCCCGAGCGCGATATAGCCGGTGCTGAAAGCGGGATCGATGGCGAGCGCCTTGTCGATCAGCGCCTTCGCCTCCTCGACGCGGCTCTGGTCGAGCAGCACGATCGCAAGATTGGCATAGGCGACCGGGCTGTCCGGGTCCTCCGCGATGGCCCGCCGCAGGGCCTCCTCGGCGGCGAGCGGTGCGTCGCGCGTGGATTCGAAGAGGCCGATCATATTCCAGATGTCGGACTGGCCCGGCGCCGTAGCGGCGGCCTGCCGCAATTCCTCGATCGCCCTTTTGACCTCGCCGTCGATGTCGCCCCTGACGACGCCGCTCGCCAGCAGCACGGTCGGGTCGCTCGGATCGACGGCGCGGGCGCGCTCGACCGACCGGCGCATCTCGTCGCGATGGTTCAGGGCGAGCGACATCTGGGCCGAGAAGACGGCAAGGCGCGTATCCTGCGGGAAGCGCTTCTCGGCCGCTCTTGCCGCCTCGGCCGCAGCCTTCAGATCCTGCCGGAAGCCGAGCACGAAGGCGCGGGCCAGCGCCGCATTCGCATCGTCGGTGCCGATCCTCGGCTCGGGGTAGGCCCGTTTCGGATCGGCAAGCGATGCCGCGATATAGCGGCCATAGGCTGCGCTGACGCGGCGTTTCGTGTCGAGACCTTTTTCCGCGCGGGCGAACAGGGAAGCCGCCTCGCTCCAGCGACGCTGCGCACCCAGAAGCATGCCCTCGACCAGATCTGCGCGGGCGCGCTGTGTTCCGCTCAAGGAATGGCGCCTGGCCTCGGCAAGGGCCTTTGCCGCCACGGCCCGCCCGTCGAGGGACAGGGCGGCCTCGGCGAGGCTCAGCCAGTCTTCCGCCCGCCGGGCATCGGTGGGAATGGCCTCGATCCGCGCCCGCTCGACCCGCAGGGCCGGGCCCTTGAGCGGCGTTGCGGGAAGCCAGGTAAAGGCATCCCGCAGCGTGAGATAGAACAGCATCTGTTCGCGGTCGTTGGAATTCACGAGGATGAATTTCGTCGGTGCCTGTCCGATGGCTGCCACCGCTCCCTCGCCCTGCCGGACGGTAACCGACCCTTGCGCGTTGCGCAGTTCCACCACGCCTTCGAGAACGACGAGAGCGGTCTTGCCCGAACCGTCTACGGAGAGAGACCAGTCGGTGCCGCGGATGGCCGCCACCGCTGCCGGCGTCTTCACGTCGACGCCTGTGCCGCCGCGCGCCGCGCGGGCCCAGATGGTGCCGGCCTGTAGGCTGAGTTCTGTCGTGCCGCCGTCAGCGCCTGCGACCTCGTTCACGGTGAGGGTGGAGTTGCGCCCGACGCGAATCTGCGTCCGGTCCGCGAACAGGATCGCCAGGTTGCCGAGTGTATTGGTGCGCAGCACATCGCCGCCGATCACATCCTGCCTGACCTCGGCGGCGCGCCAGCGCTCCTCCCGGATGAAGCGCAATTCCTCGCCGCCCTTGGTGGCCACGATCGAGCCGGCAATGGGCGTCGGGCGCGGCACGGGGGATTGCGCAAGAGCGTCGGTGAAGCCGAGTGCGGCTGCGCTGGTTACCGTCAGAAGGCGGAGAAAGCGGGATGGCATCGGAAGCCGCTATAAAGGTTACAACATATCTGAAGTAAGGCGGAGCTTACTTCAGGGAATGGTATCTTTAAAGAAGATTCGGATGCTCCTGGAAGTGTTTCCCCGCACATGATGAGTGGGGCCGAAACAATAAAGGACCAGGAAGGTCTCGCCGTTAGATCACGGCGCCTCGGGCGATCAGCAATTTCTGCTTCAGATCATTCTGAGCGAAAGGCTTTTGCAAGACCGGGCGATCCCGGAATGCATCGCGAATGCCTGCGCTTCCGTAGCCGGTCGAGAACACAAAGGGGATCGAGCGCTGCGCCAGGGCTTCCGCCACCGGATAGATTGGCTCGCCGGCGACATTCACATCGAGAATGGCGAGATCGACCTTCTCGCGAGCGACTGCGTCGAGGGCCACCGAGAGACGCGCTGCCGGACCGATGACCTCGCAGCCGAAGTCGAGCAGCATATCCTCAAGAAGGAGGGAGATCGCGGCTTCGTCCTCCACTACCAGGATACGCAGGCCATTGAGATCGCCGCCACTCGTCAGGCTTTCGGTCACAGCTTCACTTTCTCTCGAATGGCGCCGTCGGACTCTCGGTGCCGGGACAACGATCTCAGCAATGCCTCAAGCATAGCCTAGAATCAATAACTTGTAACATCTTCAAGCCCTGCACCAAAGGATGCTCCCGCCGCATAGATATGGTCAATGCCGCCAGCTCTTCGATTCGGACGCTATTCGCCGGATGCGTCAAGGATCGCAGGCCTGGCGTTGCAAAGGGTAAAAATGGATAAATAGCAATACTTTCAATATGTTAATTTTGTTCAACGCACAGGGGCGGGCCGTTTTGCCGGTCCGTCTCCTTGGCCGAGGCCGCCCAATCGGTGACAGCTTGAGCCTATAGAGGCGAGATCCGGCATGACGCCGCCTCTTGCGGAAATGTCATCCTCTCCTGAATAATCGGATCATGTGCCTGATTTCACGCTTCCGCGACCTTTTCGATCAAACAATCGGTCCCGATGAGCGCCCCCGGTTGCTGGCTCTTGCCTATCGGGTCGCGGCCATCGATGGCGTCGTGCATGAATTCGAGGACGATCTCATCTGGCGCATGGGGCGTCTCCTCGGCTTGTCCGCGGAAACTCTCGCCGCCATCAAGGGCGAAGCCCTGAAAAACCTCATGGCGGATCAGGCCCATGTCTAAGCAGCCTTCCAAAGCGCCGGTCCTGATTATCCTGCATCAGGAGCATTCGACGCCGGGACGGGTCGGCCGTCTCTTGCAGGAGCGAGGATACCGGCTCGATATCCGTCGGCCGCGCTACGGCGATCCGCTGCCGGAAACTCTCGCGGAGCATGCGGGCGCGATCATCTTCGGCGGGCCGATGAGCGCCAACGATCCGGACGATTTCATCAAGGCCGAAATCGACTGGATCGAGGTGCCCCTGAGGGAAAACAGGCCCTATCTCGGCCTGTGCCTCGGGGCGCAGATGCTGGCCAAGCATCTCGGCGCGCGGGTCTGGGAGCATCCCGACGGGCGGGCCGAGATCGGCTATTATCCGCTGCTGCCGACCGCCGCCGGCGCCGCTTTGAGCGAAACGTGGGGCGTGCCCTGGCCGACCCATGTCTATCATTGGCACCGGGAGGGTTTCGACTGTCCGTCGGGCGCGGACATGCTTGCAACGGGCGACGATTTTCCGACCCAGGCCATTCGCGCCGGTAGCGCCGCCTATGGTCTCCAATTTCACCCGGAGGTCACGCATGCCATGATCTGCCGCTGGACGGTCCGGGCGGCGGAGCGGCTTGCCCTGCCGGGCGCGCAGGATCGGGCGCGGCAGATCGAAGGGCGCTTCCTCTACGATCCCCACGTATCGCGCTGGCTCGATCTGTTTCTCGATCACTGGCTCGATCCGGAAAAGCCCGCATCCGGACGACCTTCGCCCCGCTCGCCCGTGTGAGATTTTCATGTCCCCGGCTGGTCGGATGGCCGGATCGTGCATGACGGTCCTCTCACCCGGAAGAACCTGTGCGGGCGGGTCCATGCTGCCGTTGGGCACTGGACCGGATTGTCGACGCGGATTCTAATTGCCGAGCTCTTGCTTTCTTCCCCGAGGGAGAAATTGATGTTGCAGGCTCGTGATCGTAGGCGGCTTTTGCTGAGTGCCGCGGCTCTTCTGGGAAGTACGGGAGCCGGCCTTGCCGCGGATCTCGGACCGGCGCCACAGGAACCGGTTGTCGCCGCTCCGGGTCAGCCCGCCAGTCTCTGGACCTATCGCTTCGTTCCCTATGGCTGGCTGACCGCCATGACCGGCAAACAGACCGTGCGGGGACGGACCGTCAAGGTCAATGCGAGCTTCATCGATATCGTCGAGGAGAGCGATACCCTCCTCGCCCTGATGGGCGATTTCGAGGCGCGCAACGGTCCGCTTGCTCTCTATGGCGATGTGGTCTGGAGCAAGGTTGGCGTGTCTGGCAGCCACGTCAGGACGCGAACTCTCGCGCCGGGCGTCAGCGGAACGCTCGGGGCCGCTCTCGACATGAATGTCGAGATGGCCATCATCGAAGGGGGAGCGGCCTACGAAATCCTGCATTCGGGACCGTTGTCGTTCGATCTCACCGCAGGCGCGCGCTACTGGTATCAGAAGGCGGATCTGTCCTTCGACCTCGTCGGCACCATCGGTGCGGGCGATCTCGAACTCGTGGGCGGGCGCGCCATTGCCCGGTCCGGTTCGGTCGATTGGGTCGATCCGATCATCGGGGCAAGGATGCGCTATGCACTGGCGCCTGGGCAGGAACTCTTCCTGCGCGGCGATATCGGCGGGTTCGGGGTGGGAAGCAAATTCTCCTGGCAGGCCGTTGCCGGATACGGCGTCGATTTCGGCATCTATCGGGGCATCACCTTCTCGGGCGTGATCGGCTACCGGGCCCTCTCTGTCGATTACGTGAAAGGCGAGGGTCGGACGCGCTACGAATTCGACATGCTCATCCATGGACCTATCATCGGCCTGAGCATGCGGTTCTAGAGCATCGTCCGGGGCGGAAAACCGGGTCCACTTTTCCGCACGATGCGCTAAAGCATTGGGCGCGCATCAGGTCGGGTCGAACTCGAACGGCGACACGCCCCGCTTCATCTCGTCCACGATCAGCGCATGCATCAGCGGGGGCGCGGCGCGCTGCGGGCAGGCGACCCGCTCGCAGAGACGGCAATTGATGCCGATCGGCGTCGGGTCGGGCGATGTCAGGTCGAGCCCGCGGGCATAGACCAGGCGATGGGCGTATTTTAACTCGCAGCCTAAGCCCACGACGAATTGCGGATCGGGCATGCCCCATGCCGTCGAGGCCCGCTTGACGGCGCGCGCCACCGAGAACCAGCGGGACTCGTCGGGCAGCTCGATGATCTGCGTCACCACCTGTCCGGGCGTCTTGAAGGTGGCGTGCACGTTCCATAGCGGGCAGGTGCCGCCATATTGCGAGAACGGGAAACGCCCCGACGAGAAGCGCTTCGAGACATTGCCCGCGGAATCCACACGCACCAGGAAGAAGGGGATGCCGCGCGCGCCGGGGCGGGCGAGCGTCGTCAGACGGTGAGCCACCTGCTCGAAGCTCGCGCCGAACCGGGAGCCGAGTATATCCACGTCGTATCCGAGCGTCTCGGCCGCCGCGTGAAACTTGCCATAGGGCATCATCAGAGCACCGGCGAAATAATTGGCGAGAGAGACCCGCAGAAGCCGCCGCGCCGGCCCGTCGGCCGGCTCCAGGCGTATCGAGAGATCGTCGATGGTCTGCCGCATCTCGGCGAAAGCGAGCTGATAGGCGGCCTGGAAGGTGCGTCCGGAAGGGTCGACCATTTCGGAAATGAGAAGCTGCCGGCGATGATGGTCATAACGGCGCAGTGAGTCGGACATCACGTCGATGGGCATGACCCGCACGCGGATGCCGTGTTTCGCGCGCAGGCGCTCCGCGATGGCGAAGAAGGGCTCGTGCCCCGTCACCTGAAGATCGGAGGCCAGGGTTTCCGCCGCTTCGTCGAGTTCGGGAAAGTAGTTTCTTGCCTCCTGGATGAGATGCCTGACACGATCGACCGGATTGTCCTGCGGCGCATCCTCGGCCCGGTCGCGATCGTTCAGATCGGGCGTCTGCGCTTCCCGTGCACCGCGCATGGCCACATAGGCGCGGTAGAGTCGGTTGACTGCGTCGACCAGGCTGGGCGCGCTCTCGATGGTCTCGCGCAGTTCGAGGCGCGAGACCGGCGTGCTTCGGAAGAGCGGATCGGTGAAGACCTCATCGAGTTCCGAGACCGTGCGCTCGGTATCGTCGGTGGCGAATTCGCGCGGGTCGAGGGAATAGGCATGGGCGAGCCGGATGAGGACCTGCGCCGTGATCGGGCGCTGGTTACGCTCCATCAGGTTGAGATAGCTCGGCGAGAGCCCGAGCTCCTCGGCCATGCCGGCCTGACTCAGATTCCGCTCGCGCCGCAGGCGTTTGAGACGGGGGCCGACGAAAAGCTTCCTGCTCTCATCCATTTGTAAATAACTTTACAAGTTTACAGAACCGGTTTTGTCGTGTTGTGACAGAGCGACTTTTCTTTCAAAAACAAGCGTTGAAACATCGCCGTCCTTGGTTGTTACTGTCGATGCATGCCCTTCGCACATGTCGGATTGTGAACTGAAGGCAGCATTTGTCAATGAATGTAAATGGAAGGACACGCGATGACCGCCTCGACGATCCCCGGTTCGTTCGACGAGCTCTTTGCCTCCGCCCCGGCGGGACGCTTCGACGGTATCCGCCGTCCCTATTCGCTCGACGACGTGCTGCGGCTGCGCGGCTCGGTGACGATTGCCCAGACCCTCGCCGAGCGCGGCGCGCACCGGCTCTGGCAGCTTCTGCATGAGCGCCCTTACGTTCATTCGCTCGGCGCGATGACTGGCAACCAGGCCATGCAGATGGCCCGCGCCGGGCTCGAGGCGATCTATCTCTCCGGCTGGCAGGTGGCGGCGGATTCGAACGTCGCGGGCGCCATGTATCCCGACCAGTCGCTCTATCCGGCCAATTCCGGCCCGGAACTGTGCCGCCGCATCAACCGCACCCTGCAACGGGCCGACCAGATCGAACATGCGGAGGGTGGGGCGAAGCGGGACTGGTTCCTGCCCATCGTCGCCGATGCGGAAGCCGGTTTCGGCGGGCCGCTCAACACCTTCGAGATCATGAAGGCCTATATCGAGGCCGGCGCGGCGGGCGTGCATTTCGAGGACCAGCTCGCCTCGGAGAAGAAGTGCGGCCATCTCGGCGGCAAGGTTCTGATCCCGACCTCGGCCCATGAGCGCAATCTCGTCGCCGCGCGGCTCGCCGCGGACGTGATGGGGACCTCAACCCTCATCATGGCACGCACGGACGCGGAATCGGCACGCCTGATCACCTCCGATGTGGACGAGCGCGACCGCCCCTTCATCGAGCCCGACAGCCGCACGCCGGAAGGTTTCTTCCGCCTGAAGGAGGGCACCGGCCTCGATCATTGCATCGCCCGCGGCCTCGCTTATGCGGAATATGCGGATCTCCTGTGGTGGGAGACCTCGCATCCGGATCTCGACGATGCGCGGGCCTTCGCCGAGGCGATCCACAAGCGCTATCCGGGCAAGCTCCTCGCCTATAACTGCTCGCCTTCGTTCAACTGGAAGAAGAAGCTCGACGACGCCACCATCGCGCGATTCCAGCGCGAACTCGGCGCCATGGGCTACAAGTTCCAGTTCGTGACGCTGGCCGGCTTCCACCAGCTCAATTTCGGCATGTTCGATCTGGCGAGCGGCTACCGCGAGCGGGGCATGGGCGCCTATTCCGAACTCCAGGTGCGTGAATTCGCGGCCGAGGCCGATGGCTATACCGCCACACGCCACCAGCGCGAGGTCGGCACCGGCTATTTCGATCAGGTCTCACTGGCGCTCACGGGCGGCAAATCCTCGACCACTGCCATGAGCGATTCGACCGAGACCGCGCAATTCCAAAGCTCGGCCAAGCTCCAGGCGGCGGAGTGAGCTCAAACCAACCTTTCGATAAGGAGAACAGCCATGCATAAGCCTCGTTACTGGGTGGTC
Organism: Microvirga sp. 2TAF3; assembly: GCF_052114965.1. Taxonomy (NCBI): domain Bacteria; kingdom Pseudomonadati; phylum Pseudomonadota; class Alphaproteobacteria; order Hyphomicrobiales; family Methylobacteriaceae; genus Microvirga; species Microvirga sp. 2TAF3. Next base: position 106,824 of record NZ_JBFRFT010000006.1, on the reverse strand, counting down.
GGCGGCGAATACACCTCCACCGAATTCGAACAACTGGTTCAGGGCACGGAACGGGTCGTCGGCCCCTTCGAGACGCGCAGCGATGCCGAGCGGACCTGGCGCTACCTGTCCGAGGATCACCGGCCCCAGGCCCAGGTGCGCTTCACCATCGCCCAGGAGCCGCATGCAGGCCTGACGGCATAAAGCCGTCGACGGGTCGTTTCTGAACGATTTTCGGACCCGCTCCTGGCCGGTGTGGCCGGGTAGCGGGTTGATCGCGTCAACCATTGTTGAACTGAGTTGCAGGGGATTGATGAAGAAAAGGCCTGTCGGAGAGCGGAACCAGCCCTAAAACAGGAATTCCGGATCGCCGGAGCTTCCGAAAGGGTCGTCTGATGAAAGCTGTCCTGAAATCCATGACCGTTGCCCTGGCCTTGGGCCTGTCGGTCGCCGCCGCGAAAGCCGATGTGGTCGTTTCTTCCAAGATCGATACCGAGGGTTCGGTTCTCGGCAACATCATCCTGCAGGTACTTAACGCCAACGGCATCAAAACGCAGGATCGGATCCAGCTCGGCGCAACGCCGGTCGTGCGCAAGGCGATCACCGCCGGCGAGATCGACATCTATCCTGAATATACGGGCAATGCCGGCTTCTTCTTCAATAAGGCCGACGACCCGCTCTGGAAGGACGCGGCCAAGGGCTACGAGGCCGCCAAGAAACTCGATTACGATGCCAACAAGATCGTCTGGCTCACACCCTCGCCGGCGAACAACACCTGGGCCATCGCCGTGCGCAAGGATGTGGCGGGGCCGAACAAGCTCGCCAGCATGTCTGATTTCGGCAAATGGGTTTCGGGTGGCGGCAATGTGGTGCTTGCCGCGTCCGCCGAATTCGTGAATTCCGCCGCGGCGCTGCCCGCCTTCCAGGCCGCCTACGATTTCAAGATGAAGCCCGAGCAGCTCATCGTCCTGTCCGGCGGCGATACGGCGGCGACGATCAAGGCGGCTGCGGAGCAGACCAACAAGGCCAATGCGGCCATGGTCTACGGCACCGATGGCGGCATCGCGCCTTCCGGCCTCGTGGTGATGGCGGACGACAAGAGCGTCCAACCCGTCTATGCGCCGGCCCCGATCATCCGCGAAGCGGTGCTGAAGGAGAATCCGAAAATCGCCGACATGCTGAAGCCGGTCTTCGAATCCCTCGACCTCACCACCTTGCAGAACCTCAACGCCCGTGTTCAGGTCGGCGGCGAGGCGGCCAAGGCAGTCGCTTCGGATTATCTGAAGTCCAAAGGCTTCCTCAAGTGATCAGCCGAATGCCGAGAAGGCTTTGAATCAGCACCGGAATTCGAGGGAAGCAAAGCCGATCGTGAACGCGTCCGCCGCCCAAGCGAGTGCGCTCGGCGCATCGTCGCCGCGTCCTGCCCTTTCGCTCGATCGTCTGGGCAGCGTCGTTGCTCTCATGATCGGCGTCGCGCTGTTCGCGGCGCCGTTCGTGACCTACCGCGCCAACCGGATCGTGGCGGGCGAGCCGCGCATGCTGCTCCAGGCGCTGCCGACGATGTTCGCCATCGGCGTGATGGTTCTCGCGCTCGGCATCGCGCTCATCGCGGCCTTCGTGCGCAAGCCGGCCGCGCGGCTTGCGGCAGCCACGATGGGCTTAAGTGTCATCTTCCCCGTGGTCGGCCTGTCCGCCGGCTTCGTCACGCCCGCGGACAACACCTTCGCGCGGGTGTCGCCCGCGCTCGGGTTCTGGCTTCTTGCGCTGGCTTTCGGGCTGCTCGTGGCGGATTCCCTGACGCGTCTGCGCTTCGGTCCGTGGGCGCGGCTCGCTGCGCTCGCCATCGCAGCCGCCGCGGTAGCGCTCCTGCTTCTGTCGGGAGCATGGCACAACCTGTCCCTGCTCAAGGAATACACGACGCGCGCCGAAAGCTTCTGGCGCGAGGCGGAGCAGCATGTACTCCTCGCTCTCGGTTCGCTGGCTGCCGCCACGGCCATCGGCTTGCCCCTCGGCATTCTGTGTCATCGCGTGCAGGCCCTAAAAGGCGCGACGCTTCAGGTGCTCAACATCGTGCAGACGATCCCGAGCATCGCCCTGTTCGGCATGCTCATGGTGCCGTTGGGTTATGTCGCGGCAACCGTGCCGCTTGCCGCCGCGATGGGCATTCGCGGCATCGGTGCCGCTCCGGCCTTCGTGGCGCTGTTTCTCTATTCGTTGCTGCCCGTCGTTGCCAACACCGTCGTCGGCCTCGATCAGGTCCCGGCGCCCGTGGTCGATGCGGCGCGCGGGATGGGCATGTCGCGCCGCCAGCGGTTGATGCAGGTCAAGCTGCCTCTGGCATTCCCGATCATCCTCACGGGCATCCGCATCGTGCTGGTGCAGAACCTCGGCCTTGCCACCGTGGCGGCGCTCATCGGGGGAGGGGGCTTCGGCACCTTCATCTTCCAGGGCGTCGGCCAGACGGCAATGGATCTCGTGCTTCTGGGCGCAATCCCGACGGTGGCTCTGGCCTTTGCCGCGGCCGTCATTCTCGACGCCGTCATCGATCTGACGAAAAGGACCGGCCCATGATCGAGATCGAGCATCTGAGCAAACGCTACGGGGATACGGTCGTCGTCGACGACGTCACCATGCGTGTGGACGAGGGCACCATCACGGTGGTCGTCGGCACGTCGGGCGCAGGCAAGTCGACACTGCTTCGCATGATCAATCGGCTGGTCGAGCCGAGTTCCGGCCGTGTGTTGATTGATGGGCAGGACACGATGGCGATCCCTGAGGACGAACTCAGGCATAGCATTGGTTACGTCATTCAGGGGCATGGCCTTTTTCCGCATCGCACGGTTTTCGGCAACATCGCCACCGTGCCGCGCCTGCTGGGCTGGGATTCCAGGCGCATTGCGGAAAGGGTCGAGGAGCTGCTGCATCTATTCCAGCTCGATCCGGCTGAATTTTCCGAAAAATATCCGCATGAACTGTCGGGAGGGCAGCAGCAGCGTGTGGGGGTTGCGCGGGCGCTGGCGGCGAAGCCCGCTCTGCTTCTCATGGACGAGCCTTTCGGAGCGCTCGATCCGGTGATCCGCAGCAAGGCGCAGGACGATCTGCTCGCCATCCAGCGCCGTCTCGGCACCACCATCGTCCTTGTCACCCACGACATGGAGGAAGCCTTCCATCTCGGCGACAGGATCGCGGTGATGGACGAAGCGCGCCTGCTGCAATACGGCACGGCGGCCGAATTGCTGTCACATCCCGTCGAGGGGTTCGTCGAGCGCCTCGTCGGTACTGCGGACCGGCCGTTCCAGCTCCTGTCGCTCGCCAGGGTGCGCGATGCGATTGAGCCGGGCGCTGTCGGCGGCGAGCCCATCGATGCCTCGACCAACCTTCGCGATGCGCTCTCCCGGCTGGTCTGGACGGGCCATGACACCCTGCCGGTGGCGGATTCGTCCGGAGCCATTCTCGGCCGGGTCAGCATCGGCGGCATTCTCGCTCACGGGCGGCAGCCGGCATGAAGCTGTGGCCGGTCATCGCGCGCATTGCGGCGCTCATGCTGCTCGTGACCTTCATCGTCGCGCCGCAGCTTTTTGCGTTCGTCTTTGAGCCTTTGACCGAACACGGCGCGCCGGCGATTTACAATCAGAGCAGCCTGCTCTCCCTGACGCTTTCGCATCTGCGAACGGTCTTCGGCGCCGTCGTGGCCAGCACTATCATCGCCGTGCTGCTTGGCGTGTTCGTAACCCGTCCTTCGGGAATCGAGTTTCTTCCGCTCTCCCGCAGTCTCGTCAATATCGGCCAGACCTTTCCACCCGTCGCGGTGCTCGCGGTCGCCGTTCCTCTCGTCGGTTTCGGCGAAGCGCCGACCTTCATCGCTTTGTTTCTTTACGGCCTTCTGCCGATCTTCGAGAACACGCTCAGCGGTCTGACACAGGTGTCGCCGCTCACCCTCGAAGCGGCCAAGGGCATGGGCATGAATCCGCGCCGGCGGCTCTTCGAAGTGGAGCTGCCTCTCGCCCTTCCCGTTATCCTCGCCGGCATTCGTCTTTCCGTCGTTATCAATCTCGGCACCGCCACGATCGGCTCGACGGTGGCTGCCAAGGGGCTCGGCGAAGTCATCATCGCCGGACTCCAATCGAATAACGTAGCCTTCATTCTGCAGGGCGGCCTCGTGGTCGCACTCCTCGCCGCTCTCATCCACGATGCGCTGATGACGCTGGAACGGGCCGTTGCCCGAAGGCTCGGCCGATGAGCCCGCCGGGCTGAGGCGGGCTCATCGGAGCAGGATCAGTTCTTGCAGGCTCAGTCCTTGGCGAAGTCCATGAGCGGCTCGTCATAAATGGCCGTGCGCAGCACGCCATCGCCGCGCACGACGCCGCGATACATGCCGGAGCAGTTGAAGGGCAGGGAGACCGACCCATCGCGACCGACGGCGATCACGCCGCCCGAGCCGCCTGCCGGCGCCAGCATGTCCACGACGACGGCGCGAGAGGCCTCCTCGAGGCTGCGTCCGGCATAGCGCATGAGAGAGGCGATCTCGTGGCCCGCGGCGTAGCGGATGAAGATCTCCCCATGACCTGTGGCCGAGACCGCGCAGGTCTCGTTGTCGGCCCAGGTGCCCGCGCCGATGACCGGGCTGTCGCCGACACGGCCGGGGGATTTTGCCGTCATGCCGCCGGTCGAGGTCGCCGCCGCCAGATTGCCCTTGCGGTCGCGGGCCACGGCGCCGACCGTGCCGTGCTTGCGGGATTCGTCCTGATCATCCGCGCCGCTCCGGCGCATCGCCAGGGTCTCCTGCAGGGCGTTCCAGCGCTGATCGGTGTAGAAATAGGATGATTCCTCGAAGGCCAGGCCCTGCGCGCGGCAGAATTGCATGGCGCTTTCGCCGATGAGGAAGACGTGGTCGGATTTTTCCATCACGGCCCGGGCGGCCAGAATGGGGTTGCGGGGGCCGCAGATGCCCGCGATGGCGCCCGCCGCGCGGTCGCGCCCATCCATGATGGCCGCGTCCATCTCCTGCTTGCCGGCGGAGGTATAGACCGCGCCGCGACCCGCGTTGAACAGGGGCTCGTCCTCCAACGCCATCACGGCGGCGGTCACGGCATCGAGCGCCGCTCCGCCATCGGCCAGAACGGTGCGGCCGGCATCGAGCGCGCGGCGCAGGCCGGCGTGATAGGCGGCCTCGCGCTCCGGCGTCATCTTGCTGCGCAGGATCGTGCCTGCGCCGCCATGGATGGCAAGGACGAAATCGTTGTCGGATGTGGTGGTCATGGGTCTCACGCTTCTCTTGAGGGAAGATGTTTCAGGGCGTCGGCGAGGCCAGGACGATGGTGGCCGGCGCGGCCGATCATCGACCCGGCGGCGACGAGGGCATCGAGCACGGCTTCCTGCGTGGCATCGGCCATCGCCTCGAACAGCAGATCGATGCGGTTTTCGTTGAATACGCGCTGCTCGATCAACGCCGCCTTCTCGTCGTGGCGCACGGTATTAGCTGTGGAAAATCCGAGTGCGACGTCGCCGCTGCCATGGCCCCAGAAGGAGCCGAGGCGGGCGAGGCCGACACCGGAGCGGCGGATGACGCGCTTGAGCTGCCGGTCACTGAGCGGAACATCGGTGGCTGCGATGATGATGATGGAGCCCTTCTCCGTCTCCACCTTCGCTTCCCTTGACATATCCGGCGCGATATTCGTCCCGTCGGGAAGGCGCAGGTCCCCCGCGCGACCGAAATTGGAGAGGACGAGCACGCCAAGATGAAAGCTTTCGCCGTCGAGATCGAGGCGGCGCGAGGCCGTGCCGATACCACCCTTGAAGCCGAAAGTACTCATGCCGCAGCCGGCCCCCACGGCGCCGACCGCAAAATCGGATGAGGCCGATTCAAGGGCGATGCGGGCATCGTCTTCGGTGACGGCAAGAGCCTGAATGTCGTTGAGCCAGCCGTCATTGCACTCGAACACGACCGGGTTCACCGTCGCCGTCTCGCGGCCGATATCGGGATTGGCGGCGATGGCATGGCGGATCAGCGCCGTCGAGCAGGTACCGACCGAGAGCGTGTTGGTGAGCAGGAGGGGCGTCTCGATGACGCCCAGTTCCTCGACCTGCACCAGGCCGACGCTCTTGCCGAAGCCGTTCAGCACATGGACGGCGGCCACGGGCTTGTCCCGATAGAGATTGCCCCCATGGGGTATCAGCGCGGTGACGCCTGTGCGGATATCCCCATGAACGAGGGTGCGGTGCCCGATCCGCACGTCCGGAACATCGGCAATGCTGTTGCGCGGGCCCGCCGGCAGCGTGCCGCAGACGAGGCCCGCATCGCGGGCGCGCAAGCCTTGGCTCATCAGGGACATTCCGCTTTGACGTAAGCCGCGATGTCCGCATGGGTGGCGATCCACACGTCGGAACGCTGCGAGATTTCCGCCAGGAGCTTTTCCAGGATCCAGATGCGCGAACGGTAGCCGGTCACATGCGGATGCATGGTGAGCAGGAAGAGCCCGCCTTCTTCATAGGCGCGCTCGAACTCCCGGAAGAAGATGTCATAGACGGCGGTCGGCGGCGTGTGCGGGCGCAGACCGTTGAAGCGATGCATGTTGAAATAGACCGCGTCGTCGCGGATCCACTCCACCGGCAGTTCGACGATGCCGGTCGGATCGCCCTTTTCCACCAGTTCGTAGGGATCGTCGTCGGCCATCAGGGACGAATCGTAGAGCAGGCCCAGTTCGCGCTCGATGCGAAGGGTATCGGCGCTGAAATCCCAGGATGGGGTGCGCATGCCCACGGGGCGTGTGCCGGTGATCCGCTCCAGCGTATCGGCGGCACGGAACATCAGGTCGCGCTCGATCTCATAGGGAAGCTGGCTGTTCAACTCATGAATCCAGCCGTGGATTCCGATCTCGTGACCTTCCGCCACGACACGGCGCTGCTCGTCTTCATAGAGCATGGCGGCGACGGCGGGCACGAAGAAGGTGGCCTTGGCGTCGTATTTCTTGAGCGCGTTGAGAATGCGCGGAACGCCCTGGCGGTGACCGTATTGTCCCTGCGACATGCGGCCGATGGATTTGCCGCCATCTCGCAATTCATTGGTTTCATGGTCCGAATCGAACGAGAAGGCGACGGCGCAGCGCGCTCCGTTCTTCCATCGGGCAGGCTTCATGGGGCGACCGGCGCGGACATGATCGACCTTGTTGCGCCATGTCTCTTCTTGCCAATTCCATGGCTGGTTGCTGATGTCGTCCATGAGCTTTCCTCATATGTTTGTTCTTGACGAGGGCCGGAGCATGGCCGGCCGCGACGATTCAAGACGGGCGGTGATTTAGAGGCGATCATGTCTTCTTGAAACGTGATCGGCTCCAACTCTTTTAATGCCGCATGATTGCATCAGAAAACCGGATTCCGCTTTTCTGAATCACGCTCTATGAACGCCCGCCATCCACGGAAATGATCTGACCCGATACCCAGCCGGCAGCATCGGAGGCGAGGAACATCACCGTCTCGGCGATGTCCTGCGGGCTGCCGAGACGGCGGGTGTGAATGCCCTCCACCAGACGCGCCTGACCTTCGGGGCCGTAGCTTTCCCATTGCCGCTGGGTTGCCGGATTGGACAGGACGAAGCCCGGCGCCACGCTGTTCACGGTGATGCCGAACGGTCCGAGTTCGAAGCTCAACTGCTTCGTCAGCCCGACCAATGCGTGCTTCGAGGCCGTATAGGCCTGGATGCCGGTGAGGCTCGGGCGCAGACCTGCGCCCGACGAGATATTGACGATACGCCCGAAGCCGCCGCGCTTCATATGCGGCGCAACGGCTTGGGAGCACCAGAACGCGCCGTGCACATTGGCCTCGAACAGCACGAGCCAGTCCTGCTCGCTCACCTCTTCGACGGGTTTTGCCACCTGGCCGCGCACGCCGCCGGCGCAGTTGACCAGAATGTCGATGCCCCCGAGTGTCCCGGCCATCTCCGTCATGACGTCGCCGACGGCGGAGCGATCCGCGAGATCGAGCGTGCGTGTCGCCTTCGCGCCAGCCTCCGTGGCGACGCGAAGGCCTTCCTCGTCGAGGTCCAGCGCCCAGACCTGCGCACCCTCAGCGGCGAGCGACTGCACGATGGCGCGGCCGATGCCCTGGGCCGCGCCGGTAACGACGACGCGGCGGTTTGTGAAATCGAGCTTCATGATTCGAGCAGCAGATCGAGGGTGGACCAGGATTGCTCGCGCCGATTGTCCTCGATGTCGTGGATCAGCGTGACGAGCTTATCGATGGTGGGCGTGGCGATGCCGGCTTCCGTGCCGAGCGCGGCAATGATCGCTATCTGAGCGTCGACCTCCGTCTTGCGCTTACGCACGGCGAGATCGCGCCAGATGCCGGAATGGGTCTTGGCCGTGTGTCGGTTGAACTCTGCCATGGCGGCGACCGAGCTGCGCGCAGCTTCCTCGCTTGCGCCCGGCATGAAGGCTGCCGGATCGAAGCCGTTGAAGCCGAGCGGCTTCACGCCGCGCGCCAGGGCCACGGCCATCACCTCGCGGCCGAGGCGGTGGAACACCGGGAAGTGCCGTTCCGAGGCCAGGTTCTCCGACATGGAGGCGGGAGTGAGGGCGGTTGCGAACAGCATCGCACCGTAACCGAGCTTCCCCCAGAGATAGCCCCAGATGTTGTCGGTGAGCACGGCATTGGGCTCGAAGATCGAGAGCAGGCGGTGATAATCCTGCACGCGCGGCGTCGTGCTGCCGTCGATCTCGCCGACAGTCACCGTTGCGCGGTTGCCGAACAGGATGCGGCCCGGCTCGAGCCAATCCGCGCCGAAATTCACGAAACAGCCGACCGTGCGCTCCGCGCCGATTTCCTCGGCGATGACGAGCTCGTTCAATCCGTTCTGCGCCGAGAGCACGGAGCCGTTGTCGGCGAGGTGCGGCTTCAGGGCGCGCACGGCGTCGCGGGTATGGTGGGCCTTCACCGCCAGGATGATGCGCTTGAATTGCCCCGTCACGCCTTCCGGCGTCGTGGCGCGCACTTTCTGCCGGAAGCTCTCGACCGGCCCTTCGATGGCGAGGCCGTCCTTGTTCATAGCCTCCACATGCGGCTCGACGATATCGACGAGCAGCACGTCTTCGCCCGCGCGGGCGAGATAGGCGCCGAGCGTTCCGCCGATGGCGCCGGCGCCCCAAATCAGAATCGTATCGTTGCTCATCACCAGGTCTCGATCAGGGCGCGGGTTTCCTTGATGGCGACGGACCAGATGGCGTTCATCTCCTCATCCGAGCGCTGATAGCGGCCGCCGAAATTGCCGTCGCCGAGAATCTCGCGGACACCTTCGGGGCCGAAGGTGCGCATGCGCTCCAGATCGACCATCGGCTTCTGATGATCGGGTTGCTCGATGCCGGGCAGGCGTGTCCAGGGGAAGTTCTCCATCCAGGAGGCATGCGAGGCGACCGGGTCGATTTCCTTCACCTTCTCGAAGGTGCGCGGTGCGTTCCACCAATTGTGGAAGCGTACACGGGCGTCGAAATTCTTGTCCATCCACTCGATCGCCGCCGTCTGGCCCGGACTGTTGCCGCCATGGCCGTTGACGAACAGGATGCGGCGAAAGCCGGTGCGGCGCAGGGAATCGAGAATATCGGTGATGAGGCGCAGATAGGTTTCGGCCTTCAGCGAAACCGTGCCGGGATAGGCCATGAAATAGGGCGTGATGCCGTAAGCCTGCACGGGAAAGACCGGCACGCCGAGAGGCTCGGCCGCTTCCAGCGCCACGCGCTCGGCCAGAATGCTGTCGACGGACAGGCTCAGATAGGCATGCTGCTCGGTGCAGCCGAGCGGCACCACGGCACGGTCGTCCGTCTTCAGGTATTCTTCGACCTGAAGCCAGTTCATGTCGCTGATTCTCATGCGGGCTTTTCCTCTTTCGTGATGGTTGCCGAACGCAGCCGTTCCATAACCGGCAGCAGGGTCTGCCGGATGACGTGGGGATCGGGCACGTATCGAAATTCAATGGCCTGCCGCCCGGGCGGCAGTTCCTTCAGGATAGGCTCGGCGCCGCTCGCATAGACGAGCACGTCGAGCGTATTCAAAAATTCCTTGAGGTCGGGCTCCGTGATCAGCCGCACTTCCACGTCGGAAACATGAGGTGTGAAACGCAGCACGCCGGGCTTCATCAAGGCCATGAATTCGGGAAAGATCGAGACGATGCCGATGCGGGCCATCGGATCGATCACCGCAAGCTGCGCACGGGTCTCTTCCGCAGGGATGAAGCTCAGGTTCACAATCGGAATGTCGTTGGGAATCAGGCTTTCGAGTTCGCTGCGCCGATGGGGAAGGGTGACGCAGAGATCGCATGGCAGCGGCAGAACCTCGCCTGCTTGAAGGGAGGTGAGGGTCGTCACGGCGATTGAATCGTTGGGACCGAGATATTCCTGGATACGATCGGCATATTGCCGGGTCGTATCGCGAAAGTTGCCGACGATGACGATGCGCAGAGCGCGTGACGGCGAACGCCCGCGCGCCGCTCTCGCATTCACCAGGGAGGCGACGACGGAGGGGGGCAGGCCGAGTTCCTCCGCTTCGTTGAAGAGCGCATCGATGCGGCGCTGTATTTTACGCATGGACGAAGAGCGCAGTCCGTTGCGGGTATGCCCGTCGCTCACATAGGTTCCGGCTCCGGGCTTCGCCTCGATCAGTCCGGATTTGCGCAGTTCCTGATAAACGGTCGTCACCGTCATGGGCGCGATTCCGGCGCGTTCCGCCAGTTCCCTTACCGAGGGAAGCCGCTGCCCCGGTGCCAATTCGCCCAGGCCGATGCCGAACTCGATCAGGCCGCGCAGTTGAATCCCGAGAGGGACCGGAAGCGTCCGGTCCAACGCGCCGGCAAGGCTCGCCAGAATGCGTTCCTCGGACATCTGTTCTGATGAACTATAACAGTCGCCATGAGCAACATTGGAACTCATTTGTTTCATCTGCACGTTGCTGTTGACTTTGAGCGGGTTGGCGACTTACCGTCATAATCGATAAGAACACCTTGGACGAAAAGTCTGGTTCTTAGCAAGAGGGGATATGAGGTGAAACAAAATTTCAAGTTTGGCGGGGCGCTCGCAGCGGCTCTCGTTCTCGGCACTATGCTCGGCGGCGCGGCATCCGCGCAGACGCTCACCATGGGCGTGCGCGCCGGTCCGGATTCCATCGATCCGCACTGGTCCACCCTGGGTAGCCAGGCCGAGGCCCTGCGTCATATCTTCGATACGCTGGTGATGGCGGACGAGAACCTGCAGATGAAGCCGGGTCTCGCGACCTCCTGGAAGCCGGTCAACGACACGACCTGGGAGTTCAAGATCCGCGAAGGCGTGAAATTCCACGACGGCTCCGAGCTGACGGCAGAGGACGTGAAGTTCTCCATCGACCGCATTCCGGTCGTGACCGGCCCGATGAGCATGACGATCTACACCAAGCAGGTGAAGGAGACGAAGGTCGTCGACAAATACACCCTGCATGTGATCACCAAGGCGCCTGCGCCGACCCTGCCGAACGATTTCATCCGCCTCTTCGTCGTGCCGAAGTCCATCGGCATGGAGGCCCGCAACGAGCAGTTCAATTCGGGTAAAACCGCCATCGGCACCGGCCCCTTCAAGTTTGTCTCATGGGAGCCGAAAGGCGACTTCGTCGTCGAGCGTTTTGACGGCTACTGGGGCGGCAAGCAGCCCTGGGCGAAGGTGATCCGCAAGGAAATCCCGAACGATCCGGCACGCATGGCTGCGCTGAAGTCCGGTCAGGTCGATCTCGTCAACTACGTGCCCGCCACCGACTACGCGGCGATGCAGAAGGATAAATCGGTCGACACCTTCGTGGCCGACTCGGTGTACTTCTTCGATCTTTACCCGAACCAGAAGGAAACCCTGCCGAAGCCCGTGAAGGTCGACGGCAAGGAGATCTCCGCCAACCCGCTGCGCGACGCGCGCGTCCGTGAAGCGATGGATCTCGCCATTGACCGCAAAACGCTCGTCCGCGTCGTGCTCGAGGGCCTGGGCCGTCCGGCCAACCAGCTGATGCCGACGAACTTCTTCGGCGGCAGCAAAAATCTGCCGGAGCGTCCTTACGATGTCGCCAAGGCCAAGAAGCTTCTGGCCGATGCAGGTTATCCCAACGGATTCGAGATCGACTTCCACTGCACCAACAACCGCCTGCCCGGCGATGGAGCGATGTGCGAAGCGCTGTCTCAGATGTGGGCGCGCGCGGGCCTGAAGGTGAATGCCAATGCGCTCAACGGCACGGTGTTCTTCCCAGCGCAACAGAAGGGCGAGTTCTCCTTGTGGATGAGCGGCTGGGGCACGCTGACGGGTGAGGCGAGCTACACCTACGGTTCGCTCGTGCACACCGCCGATCCGAGCATCGGCCTCGGCGCGTTCAACAAGCAGGGCTATTCCAACCCGGAAGTGGACAAGCTGCTTCAGGAAGGCAGCCGCACCATGGATGACGCGAAGCGCCGCGCTCTGTTCGAGAAGGTGACCGAAGTTTCCATGAATGATCGCGCGCTGATCCCGACGGTTCAGCTCCAGACGGTCTGGGCCTCGAAGAAGGGGACGCTCACCATTCTGCCGCGCGTCGACCAGGAAACCCTGGCCTACGAGATCAAGCCGAAGAGCTGATTCTTCGGCAATAATATACCGGTCGGGCCAAACCCGACCGGTCCTCCTTGCGGAGCGGCTTCACTTCCATCGGAATGATTCCGCTCCTGATCTTTTCTTGCGCTGCTCTCCCAGATGGCGGAACTGTTTCTCGCCGCCTGGAAGACGTTCAGCCCCATGCACGAGCGAGCATGATCGGTTTTCTTATCCAGCGCGTATTGCAGGCGCTCATGGTCATCATCGCGATGTCGATCATCGTGTTCCTCGGCGTCTACGCCATTGGGAACCCGATCGACGTGATGATCGACCCTGCTTCCGACCAAGCGCTTCGCGAGGCGCTGATTCACCGCTATGGCCTCGATCGACCGCTGATCGAGCAATATTTCGTGTTCATGAACAACATGCTGCACGGGGATCTCGGTGAATCCTTCATCTATCGCCTGCCGGTAATCGGCCTGATCTGGTCGCGCTTTCCCGCGACTCTGGAACTGGCGCTGACCGCGATGATGATCGCGACCTGTCTCGGCATCCCGCTCGGGCTGTGGGCAGGTTACAAGCCGGATTCATGGTCCGCTAAGGCCATCATGACGTTTTCCGTGCTCGGTTTCAGCGTGCCGACCTTCTGGGTCGGACTTCTTCTCATCATGACATTCGCCGTCGAGCTTGGCTGGCTGCCCTCCGGCGGGCGCGGACCGGTATCGAACGTATTCGGGCTGAACCTGTCCATCGGCTCTCTCGAGGGCTGGAGCTACATCATCCTGCCTGCCTTCAATCTTGCCCTGTTCAAGCTCGGGCTTCTGATCCGCCTCACCCGCGCCGGCACAATCGAGGTCATGAGCTCCGATTATGTGCGCTTTGCCCGCGCGCAAGGATTGTCGGAAGGTAAGGTCGTCGGGCTGCATGTGTTGAAGAACATCTCAATTCCCATCGTCACCGTGTTCGGACTCGAACTCGGCTCGACCTTGGCTTTCGCGGTCGTGACCGAGACCGTGTTCAACTGGCCCGGCATGGGCAAGCTCATCATCGATTCCATCACCGTGCTCGATCGGCCCGTGATGGTCGCTTACCTCATTCTCGTCGTGTTTCTCTTCGTTCTCATCAACCTCGTCGTCGATCTGGTCTATGGTCAGCTCGATCCGCGCATTCGTGTGAAGGCCGCGTCATGAGCGCCCCTGTTGAAACCCGCTGGGGCCGGCTCGCCAATTTCTGGTCGGATTTCCGCCAGAACCCGGTGGCGGTCGCGGCCCTCATCATCATCGTCTCCGTCGTTCTCATGGCGATCTTCGCGCCTCTCGTGGCGCCGCAGGATCCCTACAATCAGGTGACCCTCGACCTGTTCGACGCCCGCCTTCCGCCCGGCGAAACCGGCTCCGGCGGCTATGTCCACTGGCTCGGCACCGATGCGGCGGGACGCGATCTGTTTTCCGCCATTCTCTACGGCCTGCGCACGAGCCTCATCATCGGCATGATGGCGGGAACCTTCGCCCTTGTGCTCGGCGCGACGGTGGGCCTGATCGCCGCCTATTACGGTGGCCGCATCGAGGCGCTGATCATGCGCGTCATCGACCTGCAGCTCTCGCTGCCCGCGATCCTTCTGGCGCTGGTGCTGGTGGCGCTCCTCGGCCAAGGGTTGCCGCAGCTCGTCGCCGCGTTGGTTGCTGCGCAGTATGCGTACTTTGCCCGCACGACTCATGGCGCGGCGAGCGCCGAGCGGCGCAAGGATTATATCGAGGCCGCGCTCTCGACGCCCTTGCCTGCGCGCCAGGTGCTGTTCCGGCATTTGCTTCCGAATGCATTGCCGCCGCTGATCGTGGTCGCGACCGTGCAGGTGGCGAATTCGATCGCGCTCGAGGCAACGCTGTCGTTCCTCGGCCTCGGCCTGCCGCTGACCCAGCCCTCGCTTGGCTCGCTCATCTCCAACGGCTTCCAGTTCCTGCTTTCCGGCCGCTACTGGATCTCGATTTATCCCGGCATCGCGCTGATGCTGACGGTGGTTGCGATCAACCTCGTCGGCGATCAGGTTCGCCACGTTCTGAACCCGAGGCGCAGCCGATGAGTGAAGCCGTCCTTCGCGTCACCAATCTCCAGACGCAGTTCAAGACCCGCGCGGGAATGCTGAAGGCCGTCGATGGCGTCAGCTTCGAGGTCGGCCGCGGCCGTATTCTCGGTCTCGTCGGCGAATCCGGCTCGGGCAAGAGTGTCACCGGTTATTCCATCCTCGGCCTGATCGAGCCTCCGGGCGAGATCGCGGGCGGCGAAGTGCTGCTGAAGGGGCAGGATCTGACCCGCCTGAAGGGCGAGGCCATGCGCCGGGTCCGTGGTGCGCAGATCGCCATGGTCTTCCAGGACCCGATGATGACCCTGAACCCGGTTCTCAAAATCGGAACGCAGATGGTCGCCGCCGTGCGCGCCCACGACAAGGTCTCGCGCAAGGTGGCCTTGGGCCGCGCGCGCGACGCGCTCGCCAAGGTCGGCATTCCGAGCCCCGAGGAGCGCCTCGATGCCTATCCGCATCAGCTCTCCGGCGGCATGCGCCAGCGGGTGGCGATCGCCATCGCGCTGCTGCACAGCCCGGCGGTGATCATCGCCGATGAGCCGACGACCGCGCTTGACGTGTCGATCCAGGGGCAGATTCTGGCCGAGGTGCGTCGCCTCGCGAGCGAAACCGGCACTGCCTTCGTGTGGGTGACGCACGATCTCGCGGTAGTGTCGAGCCTCGCGGACGATATCTGCGTCATGTATGCGGGGCGTGTCGTCGAGACCGGTGCTGCAGCCGATGTGATCGCCTCGCCGCGCCATCCTTACACCGCCGGCCTTCTCGCCTCGGTTCCGGCCGAGCACGAGCCTGGCGAGCGCCTGCCGCAGGTCCCCGGATCGACGCCGTCGCTCGCCAATCTTCCGCCCGGTTGCGCCTTCGCGCCCCGTTGCTTCAAAGCGGGACCCGCCTGCACGACCACGCCGCCCGTCCAGAATTTCGGCGACGGGCGCACCGCCCTCTGCCATTACCCGATCGAGCCCGATTCATGTCAGCCGCTCTCCTCGACATCGACCACGTATCGAAGCGCTTCGTAAAGCAGCCGAGCCTCGGGGAACGCATCGCGGGCCTTCTGGGCGCGGGCCGCAAGACCGAGATCGTGCGGGCCGTGAGCGGTGTCAGCCTCTCCGTGCGCAAGGGCGAGGTCATCGGCCTCGTCGGCGAATCCGGCTGCGGCAAATCCACCCTCGGGCGCATCATCGCCGGCATCTATGCGCCGAGCGACGGCAAGGTGCTGTTCGATAATGCTCCCGTAGCAAAGCAGCAGGGGCGGCGGACGAACAAGCTCACGACGCGTATCCAGATGGTGCATCAGGATCCCTTCGCCAGCCTCAATCCGCGCATGCGCATCGGCGATACGGTCGCCGAAGGGCCGGTCACGCATCGCATCGTGAAGGCGCAGGATGCGGATGGCTACGTGGAGGATCTGTTGGGCCGCGTCGGCCTCGATCCGAGCTATCGCCGGCGCTTTCCCCACCAGTTCTCCGGTGGCCAGCGCCAGCGTATCGCCATTGCCCGTGCACTCGCCATGAAGCCCGATCTGCTCGTGCTCGATGAGCCTGTCGCCTCGCTCGACGTGTCGATCCAGGCGCAGGTGCTCAACCTGTTCATGGACCTGCGGCAGGACCTCGACCTCACGGCAATCTTCATCAGCCACGATCTCGGCGTGGTGCGCCATGTTTCCGACCGGGTCGCAATCATGTATCTCGGTCGTATCGTGGAGCTGGCGACCACTTCCGAACTCTATGCGGCTCCGAACCACCCCTATACCAAAGCCTTGTTCGAAAGCGTTCCGCGTGTCGGCGTTGGCCGCAAGGAATTCCGCCCCATCGCAGGCGAAATCCCATCGCCCCTTAATCCGCCGAGCGGGTGCCACTTCCACCCGCGCTGCCCCTTGGCAGGGCCGCGTTGCGTCAAGGAAGCCCCGGCACTCGCCGCCATCGACTCGGGCCGGTTCTCGGCCTGCCATCTCAACACAGGCGGAACCGCCTGAACCGTTCAAGCGAAAAACATGAATCAGAATCCGGCTCTTCTGGCTCTCCACGAGCGTATCGCTACCGTCAATGACGTGCTGAATGCCACCTCCCTGCTGACCTGGGATTCGCGCACCATGATGCCTGCCGGCGGTGCGGAAACGCGTGGCCACCAGATCGCCACCCTGACGCGGCTGGCGCGGGATCTTCTGCTCGCGCCCGAGACGGAGAAGGCGCTCGAAGCGGCGGAGAAAGTCGTTGAGGATCGGCCTGAGGATTCCGCCGAGCGTCGCATGGTCGCGCAGACCCGCCGCGCCTTCACCCATCACAGCCGGGTTCCGGCCTCGCTGATCCAGGAGCGTGCCGCATTGCGCACCGTCGCCCAGGCTGCCTGGATCGAAGGCAGGGCGAAAAGCGATTTCTCGATCTTCGCGCCGCATCTGGAAAAGACCGTGAAGCTGTCGCGGGCTTATGCGGATTGCATCGGCTGGAGCGAGCACCCTTACGACGCCATGGTATCGATCTACGAACCGGGCGAGACGGCGGTGAGCCTGAAGGCGCTGTTCGCGAAACTCCGCTCCGGCATGCAGCCCATTCTCGATGCCGCGCGCGCGCGTCCCGCGCCGCGCTCGGACTTCCTGTTCCGCGATTTTGCGGAAGAAGGTCAGCGCGCCTTCGGCCTGAGCATGGCTGAAAAGCTCGGCTACGATCTTCGGCGCGGGCGTCTCGACACGACAGTGCATCCCTTCGAGGTTTCCTTTACCCGCAATGACGTGCGCATCACCACGCGCTACAACCGCAACTACTTGCCCGCCTCGATCTTCGGCACGGCGCACGAGACCGGCCATGGGCTCTATGAGCAAGGCGTCGATCCGGCCTATACGCGCACGACGCTCGCCACCGATCTCATCGGGCTTTATGCGGTCGGCGGCACGAGCTTCGGCGCGCACGAATCCCAGTCGCGCCTGTGGGAAAATCATGTGGTGCGCAGCCGGACCTTCTGGCGGCTGCATTTCCCGGAATTGCAGCGGCACTTCCCCGAGCAGCTCGGCGATGTGAGCGCCGAGGAGTTCTATCGCGCCGTCACCCGAGTCGAGCCGGGCTTTATCCGCGTCGAAGCGGACGAGCTGACATATGATTTCCATATCATGCTGCGCGTCGATATCGAATGCGCCCTGATGGATGGCTCACTGCCGGTTTCCGACCTACCCGCTGCCTGGAACGCGGCGATCAAGCGCGATCTCGGTCGCGATGTGCCCAATGATGCAAAGGGCGTGCTGCAGGACGTGCATTGGTCAACGGGCTATATCGGCTCCTTCCCGACCTACACCATCGGTAACGTGATGGCCGCGCAAATCATGGAGAAGCTGCGCCAGGAGAATCCGTCGCTCGATACCGCCATGGAGGCGGGCGATTATTCCGGCCTCGCGGATGCGCTGCGCACCAAGGTGTGGCAGCATGGGCGCCGCTTCCTGCGCGACGAGTTGCTGGTGCGCGAAACCGGACGTGGTCTCGATCCCGAACCCTATCTTGCCTATCTGCGCGGAAAGTACGCGGCCTGAAGCAACTTTACCCCGGCTCCTGGGAGGCAGCGGCCCCGCGAGCCTGTTTCGCAAGCAGCACCAGCATGGGGCGCAGCTCTTCTGCGTTCGAAAGACGCCGGGGAAAGGTCAGGCGCACGATCTCGTCGCCGAGGGTGAGCTGCACGCCCTCCGGGTCGATGCCGGTCATCGTCCACGCGCCCTCGCGCGCGCCGCAGAGCCTGGTCGCATAAAGCGCCACCGCGTCCCTGTGGTCCGAATTCATGTGTGCGATGGCCTCGGCCTCAAGAGCGCGGAGGCTATCGAGGCCCATCATGTCTGTCAGCACATCGGCGGCGCTCATCCGGTAGGCGCGGCCGAAGCCGGCATTGAGGCTCGCGGATTCCAAGTCAAGCCGCCAGAAGGTAAAGTCGGGAAAATCCACATAGAGCGCAGCTTTCGGATGGTGCGCCAGATAGCGCTGACGGATCATCGCGTTCTCATCCGATGCGCGCTCTACCTGTTGCGCCGTGGCAAGAAGGGTCAGGCGCGGATGCGCGAGAGGATCGCCCTTGCCGATGGAGGACAGGAGCAGCGAGCAGCGGGAATCGCGCTCAAGGAGCTTCGTATGGGTCGATAGCTGCGAGGTCAGGATGACGGGCGTGCCATCCATGTCGGTCGCAACCGCCACGAGGCTGGCGAAGGGAAAGCCGCCCGAGTCGTCATGGGTGGCCAGCGCGCCTGCGCGGGCCGTGCGCAGAAGGTTCTTGGCGAGGCCGCGTGCATCCTCGTCGACCGGCAGGGTTGGATCTTTCTGCATCCTGTCTTCCACTCCTCCTGGTGCGACCCGGGAAAAGGCGGCACGTCGGAGAATAGCCGATCACAGCCCGATGGAGAACGGCTGGTCCTTGGAGCATTTTCAGGCACCGGTGGTCCGCGTTGCCGGTCTCCCGGAAGGACAGTTCCTATTGTGCTTTCGTGGTGTCCGCGCGCACGAAGCCGATCTTGCCCGTTGCAAAGCCGCGTCAGCGCATGTTCCCCGTGTGGCCGAGCGAGTAGCGGCCGGGCTGCGGCCACACCGTCAGGCCGTGCGGTGTTCTGCCGACGGGAATCGTCGTCATGGCCCCGGTCGCGGTATCTATCATATAGACCACATCGTCGAAGCGGCCGGAAAGCCAGAGCTGTTTTCCATCGGCGCTGACATTGCCCATATCCGGACTGCCGCCGCCGGGAATGGGCCAGGTGGTTTCGACCTCCCTTGTCGCGAAATCGATGACCGAGACGCTTCCCATGCCGCGCGGGGGCCCGTTGACGCGATGGGAGCCGCGATTGGCCACATAAAGCTTCGTGCCGTCTCGGCTGGGATAGAGACCATGCGTGCCGATCCCGGTCGGGATGAAGCCGGTCTCGGTCAGGGATTCGCCGTCCACCATAAAGACGCCATCGGCCATCATATCCGCCACGTAGAAGACCTTGCCATCCGGCGAGATGCGGATGTCCTGGGGCATGCCGCCCTTCGAGAGCTTCAGGGTGCCGACGACTTCGCCTTTGACGAAGTCGATCTTGACGAGGCTGCCGTCGAATTCGCAGGTGAAGATCGCGTATCGTCCGTCGATGGAGAAATCGGCATGATTGATGCCGGCGCATTGCGGTGTTGCGATGGAACGCAGCAGCGCCATGGTCTGCGGCTCGCGGAGCTCGAGCCGTCTTCGCGCCTCGGCCACGACGATTGCCGCGGAGCCGTCGGGCATGAAATACATGTTGTAGGCGTCGGCCACCGGAAGAAACTGGCCCGGCTTTCCGGTTTCGGGGTCGATGGGCAGAAGGCTGCCATGCGCGCGGCGTCCCTCCGAGCTGCCGGTCACCCACAGGGTCTTCAAGTCCCAGGACGGAACGACATGCTGCGGATTGCGGCCTGCCGGGAAACGATCCACGACCTTCAACGTTGCAGGATCGATCACATAGAGATCGCCTGATCCTACATTGGGCACGTAGATCCGGGGCAGGGCTGTTACGACAGCCGGGCTCAGCCGGCCGGCCGAGGCTTCGCTGTAGAGATTAGCCGGGTCCGTGACGCGCGGCATGCCCGGCAGGGTGTCGATGTCCTTCGCAGGCGGGGAAGATATCTGTGCCCCTGATTCCTGCATCAACCAGGCCAGGCCCATTCCGAGGCAGAGCGCCGTTCGAAGTTGATAGCGGTTCAGGCCGGGCATGGGCATCACCGTCTTCAGAGCGCAACGAAGCGAGGGTCCCAACCGGCGCGCACGGAAACGCGATCTCGCCGGCTGTATTATAGCAGAGAATTCAGATCCCTTGTCCCGAAAGGGCCCAAGGCCCTGCGTCCCAGCTTCATTCCACCCGTTTCAGCGAGCGATCCGCAGAGAAAGGCAGGGGCCTCCTACATCAGGTCATCCAGCATTCCATGAAGATGGGCTGCCGCCACTTCGATCCTGTCGTATTTATACTGACCTGAGCGGGTCTTAGCGGCAAGGACCGCGCAACGGTGAACATCCTTGAAGTCCCCATAGGGGAATTTATAGCGTTCTTTCGTATCTTCGGCTTTCGTGGTGTCGATCCCGAGATGCCACCTCTCATATTCGCTGAATCCGTGGGTGCGGATGAACTCGTTCTCCTCTGCCGACGTAGGCTGGTGCTCGCTCCAATCATCTCTCTCGTCGAGCACGATTTTCCGATCCTTGATCAGCTTTCTGGCGTGTTCATAGGATTTTTCATTCAGCTGGACTGTCATGACTCTGCAATCCTTCATTCCGTGGATGTGAGCTTCCGACCAGAGCCGCAGGGCCGATACCGCGTCCGATGATCCTGCGAAAATGTGGCCCTGTCGTCCGCCGGCACAATGGTGCCGTCGAGGAACTGGCCCAAGAAACTGACCCAGGAAACCGACTTATGTCAGGGCAGCACCGAGTTTTGCAGGCACAATCCTGAATGGATGTGGGCGGCTTGGCCTATTCAGGATGCCGTTCACCGCTGGCATGCCAGCCCTGCGGACGTGAAATTGGAAGGAATAATACTTTAAAATCTGATCAGCCATAGGTGCTACCCCTAAATAGGTGCCCTGAGTTTCTTGAATATAAATCCTGTTTTCCAAGTAATAATACAACGATGTTGTGCAGTGTAGCTTATGATTGAGCGTCGAGTAAGAAGACAATTTTGTTCAAGGAAAGTGCCCTATGTCCATCATCCTAAATTATTTTAACGGCAGCAACGGCAACGATCAAATATTCGGCCTTGGTGGGAATGATGCGCTCTATGGCCTCTATGGCCAGGATAGACTCTACGGGTATAACGGCAACGATTATCTCTATGGCGGCGCCGGAAATGACAGGCTCTATGGCGGCGCCGGCAACGATCGGCTCTCGGGCGATCAGGGCAACGATTATCTCTATGGCGGCGCCGGGAAGGACAGGCTCTATGGCGGCGCCGGCAACGATCGGCTCTCGGGCGACCAGGGTAACGACTCCCTTTATGGCGGCGCCGGGAAGGACAGGCTCTATGGCGGCACCGGCAATGATTGGCTCTCGGGCGACCAGGGTAACGACTCCCTTTATGGCGGCGCCGGAAATGACAGGCTCTATGGCGGCGCCGGCAACGATCGGCTCTCGGGCGATCAAGGCAACGATTATCTCATCGGCGGCGCCGGAAATGACGTGCTGATCGGCGGTCCGGGCCGGGACTCGTTCGTGTTCAACACCGCGCTCGGCGCGACAAACGTGGACACCATCCGGGATTACAGTCCGAAGGCCGTCAGTGCGGCAACTCACCAGGACGATACGATCAACCTCGATCGAGCGGTCTTCAGCCTGACTGCCGGCGTCCTGAGCCCCGACGCGTTCTGGATCGGCTCGCAAGCGCATGATGCGAGTGACCGGATCATCTATGACGACCAGACCGGCGCGCTATATTATGACACGGACGGCTCGGGCCCGAATGCGGCTGTACAATTCGCCAGTCTCTCGGCACATCTCCAAATGGCCTATAACGATTTCTTCGTAACCTAAGGTGAGATGGCTAGGGGCTCAGGCTATAGTCGTTTTAGCAGCCCCGACCCATTCCTGACGAGCGCAGTCCGCGTGACGCGTTCGCTCCCAAAGCAATCAGGAGCAAAGCCTCGTCGCTCAACGGTGGGGTCCTGTCATCCCAATGCTAATCCAGGTTCCGTGGCACCCTTCATAGAGCAGGCCGTGGCCAAAGCCGAATTTTGTGATTTGGGAAAGGACTTGGTGGAGCTGAGGGGATTCGAACCCCTGACCTCTGCAGTGCGATTGCAGCGCTCTCCCATCTGAGCTACAGCCCCGGCCGATCATGCGACCAAGCGGCGGACTTTTAGGCCTGAGGGCTTTGGTCTGTCAATCGGCGTGAACGGGGGCAGGCGCATCTTTTGCGCGGGAGGCCGGGGCCAGAAGGATCTGCCGGGTTGTTCCGGCGGGCCAGGAACGCTACATGAGCAACGCCCGACCCTGACGAGTTTCCCATGCGCGCCCTGCTCGAAGTTATTCTGCTGGCCTTGCAGCTCTATGTCTATCTCATTGTCGCTTCGGCGATCCTGAGCTGGCTTGTGGCCTTTAATGTCGTCAATACCCGCAATCAGGTCGTCCGTTCGATCTGGGCCTTCCTGGACGCGGTGACGGAGCCCGCCCTGCGGCCGATCCGGAACATCCTGCCCAATCTCGGCGGCGTCGATATCTCGCCGGTGATTCTGATCCTGATCATCATTTTCATCCAGAGGCTCATCGAGGATTACCTGCTGCCGATCGCCTTCTAACGGAATGGCCCATGCCCTGGCGTGTCCGCTCAGAGGGGCTCGAGGTTCGGGTCCGCGTGACGCCGCGGGGCGGGCGGGATTCCGTCGATGGGATCGAGACGCTTGCGGACGGCAAACGGATTCTGAAGGTCCGGGTCCGGACCGTGCCGGAGGATGGGGCGGCCAATGAGGCTGTCCGGCGGCTTCTCGCCAAGGCTCTCGGGCGCCCGGCCTCCGCCGTCGGTCTCACGGCAGGCGCCACCGCCCGGCTGAAGACATTTTTGATCGAAGGCGATGCCGAGGCCCTTGCCGCGCAGCTCGCCGCTTTGACAGGACAGGATTCATGAGCGCGACGATCATCGACGGAAAAGCCTATGCCGCCGGCCTGCGGACCCGCATTGCGAAGGCAGTGGGCGAACTCTCGCGGGAGGGCGCGACACCGGGACTGGCGGTCGTTCTCGTCGGCGAGGATCCGGCGAGCCAGATCTATGTGAAGAACAAGGCCCGCCAGACCGCCGAAGTCGGCATGAACTCCTTCGAGCACAAGCTCCCGGCCTCCACGAGCGAGGCGGATCTTCTCGCCCTGGTGGCGAGACTCAATGCGGATCCGGCCGTCGACGGCATTCTCGTGCAGCTGCCCCTGCCAAAGCAGATCGATACGCAGAAGGTGATCGAGGCCATCGATCCGGGGAAGGATGTGGATGGCTTCCACCCCATCAATGCGGGCAGGTTGATGACCGGCGTGCCGGGCTTCGTATCCTGCACGCCACTCGGCTGCCTGCTCCTGATCCGGTCGGTGCGCCGGGATCTGGCAGGACTCGACGCGGTCGTGGTCGGGCGCTCCAACATCGTCGGCAAGCCGATGGCGCAACTTTTGCTGTCCCAAAGCTGCACCGTGACGACGGCCCATTCGAGAACCCGTGACCTCGCCGAGGTCTGCCGCCGGGCCAATATCCTGGTGGCCGCCGTCGGGCGTCCGGAAATGGTGCGGGGCGATTGGGTCAAGCCCGGCGCCATCGTGATCGATGTGGGCATCAACCGGGTGCCGAACCCCGCAGCGGGCGAAGGCAAGACCAAGGTCGTCGGCGACGTGGCCTATGAGGAGGCCGCCAAAGTCGCTTCCGCGATCACTCCCGTCCCGGGCGGTGTCGGGCCGATGACCATCGCCTGCCTGCTGCGCAACACGCTCCAGGCGGCCTGCTTGCGCCGGGGCCTGTCAATGCCGATGGTCGATGCGGCGCAGGCCTGACGCAGGTCAGGACTCTTTCCGCAAATGCTCCACGAGCTGCCGCGCCGAGGGCGGGAGTTCGCTCAATGAGCGGATGCAGAGGGTGAGGTCGCGAGCGGCCCAGGAATCCGCCAGATCGACTGCCGTAATGGCCATGGTGCGGGTTGCCCGCTCGGCCGTGGTCTCCGGCACGATGCCGAGGCCGACGCCCGCCTCCACCATGCGGCAGACCGCGTCGAAGCTGCGTAGCTGGACCCGCAGGCGCAGGGGCTGGCCGATACGGCTGGCCTTGGCGGCGAGAAAGCGCTGCAGGGCGCTGGCCCGGTCGAGGCCGACGAAATCATGGCCCAGCACTTCGGCGAAGGCGACATGGCCGCTGCCCGCCAAGGGATGGGCGTTCGGCACCACGAGGACGAAGCGGTCGCTGCGGAAGGGATAGGTTTCGAGCCGCCCGGTATCGACGGTGCCAGCCACGATGCCGAGATCGCCCACGCCCTCCGCAATCAGCCCGACGATCTCGTCGCTCAGGCGCTCCTCCAGATCGATGCTGACCTGGGGATGCCCAGCCAGAAACGCGCTCAGAGCTTCGGGAAGAAACTCCGTGAGCGCATTGGTATTGGAAAGAATACGGATCTGGCCGGCTAGGCCGCCCGTATAGGAACTCAGATCCTCGCGCAGGCGTTCGGCCTGGGTCAGCAGGAGTCGGGCGTGCTGCAATAGGGTCCGGCCGGCGGGGGTCGGCACGACGCCTTGGCGGTTGCGCAGGAGAAGTGGCGCCCCGAGGGACTTTTCCATGTTGCGGATGCGGGTGCTCGCGGCAGCCAACGCCAAGTTGGCCCGCTCGGCCCCGTGGGTGATGCTTCCGGCCTCAATCACGTGCCGGAAGAGGCTCAGATCCGTCAAATCGAACTGCATAGGCTTCCTTCGTCATTCGCGAAGGTAGATGAGAATAATGACAAATTGTGCAGGAAGCGAGCTTGGAGCAGATTTCGCGGCTGACGAAGTATGCCTGCTGTCGCCAGTTGTCGCAGATGGTGGATTGCAGTGCTGCCACGCTTCAGATACGAACCATTCCAAACTAGGCACGACATTTTGTCGCCGATCAGGAGCGAACGCCATGGCTGAGGTGAAAGTGGCCCCAAGGCCTTTGTCCCCGCATCTGCAGATCTACCGGTGGACCTGGACCATGGCGATGTCGGTCTTCCACCGCATCACCGGCAGCGCGCTTTATGGGGGCATCGCCCTGTTCGCGATCTGGCTCGTGGCGCTCGCCGCCGGCCCCCGCGCGTTCGATGCGGTGCAGTGGTTCTTCGCCTCGCCCCTCGGGCTTCTGATCCTCTTCGCTTATACCTGGGTTCTCATGCACCACATGCTGGGCGGCGTCCGCCACCTCGTGTGGGATTTCGGGCGTGGCATGGAGCCGGGCCGGCGCATGGCCATGGCCCGCTTCACCCTCATCGGCTCGATCGCGCTCACCGTGGCGATCTGGGCCGCCGCCTTCCTGCTGTTCTAAGGAGACCGGATCCATGGCCGACAACAGAGCCGATACCCGCGTTTCCATGCGCACCCCGCTCTCCCGCGTGAAAGGCCTCGGCGCATCCGGGCACGGCGTGGAGCATTGGTGGCTCCAACGCGTCACGGCGGTGGCGAACATCCCCCTCATCATTGCTTTCGTGATCATCGTGGCGGCGCTTGCCGGTTCGTCCTACGATCAGGCAATCGCCATCGTTTCGCATCCGCTGATCGCGATCATCCTCATCCTCGCGGTCATCTCGGTGACGAACCACATGCGCCTCGGCATGCAGGTCATTATTGAGGATTACGTCCACGACAATGGCCTGCGCATCGCCGCGATCATCGCGAACAATTTCTATGCCGCGATCATCGCGGTCGCCTGCCTCTACGCGGTCCTGAAGGTCAGCCTCGGCCGGATCCTGGTTTAAGGAGTTCAAACATGGCCCAAGCAACCAATCTTAACGGCAAGGCCTACACCTTCATCGACCATACCTTCGACGTGGTGGTGGTGGGCGCGGGCGGCGCGGGGCTTCGCGCCACCGTCGGCTGCTCTCAGGCCGGATTGCGCACCGCCTGTATCACCAAGGTCTTCCCGACGCGCTCGCACACGGTGGCGGCTCAGGGCGGCATTTCGGCGGCCCTCGGCAATATGGGCCCCGATGACTGGCGCTGGCATATGTACGATACCGTCAAGGGCTCGGACTGGCTCGGCGATCAGGATGCCATCGAATATCTCTGCCGCAACGCGCCCGCCGCTGTCTATGAACTGGAACATTGGGGCGTACCCTTCTCCCGCACGGACGAGGGCAAGATCTATCAGCGCCCCTTTGGCGGCATGACCACAGACTACGGCAAGGGCACCGCGCAGCGCACCTGCGCCGCCGCCGACCGCACGGGCCATGCGATCCTGCACACGCTCTACGGACAGGCGGTCCGCAACCAGACCAACTTCTTCATCGAATATTTCGCCCTCGATCTCATGATGAACGAGGAAGGGCGCTGCATCGGCGTCGTCGCCCTCGACATGACGACGGGCGAGATTCATCGCTTCCGCGCCCACATGACCATCCTGGCGACCGGCGGCTACGGGCGGACCTATTTCTCGGCGACATCTGCCCATACCTGCACGGGCGACGGCAACGCGATGGTGCTGCGCGCCGGCCTGCCGCTGCAGGACATGGAATTCGTGCAGTTCCATCCCACCGGCATCTACGGCGCGGGCTGCCTCATCACCGAGGGCGCGCGCGGCGAGGGCGGTTACGTCACCAATTCCGAAGGCGAGCGTTTCATGGAGCGCTACGCACCCTCCGCGAAGGACCTCGCCTCTCGCGACGTGGTTTCCCGTGCCATGACCATGGAGATCCGCGCCGGGCGCGGTGTGGGCAAGAACAAGGACCACATCTATCTGCATCTTGACCATCTCGATCCGAAGATCCTGCACGAGCGCCTGCCCGGCATCTCGGAAAGCGCCAAGATCTTCGCCGGCGTCGATGTGACCAAGGAGCCGATCCCGGTCCTGCCGACCGTGCACTACAACATGGGCGGCATTCCTACGAACTATCACGGCGAAGTGCTGACCCTGAAGGACGGCAACCCGGACACGGTGGTGCCGGGCCTGATGGCGCTCGGCGAAGCCGCCTGCGTGTCGGTGCACGGCGCCAACCGCCTTGGCTCCAACTCGCTGATCGATCTCGTGGTGTTCGGCCGCGCCGCCGGCCAGCGCTGCGCCGAGATCCTGACTCCCAGCGAGAAGCATTCCGACTTGCCGAAGGGCGCGGACGAACTGGCGCTCTCGCGCCTCGACCGCTTCCGCTACGCCAATGGCGGGACACCGACGGCGGAACTGCGGCTCGAAATGCAGAAGACCATGCAGAACAACTGCGCGGTGTTCCGTACCGGTGATGTTCTGGAAGAGGGCAAGCAGCTCATCCACAAAGTCTGGAGCGGCGCGGCCGACATCAAGGTCACGGACCGTTCGCTGATCTGGAACACGGACCTGATCGAGACGCTCGAATTCGATAACCTCATCGGCCAGGCCGTCGTGACCATGGAAAGCGCGCTCAACCGCACGGAATCGCGCGGTGCCCATGCCCGCGAGGATTTCCCGAACCGCGACGACAAGACCTGGATGAAGCACACCTTGAGCTGGCTCGACGACACCTCCCAGAAGGTGACCATCGATTACCGGCCGGTGCACACCTACACCATGTCGAACGAGATCCAGTACATCGAGCCGAAGGCGCGCGTGTATTGATAACCGTCATGGCCGGACTTGATCCGGCCATCCACGTTTTCCACGCCGCTGCGAAGCAAAGGCGTGGGTGCCCGGCCCGGGCATGGCGACGCAAAGAATAGGCAAGAGCGAATGGCCCAGTTCACGCTTCCCAAGAATTCCAAATACACCGAAGGCAAGTCGTGGCCGAAGCCTTCGGGATCGAATGTCACGGCGTTCCGCATCTATCGCTGGAACCCGGATGACGGACAGAACCCGCGCATCGACACCTATTATGTCGATCGCGACGATTGCGGCCCGATGGTGCTCGACGCGCTCATCTGGATCAAGAACAAGGTCGACTCGACCCTGACCTTCCGCCGCTCCTGCCGTGAGGGCATCTGCGGTTCCTGCGCCATGAACATCATGGGCGAGAACACGCTCGCCTGCACGCTCGGCATCGACGATTGCAAGACGGATACCGTCAAGATCTACCCGCTGCCGCATATGCCGGTGCTGAAGGATCTGGTGCCCGATCTGACGAGCTTCTTCGCCCAGCACGCTTCCATCGAGCCGTGGCTGCAGACCGAGACGCCGGCGCCCGAGACCGAGTGGCGGCAGACGCCGGAAGAGCGCTCGAAACTCGATGGTCTCTATGAGTGCATTCTCTGCGCCTGCTGCACCACGTCCTGCCCGAGCTATTGGTGGAACGGCGACCGCTTCTTGGGTCCCGCCGCTCTGCTTCAAGCCTATCGCTGGCTCATCGACAGCCGCGACGAGGCCACCGGCGAACGCCTCGACAACCTGCACGATCCGTTCCGGCTCTATCGCTGCCACACGATCATGAACTGCGCCAATACCTGCCCGAAGGGCCTGAACCCGGCGAAGGCCATCGCCGAGATCAAGAAGATGATGGTGGCGCGTACGGTGTGACGCTTGGCGGCAACACCTCGTCAAAAAGGCGCCTTGTGCGCCTTTTTTTGTTGAGGGCAAAGCCATACTCTCCAGAACCGGCTGCCACTGGACCTAGGCACATATTCCGACCTGTGCTTGGAACGGGTCGCGGTCGTGCGCATTTGTGTTCTTGAATACGGCCAAGCATGATGAGGACGATAATGATGAGACCCCTCTGGATCGTGACAGCCACGCTCTGTTCCGCATTGGCCCTTGGCGCATGCTCATCCGCCCGCCTTGGCGGGTTCGGCCAGCCGATCCGCAGCGCGGCCGCCGCACCGGTCGTGAATCCCGAGCCGGTCGAGGCCGTGCCGTCCGGGCCGGTCATGTCCGAGCCCCTGCCGCCGCTCGCAGGTCAGCCCCTGCCGCCCGCTGCAGGCGCGCCGATGTCCGGCGTGCCCGGCGCGGCGACTCCGCCCGGCGGAACCGACATGGCAGGTCTGCCGCCGCAGGCGGCGCCGGCGCCGGCTCCCAGCAGCCGCACCGCGATGGTCGGCAACTGGACGGCCAATGTTGCGGGAGGCAGCTGCCGGGTGCAGCTCTCGAGCACGCCCTCGCTCGATCTCTACCGCGCTTCGGCCTCGGGCTGCTCCAACCAGGATCTGTCGAAAATCAATGCCTGGGATTACCGGGACGGCGAGGTCTATCTCTACCAGACCGGCGGCGCGGTCGCGGCGCGTCTGCGTGGCTCGTCGGGCTCGTTGAGCGGCGTCCTCGCCAAATCCGGCGCACCGCTCTCGCTGGCGCGATAAGCCGTTTGCTCTTGAGCCGGGAGGGAGGTATCGGTCTCGCGTGACCGACCATCAATCCCTATCGCCGAAAACCATTACTGCCCGCTACGGCGCCCTCGTGCGGGCGGATGCGATCGAGCGCGATCCTGCGCAGATCGCGCTTATCAGGCAGCTTGAAGCTCTTGCCGAAAACCTGAGCGGCTTCCGCCTGGCGCGGAAGACCAGCGCGCTGGGCTGGCTTTTCGGCAAGCGCAATCCGACTCCGCCCAAGGGGCTTTATATCTGGGGCTCGGTCGGCCGCGGCAAGACCATGCTGATGGACCTCTTCTTCGAGTCCCTGCCGGTCCAGCGCAAGCGCCGCGTCCATTTCCACGCCTTCATGGCCGATGTGCACGAGCGCATCCATAACTGGCGCACCGGGCTGAAGAACGGCACGGTCAAGGGTGACGATCCCATCGCGCCTGTCGCCGACGCGCTCGCCAAAGAGGCTTGGGTTCTCTGCTTCGACGAGTTCACGGTCACCGATATCGCCGACGCGATGATTCTCGGGCGCCTGTTCACGGCGCTCTTCGCCCACGGAGTCGTGGTCGTCGCGACCTCCAACGTGGAGCCCGACCGGCTCTATGAGGGCGGCCTCAACCGCACCTTGTTTCTGCCCTTCATTACGCTCCTGAAGGAGCGCATGATTGTGGCCAAGCTCGAGGCCCGCACCGATTTCAGGCTGGAGAAGCTCGCCGGCAGCCCTGTCTTCTACGCTCCGGCAGATGCCCAGTCGCATCAGGCCCTGACCCATGCCTTCCGAAGCCTTTCGGGACGGCCGCACGGGGAGCCCGTGACGTTGACGGTGAAAGGGCATCCCGTCGAGATTCCGGAAGCCGCCGGGGGCGTGGCACGCGCCTCCTTCGAGGATCTCTGCTCCAAGCCTCTGGGCGCATCCGATTATCTTGCGATTGCCGAGGAGTTTCACACGCTCATCCTCGAGAAAATCCCTCGCATGAATTTCGAGCGCCGCAACGAGGCGAAGCGCTTCATCATGCTGATCGATGCCCTCTACGATTCCCATGTGAAGCTCCTCGCCTCCGCCGAGGCGGAAGCGACCGAACTCTACAAGGCGGATACGGGACGGGAGGCTTTCGAGTTCGACCGCACCGTTTCCCGTCTGATCGAGATGAGGTCGGAGGAATATCTCTCTCTTCCGCACGGGCCAATCGATTCCGCCGATTCAGGTCGGACCACGGGGCTCGTCGAGACATGAAGCGGCCGCGTGGTATCGGCTCTTCCCGTTTCGCGGACGCCTCCGCCCCGGCCGATACCCGCCTTCTCGCCATCGCCGCCGATCATCTGAAGCGGTTCGGCCCCCGGCAGGTCACGGTGGTCAGCATCGCCGACGCGGCCGGCATGACCCACGCCAATGTCTATCGCTACTTTCCGTCCAAGGCCGCGCTCATCGATGCGGTGGCCGGGCAGTGGCTGCGGACGCTCGAGGCACTGATCGCCGACATCGCCGACGCTCCCGACCCCGCCGACGACAAGCTGGAGCGCCTGATCCAGGCCTCGGCCCGGACCCATCGCGATCTCCTCAAGGAGGACAGGCATCTCTTCGATGTCTATTGCGCGGCGACCGAGACCTCGCGGCCTCTCGTACGCAAGCATCGCGCGCGCATGCGCCAGTTGACCGAACGCGTTCTCGACGAGGGGATCGCGACGGGAAAGTTCGATCCCCGGGACCGGGAGCGGGCTCTCGCTTTCATTACCGATGCGTCCTATCGCTTCATCAATCCGCTGACCGTTCGTCTCGACGCCGAGGTACCGCAGGAGGTGCTGGATCAGCGCCTGGCCGCGGTGATCAGGGTGATCCTGAGGGCTCTTTCAGTTGGTAATGTATAACGCTAGTTACAAAAATCAAAAATTGTAACATGAAATTCCGGCGTTCCCGTCCGGCTTTAAGCCTCTCAAAATAAAACCTTATTTGGTCTCTAGCAAAAGCTTAGCCGCCTCGCGGCGGCGCAAAGCCTTACTGTTTAACCTTTTGTCGGCTTGAAGATGACCCATTTCTGAGTCACACAGCGCCACCTCAAGAGGCTCGCGCCTTCCATCTATCCAAGGACATATTCATGGCTCGTTCCAAGATCGCGCTCATCGGCGCTGGCCAGATCGGCGGCACGCTCGCTCATCTTGCCGGCTTGAAGGAACTCGGCGACGTCGTTCTGTTCGACATCGCGGAAGGCACTCCTCAGGGCAAGGCTCTCGATATCGCCGAATCTGCGCCGGTCGACGGGTTCGATGCGAAACTGGCGGGCGCGAACGACTATGCCGCCATCGAAGGCGCCGAGGTGGTGATCGTCACCGCCGGTGTGCCGCGCAAGCCTGGCATGAGCCGCGACGACCTTCTCGGTATCAACCTGAAGGTCATGGAAGCGGTCGGCAACGGCATCAAGCAATATGCGCCGAACGCCTTCGTCATCTGCATCACCAACCCGCTCGACGCCATGGTATGGGCGCTCCAGAAGTTCTCGGGCGTGAAGCCGGAGAAGATCGTCGGCATGGCCGGCGTGCTCGACTCGGCCCGCTTCCGCCACTTCCTAGCGGAAGAGTTCAACGTGTCGGTAAAGGACGTGACCGCCTTCGTGCTCGGCGGCCACGGCGACGACATGGTGCCGCTGGTGCGCTACTCCACCGTCGCCGGCGTTCCGCTGCCCGACCTCGTGAAGATGGGCTGGACCACTCAAGCCAAGCTCGACGCCATGGTCGAGCGCACCCGTAAGGGCGGCGGCGAGATCGTCAACCTGCTCAAGACCGGCTCCGCCTTCTACGCGCCGGCCGCCTCGGCCATCGCGATGGCGGAAAGCTACCTCAAGGACAAGAAGCGCGTTCTGCCCTGTGCTGCCTATCTCACCGGTCAGTACGGCGTGAAGGACATGTTCGTGGGTGTTCCGATCGTGATCGGCGCAAAGGGCGTCGAGCGCATCGTCGAGGTCGAATTCTCCGGCGACGAGAAGGGGATGTTCGAGAAGTCGGTCGCCTCGGTGCAGGGTCTCGTGGACGCCTGCAAGCAGATCAATTCGGCGCTGGCGTAAAACCGGAGGCCGTCATGGCCGGGCATGCCCCGGCCATCCACGCTTTTCAACCGCCACGCCGATAAAGGCGTGGATCCCCGGAGCAAGTCCGAGGATGATGCGGAGAGACACGAATGAATATCCATGAATACCAAGGCAAGGCCGTCCTTAAGGAGTTCGGCCTGCCGGTCTCGAGGGGCAAGGCCATCTTCTCCGCCGATGAGGCGGAAGCAGCGGCCAAGGAACTCGGCGGCCCGCTCTGGGTCGTGAAGTCCCAGATCCATGCGGGCGGCCGCGGCAAGGGCAAGTTCAAGGAAGCCGCTGCCGGCGAAAAGGGCGGCGTGCGCCTCGCCAAGTCCGTCGACGAGGTGAAGCAGTTTGCCAAGGAGATGCTCGGCAACACCCTGGTGACCATCCAGACTGGCGAAGCCGGCAAGCAGGTCAACCGCCTCTATATCGAGGACGGTTCGGACATCGAGACCGAGCTTTATCTCTCCATGCTCGTCGACCGCGCCACGGGCCGCGTCGCCTTCGTCGTTTCGACGGAAGGCGGCATGGATATCGAGCAGGTCGCGCACGATACCCCCGAGAAGATCGTGACCTTTTCCATCGACCCGGCCACCGGCGTGATGCCGCATCACGGCCGCACCGTGGCGAAGGCGCTCGGCCTCACCGGCGCGCTCGCCAAGGAGGCCGAGGATGTGGTGACGAAGCTCTACAAGGCCTTCATCGCGAAGGACATGGAGATGCTCGAGATCAACCCGCTCATCGTCACGAAGGACGGGCATCTCAAGTGCCTCGATGCCAAAATCTCGTTCGACGGCAACGCGCTCTATCGTCATCCGGACATTGTCGCGCTTCGCGACATCACGGAAGAGGACGAGAAGGAGATCGAGGCCTCGAAGCACGATCTCGCCTATATCGCTCTCGACGGCACCATCGGCTGCATGGTCAACGGCGCAGGCCTCGCCATGGCGACCCTCGACATCATCAAGCTCTACGGCGAAGAGCCGGCGAACTTCCTGGATGTCGGTGGTGGCGCGTCGGAGGAGAAGGTGACGGCGGCGTTCAAGATCATCACCGCCGACCCGAACGTGAAGGGCATCCTGGTCAACATCTTCGGCGGCATCATGAAGTGCGACGTCATCGCGCGCGGCGTGCTCGCCGCGGTGAAGGCGGTGGGCTTGCAGGTCCCGCTGGTGGTTCGCCTCGAAGGAACCAACGTGGAGCAGGGCAAGCAGATCATCCGCGAGTCCGGCCTCAACGTGATCCCGGCAGACGATCTCGACGACGCCGCCCAGAAGATCGTGAACGCGGTTCGCAAGGCCTGATGATGAAGACGCTCCTGGTCATCGCTGGCATGATTGCCGGACTCTCAGCCGCTCACGCGGCTGAGAAGGATGACCTTGTGTCCGCATTCAAAGCAGCTTGCATGGGCAACGGGCCTTTCATCGAGATGGTGAAAGACTTCGCCAAGACACGTGGCTGGCGCGTTGAGGTGAGAGAGAGCAAGCAGGATCCGAAACTGATCAAGCGCATGGGAATGGCAGTAGCCATCCCATCTGGGCAAATACACTCGGGCACTCTTGGCCCCGGAGACACCTTCATCATGGTCATTGCGGCCAACGCTGTTGATGGTCCACGAGGGGTGGTCGATTCATGTAAGATTGCAAAGGTAAAACTTGGCGGTATGGAGCCGGTTACCCATCACGTTGATCGTGTTCTCGGGATATCTGCTCCCTCTCATCCCCTGTCTCCCAAGATCAGGAAGTATTTGCTGGAGGACGAACTCAGTCCTGATGCAAAGCAATGGGCCTTAAGTTCTACCTACACTGACTATGTAATCTTGTCGGAATCCCAACGCGCTGGACAACCGACTAGCCTTGAGCGCATTCGAGCGCCCCTAAAGGAAAAACCTTAACCATGTCCATTCTCATCGACAAGAACACCAAGGTCATCTGCCAGGGCTTCACCGGCAAGAACGGCACCTTCCATTCCGAGCAGGCCATCGCCTACGGCACCAAGATGGTCGGCGGCACCTCGCCCGGCAAAGGCGGTTCCACGCATCTCAACCTGCCCGTCTTCGACACGGTGATGGAAGCGCGCGAGAAGACTGGCGCCAACGCCTCGGTCGTGTACGTTCCGCCTCCGGGCGCGGCGGATGCGATCTGCGAGGCCATCGATGCGGAAATTCCGCTCATCGTCTGCATCACGGAAGGCATTCCGGTGCTCGACATGGTGCGCGTGAAGCGCTCATTGCAGGGCTCGAAGTCGCGCCTCATCGGCCCGAATTGCCCCGGCATCGTGACGGCGGGTGAATCGAAGATCGGCATCATGCCGGCGAACATCTTCAAGCCGGGCTCGGTCGGCATTGTGTCGCGCTCCGGCACGCTGACCTATGAAGCCGTGTTCCAGACCACCAACGAAGGCCTCGGCCAGACCACGGCTGTCGGCATCGGCGGCGACCCGGTCAAGGGCACCGAGTTCATCGAAATGCTCGACATGTTCCTCTCCGATCCCAAGACCGAGTCGATCGTCATGATCGGCGAGATCGGCGGCTCGGCGGAAGAAGAAGCGGCCGAGTTCATCGCCCGCGAGGCCAAGAAGGGCCGTAAAAAACCGATGGTCGGCTTCATCGCGGGCCGCACGGCTCCTCCGGGACGCCGCATGGGTCATGCCGGCGCCATCATCTCCGGCGGCAAGGGCGGCGCGGAAGACAAGATCGCGGCCATGGAGGCGGCGGGCATCCGCGTGTCGCCGTCCCCGGCGCGCCTCGGCAAGACCCTCGTCGACGTGCTCAAGGGCCGCTGAGGGTAAGGACCACATCCATGGCACCGCAACCGGGAGCAGAACATCAGCGACTTCAGGCACTGGCCGGTGCCTGGATCGGCGATGAGGTGCTCTCGGATACCCCGTGGATGAAAGGCGGCAAGGCCACCGGCTTTGTCGAGACGCGGATGACTCTCGGCGGTTTCGTCCTGGATCAGGATTACCGCCAGGAGCGCGACGGTGGAGAAACGTTGCGGGCGAGGGGTTTGTTTACCTTCGATTCAGATCGAGGCGAATACAGGCTCTTCTGGTTCGACGATCTTGGTTTCGCTCCGGCAGATCCTGCCGGCGGAAGCTGGGAGGGTGGTACGCTCACGGTGCTGCGCAAGTCGCCGCGCGCCATCGCCCGTCACGCCTTCGCCATTCGCAGCGCTCAGGAGTACGAGCTTGCCATTGAGAATTCATGGGATGGCGGCGCCACCTGGATGCCTGTCCTGACAGGCCTCTACCGGCGCCGCTCCGAGGACGGCCCATCCCCTGTTGCTTAAGGAATAATGATCATGTCCCGCCAGGACGCCAACGAAAAGTTCCTCAACACCGCTTTCCTCGACGGAGCGAACGCTCCCTATATCGAGGATCTTTACGCCCGCTACCAGGAGAACCCGGCCTCGGTCGATCCCGAATGGCAGGCCTTCTTCGGCGCGTTGAAGGACGACAAGCAGGCCGTCACCCAGAATGCGCGCGGCGCCTCCTGGAAGAAGCCGAACTGGCCGGTCCCGGCCAATGGCGAACTCATTTCCGCCCTCGATGGCAACTGGGCCCAGGTCGAGAAGGCGGTCGGCGACAAGATCAAGGCGAAGGCGCAGAACAAGGGCGCCGAGATCAGCCAGGAGCAGGTGCTGCAGGCAACCCGCGATTCCGTGCGGGCCATCATGCTCATCCGCGCCTATCGCGTGCGCGGCCACCTACACGCCAAGCTCGATCCGCTGGGGATCAACCCGCGCCCGAACGACCAGGAACTGCATCCCTCCCATTATGGCTTCACGGACGCCGACTGGGACCGCAAGATCTTCCTCGACAACGTGCTCGGGCTCGAATTCGCCACCATTCGCGAGATCGTCACGATCCTGGAGCGCACCTATTGCCAGACGCTCGGCGTCGAGTTCATGCATATCTCCGACCCGGCGGAAAAGGCCTGGATCCAGGAGCGCATCGAGGGGCCGGACAAGGAGATCACTTTCACCCGCGAGGGCAAGCGCGCCATCCTCAACAAACTCGTCGAGGCGGAAGGTTTCGAGAAGTTCCTCGACCTGAAATACACCGGTACCAAGCGCTTCGGCTTGGACGGTAGCGAGTCGCTGATCCCGGCGCTCGAGCAGATCATCAAGCGCGGCGGCAATCTCGGCGTGCAGGAAATCGTGCTCGGCATGGCCCATCGCGGCCGCCTCAACGTGCTGACCCAGGTCATGGGCAAGCCGCATCGGGCGCTGTTCCACGAATTCAAGGGTGGCTCCTTCGCCCCCGACGACGTGGAAGGCTCGGGCGACGTGAAGTATCACCTCGGCGCGTCGTCGGACCGCACCTTCGATGGCAACAACGTCCACCTGTCGCTCACCGCCAATCCGTCGCATCTCGAGATCGTCGATCCGGTGGTGCTCGGCAAGGTGCGCGCCAAGCAGGATCAGCATGGCTGCTCGCCGGAGAACCGCACGGCGGTCATGCCGCTCCTCATCCACGGCGACGCGGCCTTTGCGGGCCAGGGCGTGGTGGCGGAGTGCTTGGGCCTGTCCGGCCTGCGCGGTCACCGCACCGGCGGCTCGATCCACTTCATCATCAACAACCAGATCGGCTTCACCACCGATCCGCGCTTCTCGCGTTCCTCGCCCTATCCGTCGGATGTGGCGAAGATGGTCGAGGCACCGATCTTCCACGTGAACGGCGACGATCCGGAGGCGGTGGTGTTCGCGGCCAAGGTTGCGACCGAATACCGCCAGAAGTTCCAGAAGCCGGTCGTGGTGGACATGTTCTGCTACCGCCGCTTCGGCCACAACGAGGGCGACGAGCCGGCCTTCACCCAGCCGCTGATGTATCGCAAGATCCGGTCGCATCCGTCGATCCTGGAGATCTACTCCAAGAAACTCCTGGCGGAAGGCGCGGTCAGCGACGCCGAGATCGAGGAAATGAAGAACGCCTGGCGCTCGAAGCTCGACGCCGAGTTCGACATCGCCTCGAACTACAAGCCCAACAAGGCCGACTGGCTCGATGGCCGCTGGGCCGGCCTCAAGGCCGTGCGTGAGGACGCCGACGATCCGCGTCGCGGCCAGACCGGCGTCTCCGTCGCGACTCTGCAGGCGATCGCCAAGGCGCTCACTACCGTGCCGGAGGGTTTCCATCTTCACCGCACGATCCAGCGCTTCCTCGATAACCGCAAGAAGATGATGGAGACGGGCGAGGGCATCGATTGGGCCATGGCGGAAGCCCTGTCCTTCGGCTCACTCCTGGTCGAGGGCCATCGCGTCCGTCTTTCCGGGCAGGATGTGGAGCGCGGCACCTTCTCGCAACGCCATTCGGTTCTCACCGATCAGGAGAACGAGGAGCGCTATACGCCCCTCAACCATATCAGCGAGGACCAGGCTCGTTACGAGGTCATCAACTCGATGCTCTCGGAAGAGGCGGTGCTCGGCTTCGAATACGGCTACACGCTCTCCGAACCCAATGCGCTGACGCTTTGGGAAGCGCAGTTCGGCGACTTCGCCAACGGCGCGCAGGTGGTGTTCGACCAGTTCATCTCGTCCGGCGAACGCAAGTGGCTGCGCATGTCCGGCCTCGTCTGCCTCCTGCCGCACGGCTATGAGGGCCAGGGACCGGAGCACTCCTCCGCCCGTCTCGAGCGCTGGCTGCAGATGTGCGCGGAGGACAATATGCAGGTTGCGTATTGCACCACGCCGTCGAACTACTTCCACATCCTGCGCCGTCAGCTGAAACGCGAGTTCCGCAAGCCGCTGATCCTGATGACGCCGAAGTCGCTGCTGCGCCACAAGCGCGCCGTGTCGCCGCTTTCCGCCATCTCGGAAGGCACTTCGTTCCACCGTGTGCTGGCGGATGACGCGCAGCGCAACACGGACGGCGTCAAGCTCGTCAAGGACGACAAGATCCGTCGCGTCGTGATCTGCACGGGCAAGGTCTATTACGACCTTTACGAGGAGCGCGAGAAGCGTGGGCTGGACGATGTGTATCTGATGCGCGTCGAGCAGCTTTATCCGTTCCCGGCGAAGTCGCTCGCGGCGGAGCTCTCCCGCTTCAAGAAAGCCGACGTGGTGTGGTGCCAGGAAGAGCCCAAGAACATGGGTTCCTGGACCTTCGTCGAGCCCTATCTCGAGTGGGTGCTCAAGACTGCCGGCTCGAAGGTGGATCGCCCCCGTTATGTGGGTCGCGCCGCCTCCGCCGCCACCGCCACCGGCCTGATGTCCAAGCATCTGACTCAATTGCAGGCTTTCCTCGACGAGGCTTTCGCGGCTTAAATAGCCGCGAAAGACTTTCTCCTTATCCCTGGGCCGAGAGGCCCTGACCCGACAAGACGAACATGGCGACCGAAATCCGCGTACCCACCCTTGGCGAATCCGTTTCAGAGGCCACCATCGGCCGCTGGT
The DNA here is from genome assembly GCF_052114965.1 of Microvirga sp. 2TAF3. Classification (NCBI taxonomy): domain Bacteria; kingdom Pseudomonadati; phylum Pseudomonadota; class Alphaproteobacteria; order Hyphomicrobiales; family Methylobacteriaceae; genus Microvirga; species Microvirga sp. 2TAF3. Next base: position 67,856 of record NZ_JBFRFT010000006.1, on the reverse strand, counting down.
TCAAGAAGCCCGGCGATCCCGTGAAGGCCGACGAGCCCGTTGTCGAGCTCGAAACGGACAAGGTAACCCTCGAGGTCAATGCCCCCGCCAGCGGCACGCTCGGCGACATCATTGCCAAGGATGGCGAGACGGTGGCCCCCGGCGCAGTGCTCGGCTCTATCGTCGAGGGTGGCGCGGCCGCTGCTCCTACGCCCAAGGCCGAAGCGCCGAAGGCTGCTCCCGCAGCCGCGCCCGCCCCGGCTCCAGCCGCTGCCCCCGCTGCGGTCAAGGAACCCGGTCCGGCTGTCGGCCGGATCGCCGCCGAGAGCGGTGTCTCGCCTGCGGCTGTCGCGGGCACGGGCAAGGACGGTCGCGTGACGAAGGGCGACATGCTCGCCGCCATCGCGTCCGGCGTTACCGCTCCGGCTCCGAGCGCCCCGGTTCAGGTCCGCGCGCCCTCCGCCCCGGTCGATGCGTCGCGAGAAGAGCGCGTGAAGATGACCAAGCTGCGCCAGACCATCGCGCGCCGCCTGAAGGACGCCCAGAACACCGCCGCCATGCTGACCACGTTCAACGACGTGGACATGAGCGCCGTGATGTCCCTGCGTGCGCAGTACAAGGACGTCTTCGAGAAGAAGCACGGCGTAAAGCTCGGCTTCATGGGCTTCTTCACCAAGGCGGTGATCCAGGCGCTGAAGGAAATCCCGGCGGTCAATGCCGAGATCGACGGTCAGGATCTCGTCTACAAGAACTACTATCACATCGGCATCGCTGTCGGCACGGAGAAGGGCCTCGTGGTTCCGGTCGTGCGCGACGCGGATCAGCTCTCCATCGCCGAGATCGAGAAGAAGATCGCCGATTTCGGCCGCCGCGCCCGCGACGGGAAGCTTTCCATCGACGAGATGCAGGGTGGTACCTTCACCATCACCAATGGCGGCATCTACGGTTCGCTCCTGTCGACCCCGATCCTCAACGCGCCGCAATCGGGCATTCTCGGCATGCATCGCATCGAGGATCGTCCGGTGGCCCGCAACGGCCAGGTCGTCATCCGCCCAATGATGTATCTCGCGCTCTCCTACGATCACCGTATCGTCGACGGCAAGGAGGCCGTGACATTCCTGGTGCGCGTGAAGGAAGCCCTGGAGGATCCGGCGCGTCTCGTTCTGGACCTGTGAGTTAGGTATAATGACTAGCCGTCTCATCCCATTCAAAACGGCGGGCAATCAGGTCAAGGTTTACGTGAACCCAGATCGAATTGCCTACATTCGCGAAAATGTCGGTCGAGCAACCTGCATATTCTTTGCAGCCGGAGTGGACGCAAAGAATGGCGAACTGCCATTCTTGCTCGTCGATGGTGACGTGGATGAGACGGCAAAAAAGCTGAATGCAGCTGCAGCAAAGAGTTAATCAATGTCCTACGATCTCATCGTCATCGGTACCGGCCCCGGCGGCTATGTGTGTGCCATCCGCGCGGCGCAGCTCGGCCTCAAGACGGCTGTCGTTGAAAAGCGCAAGACCCATGGCGGCACCTGCCTCAATGTGGGCTGCATTCCGTCCAAGGCGCTGCTTCACGCCTCTCACGCCTTCGAGGATGCGAATACGCATTTCGACAAGCTCGGAATCAGCGTCGGCACGCCGAAGATCGACGTGAAGAAGATGCAGACCTTCAAGCAGGAGGGCGTGGACGGTAACGTGAAGGGCGTCGAGTTCCTGCTCAAGAAGAACAAGGTCGACGTGTTCTTCGGCTTGGGCCGCATCGCCGCCGCCGGCCAGGTCGAAGTGACCGGCGAGGACGGCTCGAACCAGGTTCTGCAGACGAAGAACATCGTCATCGCGACCGGCTCGGATGTGGCCCGTCTGCCGGGCGTCGAGATCGACGAGAAGGTCATCGTGTCCTCGACCGGCGCGCTGGAATTGGAGAGCGTGCCGAAGCGCCTCGTCGTCATCGGCGCGGGCGTCATCGGCCTCGAACTCGGTTCGGTGTGGCGTCGTCTCGGCTCGGAGGTGATCGTGGTCGAGTATCTCGACCGGATCCTGCCCGGCATGGATGGCGAGGTCGCCAAGAACTTCCAACGCATGCTCACCAAGCAGGGCTTCCAGTTCAAGCTCGGCTCGAAGGTTACGAAGGTCGAGAAGAAGGGCAAGGGCGCAACCCTCACCGTCGAGCCCGCCGCCGGTGGCGCTTCGGAGACCATCGAGGCCGATGTGGTGCTCGTCGCCATCGGCCGCGTGCCCTACACGCAGGGCCTCGGTCTCGACGAGATCGGCGTCTCGCGGGACAATCGCGGCCGCATTCAGACCGACGCGCATTTCTCCACCAACGTCACCGGCATCTATGCCATCGGCGATGTGATCGCCGGCCCGATGCTCGCGCACAAGGCGGAGGACGAGGGCGTCGCGGTGGCGGAAATTCTCGCCGGCAAGGCGGGCCACGTGAATTACGACGTGATTCCAAGCGTGGTCTATACCGCGCCGGAAGTCGCCTCCGTCGGCAAGACCGAGGAGGAACTGAAGGCTGCCGGCATCGCCTACAATGTCGGCAAGTTCCCCTTCATGGCCAATGGCCGCGCCAAGGCGATCGGCTTGACCGAGGGTTTCGTGAAGGTGCTGGCGGATGCGGCGACGGACAAGGTGCTCGGCGTTCACATCGTCGGCGCGAATGCCGGCGAATTGATCCACGAGGCGGTCATCGCCATGGAGTTCGGCGGCTCGTCGGAAGATATCGCCCGCTCCTGCCACGCGCATCCGACCTTCGCCGAAGCGGTCAAGGAAGCCGCGATGGCGGTGGAGAAGCGCGCGATCCATATGTGATCGGTCGATGGCGAAACTTCACTTCCTCTACTCGGTGATGAACGCAGGCAAGACCACGCATCTCCTGCAGGTTCGGCATAACTACATCGAGAACGGCGGCCATGTGCTGCTGTTCACGAGCCTGATCGACGACCGTTTCGGTGTCGGCAAGGTGAGGTCTCGCATCGGCATTGAGTCCGATGCGATTCCCCTGCGAAAGGATGAGGCCATCGACGCCATTGTCGCGGCTGAGAACGCCAAGAAACCGGTCACTGTCGTCCTGATCGACGAAGTGCAGTTCATGACGGCTGACCAGGCCCGCCAGCTTGCGTGGATCGTCGACGAGTTGCGGGTGCCCGTCATGGCCTATGGGCTGAAGAACAACGTCTACGGCACGTTGTTCAGCGATGCGATCGCCGTGATCATGGCGCTGGCCGACGACTTCCAGGAGATCAAGCAGCTCTGCCATTGCGGCCGCAAGGCGACGATGATTCTCAAATACGACCGCAACGGTCAGGCCGTCCGCTCGGGCGAGGTGGTCGAGATCGGCGGCGAGGGCCGCTACGTCTCCGTCTGCCGCCCTCATTGGACCTCGGGTGACATCGGCCCCGCCTCACGGCAATTGCTGTCCCGGACGGTGGCGGCGGAGTAGCGGGGCTCAGGCTTTCACCCGCGCTCGCGGATGCGCCGAATCGAACGCATCCATCAACCTCGTCGCATCCACTTTCGTGTAGAGCTGCGTCGTCGAGAGCGAGGCGTGCCCTAAGAGCTCCTGGATGCCCCGCAGGTCGCCGCCGCGAGCCAGAAGATGGGTGGCGAAGGAATGGCGAAGCGCATGGGGTGTGGCGCTGTCGGGCAGGCCGAGCACACCACGCAGTTCCTCCACCGCCAGCTGGATGATGCGCGGCGAAAGCGGGCCGCCGCGTGCGCCGACGAAAAGCGGACCCTCCGGCGGCACTGAATAGGGGCAGAGGTGGAGATATTCCTCCACGGCTCGCTGAATCGCCGGGATCACCGGTACGCTGCGCATCTTGCCCCCCTTGCCGGTGACCGTGATCGAATCGGTCCCGTGAATCGGCGCATCGCGCCGTTGAAGGCCGAGCGCTTCGGAGATGCGCAGGCCCGCCCCGTAGAGAAGCGACAGCACCGCAGCGTCCCGCGCCAGGATCCAGGGCTTGCGGTTCTCGCCCGCGCGGGTCTCCGTATCCGTTACTGCGACGGCGGAAGAGGCGGAGAGGGGGCGGGGCAGATTCTTGTCCACCTTCGGCGTGCGAATCGCCGCGAAAGCGGAGGCCGTGCCATGGCCGTCACGCTCCAGGTGGCGCGCGAAGGAGCGCAGGGCCGCGAGCTGGCGCATGAGGGAGCGGCTCTGAACGGCCTCCATTCGGCGGGCAGCGAGGAAAGAGCGTATGTCGAGGGGCTTAAGGCCAAGAATACCCTTGATGCTCGGGGGCTCGCCGAGATGTCCGGTGAGAAAGGTCAGGAACTGGCGCAGATCACGGGCATAGGCCTCCACCGTCTTCGCCGAGAGACGGCGCTCTTTGGCGAGCGAAGCAAGCCAAAGCATCGCCTCCCGGCGGGTATCCTCCGCGCCGGGCAGGGCGAGATCGAGGGGCGAGGCGGGTTTCGGTGAACTCATGGCGCGAGTATCGGTGTCCTGCTGTTTCAAAAGCGTGAACACCGCGAGATACTCATCCGCCATGAAACGAACAGACGACATTCAATGACCGATTCGGCCCCAAGCCTTCCGAGCAATGCGAGCTACGCTGAGAACGCCGATATTCTGGCCGTGCGTTACGAGAACCTGACGTTCGACGATATTTACGGACCCCTGGCTGCCTTCGTGCCGGAAGGCGGGCAGGTCATCGATATCGGCGCCGGGACGGGGCGCGATGCAGCGGCGCTCGTCGCGCGGGGCTTTTCCGTCCTTGCCGTAGAGCCGACCGCCGAAATGCGGGCACATGGCCAGCGCCTGCATCCGGATCCCGCCATCACGTGGTGCGACGATCTGTTGCCGGACCTGTCCCGTGTGCGGAGGCTCGGCATCGAGGCGGACTTTATCCTCATGACGGCGGTGTGGATGCACCTCACCGAGGAGGAGCGACGCCGCGCGCTACCGAACGTCCTGTCTCTTCTCAAGCCGCGAGGGCGCCTACTGATGAGCATTCGCAAAGGACCGGTGCCGGTCGGTGCGCGCATGTTCGAGATTCCCATCGAGCCGTTCATCGAGGCGGCGAGGGGGGAGGGCCTTGAGCTTCTCCAACTGAACAGGTCCGAGGACATGCACGGGCGCCCGGGCGTGAGCTGGACCAAGCTTGCTTTTGAAAAGACAAAGCGGGCGTAAATCGTCTATCAATCGCCCCATCGTTCCTCATGCTTGTTTCCTGATGGCTCCAAAGATCGCCGATGTCCTCATTCCGCTGGCACTGGACACGGCCTACAGCTACGCCGTGCCCGATGGGCTGCCCCTCAAGGAGGGCGATGTGGTGCAGGTGCCGCTGGCGACCCGCGAGGTGGCCGGCGTGGTCTGGGGCCTGCGCGAAGGATCGGGCGCCAATTTCAAGAAGATCACGGGCCGTATCGACGCGCCGGCGCTTTCGCCGAAAATGCGCAAATTTCTCGATTGGGTCGCCTGGTACACCCTCGCGCCCAAGGGCTCGGCTCTCGCCATGGGCCTCAAGCTGGTCGACGGCGAACGACCGGAGGCCGTCCGCGTCGGGGTCCGGCTGGCAGGCGACCTCCCCAAACGCATGACGCCCGCCCGGCAGCGCGTCGTCGAGGCGGCGAGGGGCGGGCTCGTCCGTCTCAAGCGCGAGCTGGCCCAGGAGGCCGGGGTCAGCGTCGGAGTCCTCGACGGCCTGATCGACGAAGGCACGCTGGAAACCGTGGCCCTGATGGCGGAGCCCGCCGCCGAGGCACCGGATCCGGATTTCCGCCACACCGGCCTCTCGGAGGATCAGCGGGCCGCCGCCGAGACTCTCGTCGCGACCCTGGCCGAGGAGCATGCGCCCGTCACCTTGCTGGAAGGCGTCACCGGTTCCGGCAAGACGGAGGTCTATTTCGAGGCGGTGGCCGAGGCCGTGCGGCAGGGGCGGCAGGCGCTCATCCTCATGCCGGAAATCGCGCTGACGGCCCAGTTCCTCGACCGATTCGCCGCCCGCTTCGGCGTGAAGCCCGCCACCTGGCATTCGGGTGTCTCGGGCCGGAAGCGCGAGCGGCTTTATGCGGGCATCGCTTCGGGCGAAGTGAAGGTTGTGGCCGGGGCCCGCTCGGCCCTGTTCCTTCCCTATGCCGATCTCGGCCTCATCGTGGTCGATGAGGAGCATGAGGCCGCCTACAAGCAGGATGATGGCGTCCATTATCATGCCCGCGACATGGCGGTGGTGCGGGGACGGATCGAGAATGCCTCGGTCGTTCTGGCCTCCGCCACCCCCTCCATCGAGAGTCGGGTCAATGTGGAGCGCGGTCGTTATCGCCATGTGCAACTGCCCGAGCGCTTCGGTGGCCGGCAATTGCCGCAGATCCGCCCGGTGGATCTGAAGCGTGAAACCATTCTGCGTGGGCGCTGGCTCTCGCCGAGCCTGATCGGCGCCATGGAGGAAAATCTGGGACGGGGCGAGCAGGTTCTGCTTTTCCTCAACCGTCGCGGCTATGCGCCGCTCACCCTCTGCCGAGCCTGTGCCCACCGCTACGAATGCCCCAACTGTTCCGCCTGGCTCGTGGAGCACCGCTTCCGGCGGTCCCTGGTCTGTCACCATTGCGGCCATGTGGAACGCACGCCGCAGGCCTGCATCTCCTGCGGCAGCGTCGATTCGCTCACCTCCTGCGGTCCGGGCGTCGAGCGAATTGCCGAGGAGGTCGCCGAACTGTTCCCGAACAAGCGCGGCATCGTACTCTCCAGTGACTTCCCCGGCGGCACGGAGCGTCTGCGGCGGGAACTCGCCGCCATCGCGGACGGCGAATTCGACATCGTGATCGGCACTCAGCTCGTCGCGAAAGGGCACAATTTCCCGCTCATGACCCTGGTCGGCGTGCTAGACGCGGATATCGGCCTCACTTCCGGCGATCCCCGCGCGGCGGAGCGTACCTTCCAACTGCTCCAACAGGTTACGGGGCGCGCCGGGCGCGGCGAAAAGCCCGGCCGCGCGCTGGTCCAAACCTGGCAACCGGACCATCCGGTCATTGCGGCCCTGGTCTCGGGTGATGCCGAACGCTTCTACAGGGAGGAAACCCGCGTGCGCGAGATGGCAGGCCTGCCGCCGTTTGGCCGCTTGGCATCCCTTATCGTGTCGGCCGCCGAGCGAGAGGCGGCGGAAGCCCATGCCCGCGCCATGGCCAAGGTAACGGAGCCGCCGCCCGGGGTTACGGTGCTTGGCCCGGCCGAGGCGCCGCTCGCCCTGATCCGGGGACGCTACCGCTACCGGCTCCTGGTGAAGACGGAGCGCGAGGTCGATCTCCAGGCTTATCTGCGCGCCTGGATGGCGCGATGCCCGAAAGTGCGCGGCAATACTCGCGTCACCATCGATGTGGATCCGCAGAGCTTTTTATGACGATGAAACGACAAGACGATAACAAGACGATAAAAGGGGCACCATGACCAAGATTGTTCACTGCATCCGCCACGGCCAATCCACCTTCAACGCCCATTTCGCTGAAACCGGGCTCGATCCGATGCATCCCGATGCACCCCTGACCGAGCTTGGCCGCCGGCAGGTCGCGGAGCGGGCTCCCGAGTTGCGTGTCCATTCCTATGAGCTGGTCGTAACCTCGCCTCTGACCCGGGCCATCCAGACCACCCTCGGGCTGTTCGGCGATCATCCCGCATCGCCGCCGATCCATGTGGAATGCCTGCATCGGGAATATCTCGAGAGCAGCTGCGATGTCGGACGGGCGCCCGGCTTTCTGGCTCAGGATTTTCCGAATCTCTCCTTCGGGCACCTGAACGAGATCTGGTGGCACAATGACGGCGAGCCCGACGAGCGAGGTTTCGTGACCGAACCGACAGCAATCTTGGCCGAGCGGGTCGGACAATTCCGCAACTGGCTTGCTGCCCGGCCGGAGAGTCTCATCGCCGTCGTCGGTCATGGGACTTTCTTCTCCCATCTCACGGGACAACAGCTGCGGAACTGCGAGGTTGCAATCCTGGAACTCTAAGGCCGCCGCCCCTCGGCGGAGCCGGTAGGAGCCTAGATCGGAGACTCTTGGCCCGCCTCGCCTTGCGCCTGCGAAAAACCCATGCTAGTGCACCCCTGCCTAGCGGGCGGAGAGACCTCCCCCCTGGCTCATTTCCACCGACCTGACGGGTTTCCCGAGAGCCTTCCGAGACTCTGCCGGTCCGAAACCCGTAAGACTTGAGAGAGACGATTCAAGTGGCGCAAAGCGGTTCGCAAGAAGGACCCCTCCTGTCGGGCGTGGCGCAACGCTATGCCTCGGCGCTGTTCGAGCTCGCTCAGGAAGCGAATTCCGTGGACGCCGTCGCCGGCGATCTCGACCGCTTCGGACGGCTGATTCAAGAGAGCGCCGATCTGCAGCGCCTGATCCGCAACCCCGTCTTCACGGCGGAAGAGCAGGCCGGCGCGATCGGCGCCATCCTCGACAAGACCGGCATTTCGGGTCTTGCCGGCAATTTCATCCGCTTGGTGGCCTCCAAGCGTCGCCTTTTCGCTCTGCCCGACATGATCCGCGCCTATCGCGAACTCGTGGCCGATGCGAAGGGCATCGTCCGGGCCCAGGTCATGCTGGCGGAGCAGCCTTCCGACAAGGTGATGAACGAAATCAAGGCGGCGCTGCGCGACGTCGCCAAGGCTGACGTCGCCCTCGACGTCAAGATCGACCCGAGCCTCATCGGCGGCCTCATCGTAAAGATGGGTTCCCGCATGGTGGATGCCTCGGTGCGCACCAAACTCAATTCCATTCGTCTAGCGATGAAAGAGGTCCGCTGATGGACATTCGAGCCGCTGAGATCTCCGCGATCCTCAAAGAGCAGATCAAGAACTTCGGTACCGAGGCTGAAGTCACCGAAGTCGGTCAGGTCCTGTCCGTCGGCGACGGCATCGCCCGCTGCTATGGTCTGGACAACGTTCAGGCCGGCGAATTGGTCGAGTTCGAGAGCGGCGTGCGTGGCATGACGCTCAACCTCGAATCCGACAATGTCGGCATCGTGATCTTCGGCTCCGATCGCGAGATCGCCGAAGGCCAGACCGTGAAGCGCACCGGCGCCATCGTGGACGTGCCGGTCGGCAAGGGCCTGCTCGGCCGCGTCGTCGACGCGCTCGGCAACCCCATCGACGGCAAGGGCCCGATCCAGGCGACCGAGCGCCGCCGCGTGGACGTGAAGGCCCCGGGCATCATTCCGCGCAAGTCGGTGCACGAGCCGATGGCGACGGGCCTCAAGTCCATCGACGCCCTCATCCCGGTCGGCCGCGGCCAGCGCGAGTTGATCATCGGCGACCGCCAGACCGGAAAGACCGCGATCGCCCTCGACACGATCCTCAACCAGAAGCCGCTCAACCAGGGCAACGACGAGTCGCAGAAGCTGTACTGCGTTTACGTCGCCATCGGCCAGAAGCGCTCGACGGTCGCGCAGTTCGTGAAGGTGCTGGAAGAGAACGGCGCGCTGGAATACTCGATCATCGTCGCCGCGACCGCTTCCGATCCGGCCCCGATGCAGTATCTGGCGCCGTTCGCCGGCTGCGCCATGGGCGAGTACTTCCGCGACAACGGCATGCATGCCGTGATCACCTATGACGATCTGTCCAAGCAGGCCGTCGCCTATCGCCAGATGTCGCTTCTGCTCCGCCGTCCGCCGGGCCGCGAGGCTTATCCGGGCGACGTGTTCTATCTCCACTCGCGTCTTCTCGAGCGCGCCGCGAAGCTCAACGATTCGCAGGGTGCGGGTTCGCTGACCGCTCTGCCGGTCATCGAGACGCAGGCCAACGACGTGTCGGCCTATATCCCGACCAACGTGATTTCGATCACCGACGGCCAGATCTTCCTTGAGACGGACCTGTTCTACCAGGGCATCCGTCCGGCGGTGAACGTCGGTCTCTCCGTGTCCCGCGTGGGCTCGGCCGCCCAGACGAAGGCGATGAAGAAGGTCGCCGGCAAGATCAAGGGCGAGCTGGCGCAGTACCGCGAAATGGCGGCCTTCGCTCAGTTCGGCTCGGACCTCGACGCCACGACCCAGCGCCTGCTCAACCGCGGCTCGCGCCTCACCGAGCTTCTGAAGCAGCCGCAGTTCTCGCCGCTGAAGATGGAAGAACAGGTGGCGGTGATCTATGCCGGCGTGAACGGCTATCTCGACGCGCTGCCGCTCAACCGTGTCCGCGCCTTCGAAGACGGCCTGCTCGGCACTCTGCGCAGCAAGCATGCCGACATTCTGGAGGCGATCCGTTCCAGCAAGGATCTGACGAGCGATACGGAAGCGAAGCTCAAGGACGTCGTCCAGTCCTTCGCCAAGTCGTTCTCCTAAAAGATCGAACCGGGTTTCCGGAGAGGATAGGGCCGCTCGATGCCGAGCTTGAAAGACCTTCGTAACCGCATCGCCTCGGTGAAGGCGACGCAGAAGATCACCAAGGCCATGCAGATGGTGGCCGCTGCGAAGCTGCGCCGCGCGCAGACAGCGGCGGAAGCCGCGCGTCCTTATGCGGAGCGCATGGCCGTGGTTCTCGGCAACCTCGCGTCCGGCATTACTGTCGGGCCCGAGACGCCGCGTCTTCTGGCCGGCACCGGCTCCGACCGGGTGCATCTCCTGATCGTCTGCACGGCCGAGCGCGGCCTGTGCGGCGCGTTCAACTCCTCCATCGCCCGTCTGGCCCGCGACCATGCCAACCGGCTGATGGCGGAAGGCAAAACCGTGAAGATCATCTGCGTGGGCAAGAAGGGCTACGATATTCTTCGTCGCCAGTTCGGCCAGCAGATCATCGATCTCATCGATCTGCGTTCGGTGCGCCAGCTCGGCTTCGAGCAGGCCGACCAGATTGCTCAGAAGGTGCTCGCACTCTTCGAGCAGGGTGAGTACGATGTGGCGACCCTGTTCTACTCGCGCTTCCGCTCGGTGATCGCCCAGATCCCGACGGCGCATCAGATCGTGCCGGCCCAGATCGAGTCCGGGGCCTCCTCGGCCGCTGATGCCGTCTACGATTACGAACCCGATGAGGGCGAGATCCTGACGGCGCTGCTGCCGCGGAACCTGACCGTGCAGATCTTCCGCGCGCTTCTGGAAAACGCCGCATCCGAGCAGGGCGCGCGCATGAGCGCCATGGACAATGCGACCCGCAACGCGGGCGAGATGATCAAGAAGCAGACGATGACCTACAACCGGTCGCGTCAGGCGATGATCACCAAGGAACTGATCGAAATCATTTCGGGCGCCGAGGCGCTCTGACGACATCCGAGAGGAGCCAATCATGGCCAACACCGCCAACAAAGCCGGCAAGCCGACCGGCCACATCACGCAGGTCATCGGCGCCGTCGTCGACGTGAAGTTCGAAGGCCACCTGCCGGAAATCCTGAACGCGCTGGAAACCACCAACCAGGGCAATCGTCTGGTGCTTGAAGTGGCCCAGCAGCTCGGCGAGAACACCGTCCGCTGCATCGCCATGGACACCTCCGAGGGTCTGGTCCGCGGCCAGCCCGTCACCGATACCGGCGCGCCGATCTCGGTGCCCGTCGGCGCCGGTACGCTCGGCCGCATCATGAACGTCATCGGCGAGCCGGTCGACGAAGCCGGCCCCATACCGTCGGAAGGCACCCGTGCCATCCACCAGCCGGCCCCGTCCTATGCGGAGCAGGCGACGGAAGCGCAGATCCTCGTCACGGGCATCAAGGTCGTCGACCTGCTCGCGCCTTACGCCAAGGGCGGCAAGATCGGCCTGTTCGGTGGCGCCGGCGTCGGCAAGACCGTGCTGATCATGGAGCTCATCAACAACGTCGCGAAGGCGCACGGCGGCTACTCCGTGTTCGCCGGCGTCGGTGAGCGCACCCGCGAAGGCAACGATCTCTACCACGAAATGATCGAATCGGGCGTGAACAAGCTCGGCGGCGGCGAAGGCTCCAAGTGCGCCCTCGTCTACGGCCAGATGAACGAGCCCCCGGGCGCCCGTGCCCGCGTCGCGCTCACCGGCCTGACGGTCGCCGAGAACTTCCGCGACCAGGGTCAGGACGTGCTGTTCTTCGTCGACAACATCTTCCGCTTCACGCAGGCGGGCTCCGAGGTGTCGGCGCTTCTCGGCCGTATTCCGTCGGCGGTGGGTTATCAGCCGACGCTCGCGACCGACATGGGCGCGCTGCAGGAGCGCATCACCACCACCACCAAGGGCTCGATCACCTCGGTGCAGGCCATCTACGTGCCCGCCGACGACCTGACCGATCCGGCCCCGGCCACCTCCTTCGCCCACCTCGACGCCACGACCGTGCTGTCGCGCTCGATCGCGGAAAAGGGCATCTACCCGGCCGTGGATCCGCTCGACTCGACCTCGCGCATGCTCTCCGCCGCCATCGTCGGCGAGGAGCACTACAACGTGGCCCGTCAGGTTCAGCAGATCCTTCAGCGCTATAAGTCGCTCCAGGACATCATCGCCATTCTCGGCATGGACGAGCTGTCGGAAGAGGACAAGCTGACCGTGGCCCGCGCCCGTAAGATCGAGCGCTTCCTGTCGCAGCCCTTCTTCGTGGCCGAAGTCTTCACCGGCTCGCCCGGCAAGCTCGTGGCGCTCGAAGACACCATCAAGGGCTTCAAGGGTCTCGTGAACGGCGACTACGATCACCTGCCCGAAGCTGCCTTCTACATGGTCGGCTCCATCGACGAGGCGATCGAGAAGGCCCAGCGCCTCGCTGCCGAAGCGGCGTAATTCGACAAACGAGCAGCATCCCGGATCGGGTTTCACGGTCCGGGACGCACGACGCGTAAACTCCAGAACGATCCCGGATTTCCGCCTTGCTGCGGCCCGGATGACGAGGGGCTGATATGGCGACCTTCACATTCGAACTCGTCTCTCCCGAGCGCGTGCTGTATTCGGGCGCGGTCGACGCGGTCGTCCTGCCCGCGACCGAGGGCGACATGACGGTTCTCGCCGGTCATGCGCCGATGATGACGTCCCTCAAGACCGGGTTCCTCGTCATCACCGACACGCCCGGCAACGGAAAGCGGATTCTCATCCGCGGCGGCTTCGCCGACATCAATCAGAACGGCCTCACCGTCCTTGCCGAGCGGGCGCTGCCCGCCGAGGAACTGACGCAGGAGGTTCTCGACCGCGAGATCCTTCAGGCCGAGATGCAGTACGATGCCAGCGGCGATCTGGCGACGAAGCATGCGGCCGAGTCGGCCGTCGCCCAGTTGCGGGAAGCCAAGGCGGCGTTGAACTACTGATCCGAAAGCACCCGGCCCCGAGCCGGGTTTTTCTTTTTCACGACGTAAGTAGGGCGAAAAGCCCGCCCTCAGACAGGCGCGGCCGCTGAGTCCGAGAGACGGCGCAGAATCTCCATCGCGTCCCCGACACCATCTTCCGCGATGAACAGATGATCGTGGAAATAGGCCGAGACCGGATTCACGCCGATGCGGGCCTGCGCAAGCGCGCTCGTGACGGCCGCCACAAAACCGACCGCCTCCAGCGATGAATGGATCGACAGGGTGATGCAGCGACACCGATAGATCGCCGCGAGGCCTTTCGCGCGTGCCACCGTTTGCGGCACGATCAGCGTCACGCCCTCATCCTCGCGAAAAAGCATGAGGGCGGCCGCCACAAGATCCGGCGCCGGTTTGTCGGTGGTGACGAAGACGTAAGTGTCGGGCTGGAGGACGGGCGTCATCGAGGCGATGAGCCGTTGAAGATCGGTCTCGCCCGTCATCCTCATTCTCCCATCGCGATCAGGTTCGCGTTACCGCCCGCCGCCGCCGTGTTGATTGTTACCGTCTGCTCGGTGGCGAAACGCAGCAGATAGTGCGGGCCGCCAGCTTTCGGTCCCGTGCCAGAGAGGCCATGCCCGCCGAAGGGCTGTACGCCGACGACGGCGCCGATCATGTTGCGATTGACATAGACATTGCCGACCGAAAGGCGTTCGACGATGCGGTTTACGGTGGAATCGATGCGTGAATGCACGCCAAGGGTCAGGCCGTAGCCGGTTGCATCGATGGCCTGCAGTACCTCATCGAGGCGCCCTGATTTGTAGCGCATCACATGCAGGATCGGGCCGAACACTTCTTCGGCCAGGGCGGCCGGGCGGTCCAGCTCGAAGATATGCGGCGCGACATAGGTGCCTGCATCGGGAGCGTCCCCTGCATAGTGCACCTTTGCGGAACGCTTCATGGCGCTCACATGGGCGTCGAGCCGCTCCTTCGCCTCGCTGTCGATGACGGGGCCGACATGGGTCGAAATCTCACGCGGGTCGCCGAGTTTCAATTCACGGGCATTGCCCGCAATCATCTCGATCATCTTGTCCGCCACATCCTCCTGTACGCACAGGAGCCGCAAAGCAGAGCAGCGCTGACCGGCGGAACGGAAGGCCGACATCACGACGTCGTCCGCCACTTGCTCGGGCAGTGCCGTGGCATCGACGATCATCGCATTGATGCCTCCCGTCTCGGCGATGAGCGGAACGATGGGGCCGTCCTTCGCCGCAAGGCTGCGATTGATGAGGCGCGCCACATCCGTCGAGCCGGTGAAGACGACACCCGCCACATCGCGATGCTCGACAAGTCGCGCGCCGACGCGTCCGTCACCGGGGACGAGATGCAGCGCGGATACGGGAACGCCGGCCTCGTGCAAAATCTTTACGGCAAGCGCTGCGATCAGCGGCGTCTGCTCCGCCGGCTTGGCGACGACGGCGTTGCCTGCCATCAGGGCCGCCGCCACCTGTCCGAGGAAAATGGCAAGCGGGAAGTTCCAGGGCGAGATCGCGACGAACACGCCGCGCCCGCGCAGGCGAAGAACATTGCTCTCTCCCGTCGGTCCGGGCATCGTTTCGCCGGAGCCGAACAGCGCGCGTCCCTGCGCGGCATAGTAGCGGCAGAAATCAACAGCCTCGCGCACCTCCGACAGGGCGTCGTCAAGGGTCTTGCCGGCTTCCGTCTGAAGCAGATGAAGCAGCGCGCCGCGGCGCGCTTCGAGCAGGTCGGCCGCGCGCATCAGGGCTTGCGCCCGAACCTCCGCATCCGTTTGGCTCCAAGTGGCAAAACCCGCCTGAGCCGCAACGATGGCCTTGTCTGCCACCTCGGGCGACGCCTCGCCGACTTGCCCGGCGATGGTGGTGCCGTCGATGGGGCTGACGACCGGACGCTTCTGCCCCCCGACAACCTTCCCGTTGATGATGGGCTCGGCGTCATAGGTTTGTTGCGCACTCTTCGCAATCTCTTCGAGCAGCGCGTCGAGTGCGGTCCTGTTGCCGAACTCCACACCCTTCGAATTGGGCCGGCCCGGACCGTAGAGATCGCGAGGCAGGGGCAGCTTCGGATGGCGCGCCTTGTCGGGCGAAACGATAATGTCCGCCGGCCGCTTCAGGAGAGCCTCCACGGGGACTGCTTCATCTGCCGCTACCGATACGAAGGAGGAGTTGGCGCCGTTCTCAAGCAGGCGCCGCACAAGATAGGCGAGCAGATCGCGGTGGCCACCGACGGGTGCGTAAGTCCGGCAGGCCAATCCCGGCTCGTCTTCAAGAAGGCGCGCGTAGAGTGCCTCGCCCATACCATGCAGGCGCTGGAATTCGTAGCCCTCCGTTCCGCCCGCCCGCTCGATGATCGAGGCTACGGTGAGCGCGTTGTGGGTGGCGAATTGAGGATAGATGCGCGGGCGAAGGGCAAGCAACTTTTCCGCGCTGGCGACATAGTTGAGATCGGTCATCGCCTTACGGGTGAAGACCGGATAATCGTCGAGCCCACGCTCCTGGGCGCGCTTCACCTCCGTGTCCCAATAGGCGCCTTTGACGAGGCGCACCATCATGCGTCGGTCATGGCGTTCGGCCATGGCAGCGATGGCATCGATCACGGCGCCCGCGCGCTTCTGATAGCCCTGGATGGCGAGGCCGAAACCGTTCCAATCGGCGAGCGACGGATCGGCGATCACTGCCTCGATCACCTCCAGAGACAACTCAAGCCGGTCCGCCTCCTCCGCATCGACAGTGAAGTTGAGGTCATAGGCCTTGGCTTTCTGCGCCAGTTCGATGACGAGCGGCACCAGCTCGCGCATCACCCGCTCGCGGCTGGTCGCTTCATAGCGCGGATGGAGCGCGGAGAGCTTGACCGAGATGCCGGGGCGGTTCGGCAATGGCTCGTTGCCGGCTGAAGCGCCGATGGCCTCGATGGCTGAAGCATAAGAGTCGAAATAGCGTCGCGCGTCGTCTGCCGTGCGCGCGCCTTCGCCGAGCATGTCGAAGGAATAGCGATAGAGCCGGCCCTTGCTGGAGCTGGCGCGCTTCAGGGCTTCTTCGATGGTCTGGCCCAGCACGAAATGACTGCCCATCACCCGCATGGCCTGGCGTGTTGCCGTGCGCACGGCGGGGAGGCCGAGGCGCTTAGTGAGCTGACGCAGGATACCCTCCGGCGTCTCGCCGGGCTGGATGATGCGCGCCGTGATGCCGAGCGCCCAGGCGGAGGCCGAGACCAGAAAGGAATCGGACTTCGCCTCATGTCCGGCGAAATCCGCCTGTCCGAGCTTGTCCTCGATGAGGCGGTCGGCCGTCGCGGAATCGGGCACCCGCAGCAGAGCCTCGGCCAGCACCATGAGGGCAAGGCCTTCCTTGGTGGAGAGCGCGTATTCGCGCAGCATCTCTTCGACGCCGCCGAGCCCGTTGCCCTTGGCGCGGATCGCCTCGATCAGCCGTTTTGCCCGCTGATCCACCCGGCGCTCCCGCTCCGGCGACAGCCGGGATCCGGCGAGAAGCCGGGTGGCGATAGCCTTGTCATCCTCCGCATAGGGTGGATTAAAGGGCAGGACAGAGGTGGCGACTTGGATCATGGCGTTCTCCCGAGGATGGCTGAAATATAGGAGGCGTCGCAGCGTGTTTCGATGGCGATTTCCGGAGCTTGGCCGTAGAATATCCGGACAGATAACGAAAAGGCCGTGATAATGACGGAAATCGACCGGATCGATCGAAAGATCCTGAAATGCCTTCAGAACGATGGCCGCATCGCGACCGTCGATCTCGCCGAGAAGGTCGGCCTGTCGCCCACCTCCACGAGCGAGCGCATGAAGCGGCTGCAGCGGGAGGGCTATATCGCCGGCTTTGGCGCGCGGCTCGATCCGCATCGGCTCGGTCTTGAGCTTCTGGTCTTCGTCGAGGTCTCCCTCGACAAGACGACGCCGGATGTGTTCGAGAAATTCGCAGAGGCCGTCCGGAGCGCGCCGGAGGTGCTGGAGTGCCACATGGTGGCGGGCGGATTCGACTACCTGATCAAGACCCGCGTCGCCGACATGGCCGCCTATCGCCGCTTCCTCGGCGAGATTCTGCTGGCGCTCCCGGGCGTCAAGGAGACCCGCACCTATGCGGTGATGGAGGAGGTGAAGAGCGATGGCCTGCTGCCGGTCTAGAGCATCGGACCCAAAAGTGGACTCCACTTTTTGGGAATCAATCCGATTGCTCAGCTTTTGAGACCGGCGCATCGTCGGTGCGAACTGAAGGTCCGCGTCAGCGAAAAATCGGGTCCACTTTTCCGCACGATGCGCGAAGGGGACTCTTCCGAGCCCCCTTCGCTTCAGTTAGCGGGCCGCCTGCCCGGGGATTTCCTCACCGTTTCGCGTCTTCCACAGGCTCCATACGACACCGGCGGTAAGAATGCCGAAGGTGGCGCCGAGCGAGATGGCAGGCGGGATCTTGTCGAGACCGAGGAGGTCGGCCAGGAAGATCTTGGAGCCGATGAAGATCAGCACCACGGCCAGGGCGAGCTTGAGATAGTGGAAGCGGTGCACCATTGCGGCGAGCGCGAAGTAGAGGGCGCGCAGGCCGAGGATCGCGAAGATGTTCGACGTGTAGACGATGAAGGGATCGGTGGTGATGGCGAAGATCGCCGGCACCGAATCGACAGCGAACACCACATCGGCGATCTCGATGAGCACGAGCGCCAGGAATAGCGGCGTCATGAACCAGACGAGCCTGCCGCTTGCCGGATGAGGCTTCTTCACGAAAAAGCGTTCGCCGTGATGCTCGTCGGTGACGTTGAAACGGGTGCGCATGAAGCGCAGCACCGGATTCTGGGCGATGTCGTATTCCTTGTCAGAGAACACAAGCATCTTCACGCCGGTGCCGATGAGGAACAGGGCGAAGATATAGAGGACCCAGGAAAACTGCGAGATGACGGCGGCGCCGAATCCGATCATCAGCGCGCGTAGCACGAGGACGCCGAGAATGCCCCAGAACAGCACCCGGTGCTGGTAGAGCCGCGGCACGGCGAAGAAACCGAAGATCATCGCGATGACGAACACGTTGTCCATCGCAAGGGCCTTCTCGACGGCGAAGCCGGTCAGATAGTTCAGGCCGGGCTCCGGCCCGAGATACCACCAGACGAAGGCACCGAAGAGGAGACCGAGCGCGATGTAGAAGGCGCTCATCAGAAGGCTCTCGCGCACACCGATCTCCCGGTTCTTGCGATGAAGCACCCCGAGATCGAGAACGAGCAGAGAAACGACAACTCCAAGAAAGGCAAGCCACATCCAAAGAGGCTTGCCGAGCCAGCTTATCAGCAGGACTTCGAGCATGACCGAACCCATGAGTGTTGAACACAATCGGTTCCGACATCGCGGCGCATTCTGCGTCCGCCAGAGGGGCCCGGTCACCGATGAGGTCCAAGTGGGAAGCCGAGCCGCCCGCGTCAAGAGGGCCGCATCCCGGTCTCAGATCCGCATTTCTGAAACCAGGAAGGGCTTAAAGTGCTTGACGCCTGGGAGCGATCTGCTTGCATGATCGAAACTGCAAAAAGAATGGTCTGAAGATTTCCAGAGTGAATGCGCGTCTGGCTCTTCGGTGAGGCCGGGAACGACATCAGAGGAACAATAGCAATGCTTTCGGGCGGTTCTGCAAAGGCCAGGCGATGGATCGGGGGGATCCTCGTCGGTACAGCCGCGCTTCTCGGCTCCGCCGCGGCATGGGCGCAGACGCCGGTCCGCTTCAGTCTGGACTGGCGCTGGGAGGGGCCCGCCGCTCCCTTCGCTGTCGCGCTCGAGAAGGGGTACTTCAAGGCCGAAGGTCTTGAGGTGACGATCGAACCGGCAGCGGGTTCGCGGGAGTCGCTCGCTCGCGTGGTGTCCGACACCTTCGATGCAGGCTCCGCCGACGTGAATTCGCTGGTGCGTCTTCGCCATGACAAGCCGGACATCGACGTCAAGGCCGTGATGATGATCTATGACCGACCGCCTTTCGCGATCACAGGGCGCAGGAGCCGGGGCATCTCGAAGGAGCTTTCAAGCCTGCAGGGCAAGACCTTCGGCGCGCCGCAGGCGGACGCCGCTTATGCCATATGGCCTGTCTTCAAGATGGTGAACAAGATCGACGATTCCGGCATGAAGTTCGAGAATGTCGGCTTTCCCGTCCGCGAGCCCATGCTGGCGCAGGGCGAGGTCGACGCGGTCTTCGGCTTCGCCTTCACATCCTACATCAATCTCAAGTCCCGCGGCGTGCCGGTGGAGGACATCCTCACATTGCTCATGAGCGATTACGGCCTTGAGACCTACGGCAATGCGATCGTCGTCTCGGAGAAATTTGCCAAGGAGAAGCCCGAGGCGGTGAAAGGGCTTCTGCGCGCCATCGCGAGAGGCGTGCAGGATACGGCGAAGGATCCCGGAAGCGCCGTCGACGCTGTCCTGATGCGTAACGACTTGGCGAAGAAGGAGGTGGAACTCGATCGCCTCAAGATGGCGCTTGAGCAGAACATGATCACGCCCTGGGTCAAGGAAAACGGCTTCGGCGGCATCGACCATGAGCGTTTCGCCAGGGCCCTCGACCAGATCGGCCAAGCCTTCAGCTACAAGGCCAAGCCGAAGCCGGAAGATGTGTTCACGGATGAGTTTCTCCCGCCCGCTGATCAGCGGAAGGTGAACTGATTTCCCGCCGTACCGGCTGTCGCGCCGCGCGCCGCATCGATTAGCGCATCGTGCGAAAAAGTGGACCCGGTTTTCCGCAAAGAACGATGCTCTAGCGGCGCAGCGAAAGCGGATTGTCGGCCAGCGCCGCCGCATCCGGGCGGTCGATTTGCGGCTTGCCGAGAAAAGCGTTCCACAACGTCTCGACGGTGCTTTTCTCAAGATCGTTCACGATGAAGACAAGGCGGCTACGCCGGTCCTCGCTCGGCCAGCGCGGCAATACGGCGGGCACGTGGATCACGTGCTGCACCCCATGGATGACGACCGGATGCTCCGGATCCTCCGCCAGCGCCACGAGCCCCTTCACTCGCAGAAGCTTCGCTCCTTGAGACGAGCGCAGAAGATCGAGGAACATGTCGAGCGTGCCTTGACGGATCGGCTGGTCGCTGGTGAGGCAGAAGGCGCGGATCCGCTCGTCGTGCCGGTTCACGTCGTGATGGTGATGGTCGTGATCATGCCCGTGATGGTGATGTCCGTGCTGATGCGCATGGCTTTTGCGTTCCGCCTCCTCCACGGCCTCCACTTTCAGCCATTCGCCCACATCGGCGATCTTTCCATCCAGGTCGAACAGGCCACCGGCGACGATGGCATCGGCCGACGCGTCCGCGTCGAGAAGTGTCGCGCCTGGATTGAGGTCGCGCAACCGCTCCCGCAGACGCTCGAGATTTGCCGGAATCTCGACGAGATCCGTCTTGGTGAGGATGATCCGCTCCGCAACGGCCGCCTGTTTCACGGCCTCCGGGTGTGCGTCGAGGGTGGCCTCGCCGTTGACCGCGTCGACGACTGTCACCACGCCCTCAACCGCGTAGCGCATCGAGAGATAGGGGTGATAGAGCATCGCGTGCAGGATCGGGGCCGGATCGGCAAGGCCGGTGGTTTCGATGATGACGCGCCGGAACGGCGCAATGCGCCCGTTGTCGCGCTTGCGTAAGAGATCTTCCAGGGTCGCGATGAGATCGCCGCGCACCGTGCAGCAGAGGCAGCCGGCCGAGAGCAGGACCATGCCCTCATCGACGGTTTCGACGAGAAGATGGTCAAGGCCGATCTCTCCGAATTCGTTGATGATGACGACGCTGTCCTGCAAGGCCGCATCCTGCAGCAGCCGGTTCAGGAGCGTCGTCTTGCCGGCGCCGAGAAAGCCTGTGAGGACGGTCAGCGGGATCGGGGGCAGGGGGCCGGCGGGGCGGGCATCGGACATGAAGGTCAATCCGTGGGAACGAGAGGAGCGGCGCGGGGCCGCTCAAGCAGGATATTGGCGACGATGGCCGCAAGCACCAGGGCGCCGCCCACGGCTTGTAGGGGATTGATGCTTTCCCCCAGCACGAAGATGGAGGTTACGGCCGAGACGACGGGCTCGATGCAATAAATGATCCCGGCCGCGGTTGCCGAGATGCGGCCCAGGGCCACGATCTGAAACAGGAAGCCGAGGACATAGCCGCCGACCGTCATGGCAACGGCGAAGGGGGCCAGGGCCAGGACGGCGGGGGTGGCGAGTTGGCCGGTGAAGACGCTGACGAGAAGGGCCGTCGGCAGGACGATCAGGTGCACCCAGAAGATTTTTGCAACCACATTCGTCTTCCGGCAGCGGGCGGCGGCGAAGAACTGGGTCGCGGTTGCCGCCGCCGCCCCCAGCGCCAGGACAAGGCCGCGCCAGTCCAGATTGCCGAAGGCCGGGCCGACCACCATGACAATCCCGATCAGCGCCAGGACCACGATGCCGATAAGAGTAGGAGTCAGCCTGGTCCCTTCGACGAGGGGGCTCGCAAGCACGATGAGGGTCGGATAGGCGTAGAACAGCACCGCTGCCACCGTCACCGGGATGAACGCGACGGAGGAGATGTAGCAGAGCCCGAGGATTGCGGTGGAGATGCCGAGTACGCCGATGGTGACGCGCTCCTCTCGTGCGACACCGAGCGACCGCCGGATCAGAACGGTGGCGATCAGCACGAGCGCCAGCATCAGCAGAACGCGGTAGACAACCACGGCCGGGCCCGAAACGCCTCCCAGGGAGGCGACTCGGGCATAGACGATATTGAGACCGTAGAGGCCGGCCGATCCCAGGGCGAACAGGAGGCCGTTGGCAGGAGCTGTGCTGGACATGAAAGCGATCACGGTGACGCGACACCGTTCGCGCGGTTCGCCGCCGATTGCAAGGGCCGAACGTCGTCGAGCGGGCCTGCGGGAAGGCAGGCCGGGTCGCATCGGGCATCGGCTGCGCCAGATGCCGGCCTTAAGGCCATGGGGCCTTCGAGGGCGGCAGCTCTTGGCTTCGCGATTCAGTTCTTGGCAGCCTTTGCCTTCAATGGGGCCTCGGCGGAGGTCTGCGCCTTGCCCTTGACGTTCTTGCCCTTCTGGTCACTCACGGGCTTCACGCTGATGCTGGTATGCGCTTTGTCCTTGCCAGCTTCCTTCTTGGCCTCTTTCTTGGCCGCGGGCGTTTTGTCGGAGTTTTTGGCATTCTTCGACTTGGCTGAGCCAGACCCCTTCTTCGATGTAACCTTCTTGGCCTTGTCGGCAGCATCCTCTTTTGCGGCCTGGGCGGCGAGTTCAGCCTCCGAGGGAGGATTCAGCCCTACCCAGATGCGCTCCGGCTGAACCGCCGAGCGCGGGCCGAGGGCGGTTCGAAGCGGTTGCGTTCCGCCAGCGAAAGCCATGATTTCGGAAGAGAAGAGGTTGGGAACGCCTGCATTGTCGCCATTGGCGATGGTCGTCGGGCTATCCTCTTCGCCCGGCATGGGACCGCGGCGGTCGCAGATGACCGAGCGCATGTCCGGTGGCGTCGTGGTCGCGGAAGCCGGCAGCGCCGCAAGGGTCGGGTTAGAGGAACTCGCCAGGCTGTTGAAGCCGCGGTCGAACAACTCGGCCGCTTTCATGGTGCGCTCGTTGGCGGAGGGGGAGCCGAGAACGACCGTGATGAGGTGCCGACCGTTGCGCGTTGCGCTTGCCACCACGTTGAACCCGGCCGAGCAGATGAAGCCCGTCTTCATGCCGTCGGCGCCGGGATAGCGACCGATGAGGCCGTTGGTATTGCGCATGATTCGGCGGCCGTACTGGATGGCGCCGATATCGAACAGGCTCTGGTAGTCTGGAAATTCCACGAAAAGCGCACGGGCGAGAATCGCCATGTCACGAGCGGAGGTCTGGTTGCGCTCGTCGGGCAGGCCATGCGGATTGGCGAAATGGCTCTCGTGCATGCCGAGGGCTTGAGCCTTTCGGTTCATCAGCTCGGCGAAACCTTCGATCGATCCCCCGAGATTCTCGGCAATGGTCGCGGCGACATCGTTCGCCGATTTGACCATGATGATCTTGAGGGCGTTGTCGAGGCGGATCTCCGTGCCAGGCTTAAAACCCATCTTGGAAGGCGGCAGAGCGGCGGCGCTATCCGACACCTTGAGAAGCGTGTCCATGCTCGCCCGGCCGGAGCGGACGCTGTCGAGCGCCACATAGGTGGTCATCAGCTTGGTGATGGAGGCCGGGAACCAGGGATCGGTCGCCCGCTCGGCATGGAGGACGCGGCCACTTTCAGCCTCCACGACGAGCGCGGGACTACCTGCCAAAGCCGATCCGCTCATGAGAGCCGCAAAGGCAAAGGCTGTCATACGGAGAGCTCGGCTGACGCTCATGCGGAACGGCTCCATTCTGAGACTTTTGAAATGTGAGGATGTCGTGACAGCCCCGGCTCCAACGGACTATTTTTAGCCCTGGAGCCCGCATTTGACTAGGCTGCCGGGGCTCGAAGCCCTTATCTGTCCACCCTTTCTAAGGGATTCCGTGGCAAGAGCATGGCAAGAGCAGCGCAGATTCAAGATCGACATGACCCTTTCCTTCCTCTGGATTCCCGTGACCTTGGCCGCTGCGGCAGCCCAAACCGGCCGTAATGCGACCCAGCGCCGGCTGACCGAAACCATTGGTACGATTGGCGCAACGCAGGTCCGGTTTCTTTATGGTTTTCCATTCGCCGTTATGGCGCTTGGCCTTGTGCGTTTCGCTTTTGGGGAGTCGATTCCTACTCCGAATGCCCTCTTCCTGTTCTACGTCTTAGCCGGGGCGACGACACAGATTCTCGCCACGGCGCTCATGCTTTCCGCCATGCGGGAGCGTTCGTTCTCCGTCGTGACCGCCTATATGAAGACCGAACCGGTGCAAGTGGCGCTGTTCGGGCTAATCCTGCTCGGCGACCCGCTGACGCCCGGAATCGCCCTTGCCATCATCGTCGCGACGCTCGGCGTCATCCTCATGTCGATGAAGCCGGGCGCAGGCCTCACATCGTCGGGCGTGCGGCCCATCGTCTTCGGCATTGCCTCCGGTGCTTTCTTCGCGCTCGCCGCCATCGGGTTCCGCGGCGCGATCCTGTCCCTGCCGGAGGGGACGTTCCTGATGCGTGCGACCACGACGCTGGTCTGGGCGCTGGGCACGCAGACGGCCATCCTTTTGGTCTGGCTCGGGCTTCTCGACCGCAAGTCGCTCATGGCGAGTTTCAAGGCATGGCGTCCTTCCCTCGGGGCTGGATTTCTCGGTGCGCTCGCCTCGCAATTCTGGTTCATCGGTTTTGCGCTGACGACAGCCGCGAATGTGCGCACGCTCGCGCTCGTGGAGGTGCTGATGGCGCAGGCCGTCTCTCATCGTTTCCTGTCACAGGTCACGACCCGACGCGAGCTTGCCGGCATGGTGTTGATATTGGGAGGCGTCGGGCTGCTTCTGGCCATGCAGCATTGACTTGATTTCCGGCATCGTTCGAAAATAGAAACGCTATAACTTTAATTTAAATGCGCTTCCTCGGAACATCGCCGGAATATCGCCTATGAACGTGGCCACTGCTCAACAGCTCTATCGTGCCCTTGAGGTCGGCGATCCCGCGCCCTGGTTCCGCCAGAACTCGACGAGCAATTCCGATTATGTCTTCGATACGGCCGCGGGCCGTTATGTGGTTCTGTGCTTCTACGGAACCGCCTCGGACGAGGTGGGCCGGTCAACGCTCGATGCGGTGCAGAACAGGCACCGTCCGCTTTTCGACGATGAACACATCGCCTTCTTCGGCATCAGTTGCGATCCGGGCGATGTCCGGGAGGGGCGCGCCCGCGAAATCCTTCCCGGCATTCGCCATTTTTGGGATTTCAACGGTAGGGTGAGCAAGCTTTTCGGGGCGATGCCGCACAACGCTGTCGAAGGGTCGTCCATGTCTCTGCGCCGTTTCTGGGTGGTGCTCAATCCCACCCTGCGCGTGCGGGCGATATTTCCCTTCAAGCCGGACGGCAGCGATCGCGAGGAGGTTGCGGCCTACTTACGCGAACTGCCTCCGGTTCGGCTTTTCGGCGGGTTCGAGATCCAGGCTCCCGTCCTGATCATCCCGGATGTCTTCGAGCCAGGCTTCTGCCGTCATCTGATCGGTCTCTACGAAGAGCATGGCGGCGAGGAATCGGGCTATATGCGCGAAGTGAACGGCAAGACCGTTCCGACATATGATCACAGCCGCAAAAGCCGCAAGGATTATACGATCGCGGATCAGGGCTTGGTCCGGCAGGTGCAGGAACGCGTCATTCGCCGCATCAATCCCGAGATCCAGAAAGTCCATTGCTTCAAGCCGACCCGGATGGAGCGCTACATCGTCTCCTGCTATGCGGCGGAGGACGGCGGACATTTCCGGGCGCATCGCGATAATACCACCAAAGGCACCGCCCATCGCCGCTTCGCCGTCTCGATCAACCTCAATTCCGAGTTCGAGGGCGGCGAGGTCAGTTTCCCCGAATACGGCCCGCGCAGCTACAAGGCGCCGCCGGGTGGGGCGGTCGTTTTTTCGTGCTCGTTGCTGCACGCGGTGTCGAAAGTCACTGCGGGCCGCCGATACGCGTTTCTGCCTTTTATCTACGACGACGAGGCGGCGAAGATCCGCGAGGCGAACAATGCCCATCTCGGCGAGGGCGTGGGAGCCTACAAGGCTGAAGCCGTCTCGGCCTGAAGCGATCTTGCCGAAGGGGCGGCCAGGGCCCATTCTCAAGTTCAAACATCCTTGAGGAGACTCCCATGACAGCCTGCATCGTCGGCTGGGCCCATACACCCTTCGGCAAGCTCGATACCGAGACGGTCGAAAGCCTCATCGTGCGCGTCACCAACGAGGCGCTGGACCATGCGGGAATCGGGCCGGAGGACGTGGACGAGGTCGTGCTCGGCCATTTCAACGGCGGCTTTTCCCCTCAGGAATTCACGGCCTCCCTCGTCTTCCAGGCGAGCGACAAGTTCCGCTTCAAGCCGGCGACACGCGTCGAGAATGCCTGCGCGACGGGCTCGGCCGCCGTGCATCAGGCGATCAAGACCATCGAGGCGAAGCGTGCCAGGACCGTGCTCGTGGTCGGCGTCGAGCAGATGACGACCACGCCGGGACCCGAGATCGGCAATATCCTCCTCAAGGCCTCCTATCTGCCGGAGGACGGCGATATCCAGGGTGGGTTCGCCGGGGTCTTCGGCAAGATCGCGGGCCAATATTTCCAGCGTTATGGTGATCAGTCGGATGCGCTCGCCATGATCGCGGCGAAGAATCACAAGAACGGCGTCGACAATCCCTTCGCCCAGATGCGCAAGGATCTGGGCTTCGCGTTCTGCCGCGCCGAGAGCGACAAGAACCCCTTCGTGGCTGGCCCCCTGAAGCGGACGGATTGCTCCCTGGTCTCCGACGGTGCTGCGGCGCTCGTCATCGCCGATACGGAAACCGCGCTGCGCATGAAGCGCGCGGTGGCCTTCCGCGCCACGGCCCATGCGCAGGACTTCCTGCCCATGTCGAAACGCGACATCGTCCAGTTCGAGGGCTGCGTCGAGGCGTGGCGGCGGGCGCTCGATCAGGCCGGGATAGAGCTCTCCGACTTGTCCTTCGTCGAGACGCACGATTGCTTCACCATCGCGGAACTCATCGAATACGAGGCGATGGGGCTGACGCCTCCAGGGCAGGGGGCCATGGCGGTCAAGGAAGGCTGGACGAATCGGGACGGCAAGCTGCCTGTGAACCCCTCCGGCGGCCTCAAGGCCAAGGGACACCCCATCGGCGCGACGGGCGTGTCCATGCATGCGCTGTCCGCGATGCAGCTCTGCGATGAGGCCGGGGGTATCCAGGTGAGGAACCCCGTTCTCGGCGGCATCTTCAACATGGGCGGCGCCGCGGTCGCGAACTACGTCAGCGTGCTCGAGCGAATCAAATAAGGCCTGATCCGGAAAGGTCAGGACTTAACCTGATTCAGGCCCGGCGGTTTCCGCGCGGATCGGGTTCTCCCGGCGCGCGGGCCTCGATGGCCAGTGCGTGCAACCCCTTGGCGAAAGCCCCTTTGAGCGCCTCGTTGACGAGGCGGTGACGGTCGACCCGGCTCTTGCCGGAAAAGGCTTCCGACACGATATGAATACGGAAATGGGTTTCGCCGCCTTCGCGCCATCCGGCGTGACCGTGATGCTGTTCCGACTCGTCCGTGACGGTCAGTTCTGTCGGATGCAGACGTCCCTGCAACTCCTGCGTGATCCAATCGGTGAGGGTCATGTTCTTTGGTAAACCTTTTTGAACGGGTCTGCGGCGAAAAGCGTCGAGGCCTTGGCTCTTGGCCGGAAGCCACTCATAATCGCTGCGTCATGGATCTCAATTCACCTCTTTTCGACCGCATCCGCATCAAGTCGACCTGCGATGAGCCGCGCGAGGCGGAAGGGCCTGTCTGCGAGCACCCGGCCTGCAAGGCGCCGGGCGAATATCGCGCGCCAAAGGGGCGGGACCATGAGGGGCAATATTGGCGCTTCTGTCTCAATCATGTGCGTGAATACAACGCGTCGTATAATTATTTCGCCGGCATGTCCGACAATGCGGTAGCGGCCTATCAGAAGGACGCCATCATCGGCCATCGCCCGACCTGGGCCATGGGCGTGAATTCCAATGCCAAGGCGGAAGGCGACGGCAAGGGGCAGGCGCGCGAATGGGCCTATTTCGACCCCTTGGGGGTTCTGCGCGGCGAGGACTTTACGCAGGGGCGGCAGCGTCGGGCGCCCGTCGAGCCGAAACGGCCCCGCCATACCGGCCCCGTACGCCGCGCGCTCGATGTGCTCGGGCTCGACGAGACCGCCGACGGACCCGCGATCAAGGCCCAGTACAAGGCCCTGGTGAAGCGCTTCCATCCCGATGCGAACGGGGGCGATCGTTCCTTCGAGGAGCGGCTGCGCGATATCATCAAGGCGCACGATATCCTCAAAAGCGCAGGAATGTGCTGAGGAAACCCGCATCACGCAGCCCTTAAATGCAACGATCCCGTTTGCGCCCCATGGGCTTGATTGTTAAGTAACCTCCAGCGCTTGTGACAATTCGACAAATTCCGACCGAAAGGCCCCGATGATGGCAACGACCGAAACAACGACCCTCTTGCCGGATATGAAGGTTTCCGTGCGACAGGTCTTCGGCATCGATTCGGATCTGGAGGTCCCTGCCTTTTCCCAGAGCGAGGAACATGTGCCGGATCTCGATCCGGACTACCTCTTCGACCGGGAGACGACGCTTGCCATTCTCGCAGGCTTTGCCCGCAACCGTCGCGTGATGATCACCGGATATCACGGCACCGGCAAATCGACCCATATCGAGCAGGTCGCCGCCCGGCTCAACTGGCCCTGCGTGCGCGTGAACCTCGACAGCCACGTGTCCCGTATCGACCTCGTCGGCAAAGATGCCATCGTCCTCCAGGAGGGCAAGCAGGTCACGGCCTTCCAGGACGGCATCCTGCCCTGGGCTCTGCAGCACAACGTGGCGCTGGTCTTCGACGAGTACGACGCGGGCCGTCCGGACGTGATGTTCGTGATCCAGCGCGTGTTGGAACAATCGGGCAAGCTCACGCTTCTCGATCAGAAGCGGGTGATCCGGGCGCATCCGGCATTCCGCCTCTTCGCCACCGCCAACACGGTGGGCTTAGGCGATACATCCGGCCTCTATCACGGCACGCAGCAGATCAACCAGGGCCAGATGGACCGCTGGTCCATCGTGACGACCCTGAACTACCTGCCGCACGACAAGGAGGTGGACATCGTCCTCTCCAAGGCGAAGCATTATCAGGAAGGTCCGGAGGGCCGCGATATCGTCAACAAGATGGTGCGCGTGGCCGATCTGACCCGCAGCGCCTTCATGAACGGCGATCTTTCGACCGTCATGAGCCCGCGTACGGTGATCACCTGGGCCGAGAATGCCGAGATCTTCGGCGATACGGGTTTCGCCTTCCGCGTGACCTTCCTCAACAAGTGCGACGAGCTGGAGCGGCCCCTCGTCGCGGAGTTCTATCAGCGCTCCTTCGGCAAGGAACTGCCGGAGAGCGCGGTGAATATAGCGTTGTCGTAAAAGTGTCGTCCCGGACGCGTCATGGGCGCGATCTGGGATCGTATGGCAAGTTCGCTGGTTTTGGCGATCCCGGCTCTTTGCTACGCTTCGGCCGGGATGACGGCTTAAAGGGATCCAATGTCCATCTCGAACCGCAAGCCAGGTGAAAAGAAGGAAGCGCCGGCGGAGCCGCTGAAGCGCTCCATCGCCGGCACCATGAAGGCCATTGCGCGCAAGCAGGACCTGGAAGTCACCTTCGCCTCGGACCGCCCGGCCCTCATGGGCGACAAGGTGCGCCTTCCCGAGCCGCCCCGACGGCTGACACCGCAGGATGTCGCGATCCTGCGCGGGCATTCCGATTCCATGGCCCTGCGCTTGGCCTGTCACGATATCGCCCTGCACCGCAAACTGGCGCCCGAAGGCCAGGCGGCGCGCGCGGTTTTCGACGCGGTCGAGCAGGCTCGCGTCGAATCCATCGGTTCCCGCCGCATGTCGGGCGTCGCCTCCAACATTTCGGCGATGCTGGAGGACCGCTACCATCGCGGGGGCAAATACGAAGAGATCACCGACCGCGCCGATGCACCCGTGGAGGATGCGGTGGCGCTGATGGTGCGCGAGCGCCTGACCGGCCAGCGGCCTCCGGCGGCCGCGGCCAAGATCGTTGATCTCTGGCGGGACTTCATCGAGGACCGGGCCGGGCACGATCTCGACGGCCTGCTCAAGAACATCGAAAACCAGCGCAGTTTCGCCCGCGGTATCCGCGATCTTCTCTCCTCCCTCGACATGGCCGACGAGGCCTCCCTCGATTCCGAGGATGAGGAAAACGAGGAGGAGAACGAGTCCGAGCAGGATCAGCAGCAGGGCGAGGGCGAATCCGAGCAGGAATCGCAAGGCGACCGGGCCGAGGCCGAGGTCAGCGAAGATTCCAGCGAAGAGATGGAGGAGGGCGCAAGCGAGGATGCCGATGGCCCCTCCGGCGAATTGCCGGACGAGGCCGACGAGGCCGATTCCGAAAATGCGTCCGAATCCTGGCGTCCGCCATCCCGCTCCAACGAGGCGCGGGGTCCCGATTACAAGGCTTTCACTACCAAGTTCGACGAGGTCATCCACGCGGAGGATCTCTGCGACTCGGATGAGCTGACGCGCCTGCGCGCCTATCTCGACAAGCAGCTCGCCCATCTCCAGGGCGTGGTCGGCCGGCTGGCCAACCGCCTGCAGCGGCGGCTCTTGGCGCAACAGAACCGGGCCTGGGAGTTCGATCTGGAAGAAGGGACCCTCGACCCCGCGCGACTCCCGCGCGTGATCATGGACCCGTTCCAGCCGCTTACCTTCAAGCACGAGCAGGATACGAATTTCCGCGACACGGTGGTGACGCTCCTTCTCGACAATTCCGGCTCCATGCGCGGCCGCCCGATCACCGTGGCGGCGACCTGCGCCGATATTCTGGCCCGGACGCTCGAGCGTTGCGGCGTGAAGGTCGAGATCCTCGGCTTCACAACACGGGCCTGGAAAGGCGGACAATCCCGCGAATCCTGGCTGCAGAGCGGCAAGCCGGCCAATCCCGGCCGTCTCAACGACTTGCGCCACATCATCTACAAGCCGGCGGATGCGCCCTGGCGCCGTGCGCGGAAAAATCTCGGGCTGATGATGCGCGAGGGCTTGCTCAAGGAGAATATCGACGGCGAGGCGCTCGACTGGGCGCACAAGCGCTTGCTCGGCCGCCCCGAGCAGCGGCGGATCCTGATGGTGATCTCGGACGGCGCGCCGGTTGACGATTCGACCCTCTCGGTCAATCCGGGCAACTATCTCGAGCGGCACCTGCGCTTCATCATCGAGGACATCGAGACTCGTTCCCCCGTTGAGCTCATCGCCATCGGCATCGGCCACGACGTGACACGCTATTATCGTCGCGCGGTGACCATCGTCGACGCGGAGGAGCTGGGCGGCGTGATGACGGAAAAGCTCGCGGAGCTGTTCGAAGAGACCCCGCCGCTTCCCGCACGTGCACCCCGCCGCAGGGCTTTCGCCTGAGCCGGTTTCGCTTGTGGGATCAGGCCTCCGCAGTCCGATTGCCGTCTGCGTTCGGCTCAGGGCTCGCGCATGACGTAGAACGAGAACGGCATGAGGCTTAATCGTCGTTTGTTCCTGATCGGCGGCGGAGCCGTCGCGGCCACTGTTCTCGCAGAGCGTACCTTTGCCCGCCCCCGGGCATCGGCCACGACGATTCCGATCGAGATCAGGGGCAGGCCGATCGACCATTTTTCCGTGACCGATCAAGGTCGCCGCCGATTCGGCGATCTGCTCTTCCGTTCAGGGCTCGACCTGCGCTGCTCCGACCGCCGCTTCGGCGGTTTTTCGGGCCTCTGGCGCTCCCCCGAAGGCAGGCAGATCGTTGCCGTCGCCGACAATGCCCAGTGGTTGACCGCAAGGGTGCAGACCTCCGATGGTCGGCTGTCAGGTCTTGCGGATGCCAAGCTTGCCCCGCTGCTCCACGATAATGGACGCCCCCTGAGCGGTACGCGCTATTACGATACGGAAAGCCTGACCATCGCGGATGGGGTGGCTTATGTAGGCATCGAGCGCAAGCATGCGATCATGCGGTTCGACTGGGGCTCCCAGGGTGTTGTGGCGCGCGGCAATCTGGTGCCGTTGCCGGAAAGGATCCGCGAGGAGATCCAGAATCTTCCCAATAACCGGGGCCTTGAGGCCATTGGAGTCGCGCCGCCTCGCTCGCCTCTGGCAGGAGCCGTCGTCGCAATTGCCGAGCGCTCGCCCAAACATGACAGGCCGACCCAGGGCTTCATCGTCACAGGGCCGCGCCGGGGCACGTTTTCGGTCCGGCTGTCGAACGGCTACGACATCAGCGATCTGGCCTTCCTGCCGAGCGGCGAAATGCTGCTTCTGGAGCGGCAGTTCTCGCTCTTTGAGGGTTTCCGGGTCCGCTTGCGCCGCGTGGCGGCCGAGGCCGTGAAGCCTGATGCCGAGGTGGATGGCGCGGTCATCTTCGAAAGCGATTCATCTCATCAGATCGACAATATGGAAGGATTGTCCGTCCATCACGAGGCGGGCGAGACCGTCCTGACCCTGATCTCCGACGACAATTTCAGCCCGCTTCAGCGGACGCTGCTGCTGGAGTTCTCGCTCATCACCTGAGCAGGCTCGGATCCGTGCCGCTTGCCAGGCTCAGGCAGCGCTTCGCTGCATCAGAGCCGGCCGCATCAGCTTGAGCACGGCGCCATAGGGAAGGATCGAGAAGGCTGACAGGGTCAGCTTGACCCCGTAATCGGCGAGGGCGAGGGTGACCCAGGGGAGTGCCAGGCACTCACCGGCAATGCCCACACGGCTCAAGAGGCCGTCGATGGTCTGCTCGGTGCCCGGCAGGGTCCCGCAATAGAACGCGATCGAAAAGAAGATCATCGTGTCGACCGCAGCCGAAATCGTCGACGAGGCGAAGGGCGGCAACCACCAGGCGCGATCGCGCAGGCGCGAGAAGATGGAAACGTCGAGAAGCTGGGCCGTCAGGAAAGCGCTGCCTGAGGCGATGGCAATGCGTGGCGATGCCAGGATGACGGACAGGATCACGGCCAGGACGAAGCCGACATAGACGACGCGGCGGGCGCCTTTCGGCCCGAAGCGCCGGTTGGCCAGCTCCGTTACAAGGAACGAAAATGGGTAGGTGAAGGCGCCCCAGGTGAAATAATCCTGCAGGCCCCAGGCATGGAACGGATACTGGACCAGGATATTCGACGACACGACCACCACGGTCATGGCGACGAGCGCAATACCAAAATCCCGACGGTCCAAAGCAGTCATGGTATTCGTTCCTAGAGCGCTTTCGGCGCGAGCAGGTACAGGCTTTCCGGCAGAAGCGCTTTAAATCGACGGGTTGGAGGGCTCTCAATCTCCAGGCGGGCAACGCAAAACGGGCGGCCAGAAGGCCGCCCGTAGCTTAGCATAGGCTGGAAATCAGAGATCAGCTCGCGGCAGCGAGCTTCTTCTCGATCTCACGCTTCACAGCGAGGGCGGTGGTCGACAGCTCGTCAGCCTTCGCCTTCGCGAGGAAGGCATCGAGGCCGCCGCGGTGCTCGACCGAGCGGAGAGCGTTGGCGGAGATACGCAGGCGGACGGAGCGCTGCAGCGTATCGGATTGCAGCGTGACGTTGCAGAGGTTCGGCAGGAACTTCCGCTTCGTCTTGCGGTTCGAGTGGCTCACCAGATGGCCACTCAGCACGGCCTTGCCGGTCAATTCGCAACGGCGCGACATGGGTTCAATCCTATTGTTCAAACGGGGTCACGGCTTCATCTGCTGCGGGTTTGCTTCAACGCAGATCCCGCGGATGCCGGACACCAAAAGTCCTTGGAAGGTGCGAGCCTATAGGCCGAAACCGGACCCCGCGTCAAGAATAGCACGCTGCCGCAGCTCGAATTTTTGTAATATCGTGGTCACGATTTATTCGGATTTTCGTGAGACGGACTTTAATTGACCTCCGAGAACCTCCCCATGCGCCTCATTGCCTCAACAGTCCTGGCCCTGGCCTTTGTCGGAATCGGCTCGCAAAGCGAGGCGCAGACCCTGAAGGTCGATTACGATGTGACCCTCGCCGGATTGACGCTCGGCAAGGCCGATCTGACCTCGACCTTCGACGGCTCGAAATACAAGATGCAGGCTGGCGTGAAGCTCTCCGGGCTTGCCAAGCTGCTCACCGGCGGCAAGGGCGCGGCCACGGCCGCCGGCACCATCGTCGGCTCCCAGCCTCAGCCGGCCAGCTTCGCGATCACGTCCCGCTCCTCCGACGATCAGCGAACGGTCCGCATGGGCCTGACGGCCGGCAATGTGGAGGCGGTCGAAATCGTTCCGCCGATCGAGGAGAAGCCGGACCGGGTTCCCGTCCAGGAGGATCACAAGAAGGGCGTCGTCGATCCGATCAGCGCGCTTCTCATGCCGGCCATGGCGGCTGGAAACCTGACCGATTCCGCCAATTGCAATCGCACCATTCCCGTTTTCGACGGGGCGGCCCGCTTCGACGTGGTCCTGAGCTACGGCGAAAGGAAAAACATCGATGTGCCGGGCTACAAGGGGCCGGTTCTGGTCTGCAACGCCCGCTATGTCCCCATTTCCGGCCATCGGGCCCTGCGTCCCTCCACCAAGTTCATGGAGGACAACAAGGACATGTCCGTATGGCTTGTGCCCCTCGAGGAACAGCGGCTGCTCGTTCCGATGCGGGTTTCGGTGCGCACCATGATCGGTATCAGCGTGGTCGAAGCCTCCCGCTGGGCGTTCGGCGGCGATGCCAAGGTCGTTCCGATCTCGGCCGGCGGGGCCGTGAAGGCCGGAGCCGCCCAATAATCGGCCCATTCTCCCATATGGATCGACGGGCAGGCCGGTGGCGAACCCGATCCCAGCCACCATATAAAAGGCTCACCTGCTGCTGGGCGGATTGTGCCCAGTCGCGTTTTGAGAAAGTCCGTTGTACCGTTTTGCGGCCTCAGGGCTTCTCGACCATCTCAGCCGGGATATTACCCGCATAACCTCAATCCAGGCATGGCTCGCCGTTCCCTTCTTCCGCAATTACGCGCGCGCGGCGTGACGGCCGTGCTCGGCCCCACCAATACGGGCAAGACGCACCTCGCCATCGAGCGGATGCTCGGCCATGAGAGCGGCATGATAGGCCTGCCGCTGCGCCTGCTGGCGCGCGAGGTCTATCAGCGCGTGGTGGAGAAGGCCGGCGCCCACAACGTGGCCCTGGTGACCGGCGAGGAGAAGATCAAGCCGGACAAGCCGCGCTACTGGATCTCCACCGTCGAGGCGATGCCGCGCGACCTCGACCTCGCCTTCGTGGCGGTGGACGAGATTCAGCTCGCCGCCGACCTCGACCGGGGCCATGTCTTCACCGACCGCCTGCTGAACCAGCGCGGGCGCGAAGAGACGCTTTTGATCGGCTCCAACACGATGCGCCCGCTTATCGAGGCCCTGATCCCCGGCGTTCATGTCATCACCCGGCCGCGCCTCTCGCAGCTGACTTTCGCAGGCGAGAAGAAGGTGTCGCGCCTGCCCCGTCGCACGGCCATCGTCGCGTTCTCGGCGGAGGAGGTCTATGCCATCGCCGAGCTGATCCGCCGTCAGCGCGGTGGCGCAGCCGTGGTCCTGGGGGCTCTCTCGCCCCGGACCCGCAACGCCCAGGTCGAGCTCTATCAGTCCGGGGACGTGGAATATCTCGTCGCCACCGATGCGGTCGGCATGGGCCTCAATCTCGATGTGGACCATGTGGCCTTTGCCTCGGACAAGAAATTCGACGGTTTCCGTTTCCGCAAGCTTTACCCGGCGGAATTGGCACAGATCGCCGGGCGGGCGGGGCGGCATATGCGGGACGGCACCTTCGGCACGGCGGGGCGCTGCCCGCCTTTCGATGCGGAAACCGTCGAGGCGCTGGAGAATCACACCTTCGACCCCATCAGAATCCTGCAATGGCGCAATCCGGACCTCGATTTTTCGTCTCTTGGCCGATTGCGGGACAGTCTGGCGGAGCAGCCCCGGGAATACGGCCTCGTGCGCGCGCCCATGGGCGAGGACCTGGCGGCCCTCGAACTTCTCGCCCGGGATGACGATATCCAGGCCTTCGGCCGGTCCAAGGTTGCCGTGGAGCGGCTCTGGCAGGTCTGCCAAGTGCCTGATTACCGCAAGGTTTCGCCGCAAACCCATGCGGATCTCGTGGGTCAGCTCTACCGTTTCCTGATGAAGGACGGGGCCGTGCCGGCGGATTGGTTTTCCCGGCATATCTCGGCTATGGATCGCACGGATGGAGATATCGACACCCTCTCCAACCGCATCGCCCAGGTCCGGACTTGGTCTTTCGTTGCCAACCGTCCGGACTGGTTAAAAGATCCAGAGCATTGGCAGGGTGTTGCGCGTCAGGTAGAGGACAAGCTATCGGACGCGCTCCATGAACGTCTCGCCCAGCGCTTTATCGACAGGCGCACGAGCGTTCTCATGCGGCGCTTGAGAGAGAACACGATGCTCGAAGCGGAAATCACGACCACCGGCGATGTCACAGTCGAGGGTCAGCACATCGGTCACCTGCACGGCTTCCATTTCGTGCCTGACCCCCAGGCCGATACGGCAGAGGCCAAGACCCTGCGCAATGCGGCCAGCAAGGCTCTGGCGGGCGAAATCGAGTCGCGGGCCGACCGGTTCGCCGAGACGCCCGATACCATGCTGGTCCTCTCCAACGACGGTACCATCCGATGGATGGGCGATCCCGTTGCCAAGCTGGAGTCCGGCGACAAGATTTTTGAGCCGCGCCTGCGCATTCTCTCCGATGAGCAGCTGACGGGGCCTGCCCGCGACAAGGTCGACAGCCGCCTGCGCGCCTGGCTCAAGGCCTATATCGTCCGCCTGCTCGGGCCGCTGCTGGAGCTCGAAGGCTCGCAGGAGCTGACCGGGCTTGCCCGCGGCATCGCCTTCCAGATCGTCGAGGCGCTCGGCGTGCTCGAACGCGCCAAGGTGCTGAACGACGTGCGCAGCCTCGATCAGGATGCCCGCGGCGCTCTGCGCAAGGCCGGCGTCCGTTTCGGCGCCTACCACCTCTATCTGCCGGCTCTGCTGAAGCCCGCCCCGCGCATCCTCGCGGCACAGCTCTGGGCGCTTCAGCATGGCGGCCTCGACCAGAAGGGCATCGACGAGATCGCCCATCTCGCCCAATCCGGCCGGACCTCGATCCCGGTCGATACGGAGATCGCAGCAGGCCTCTACCGGGCCGCCGGCTTCCGGGTCTGCGGCGGCCGGGCCGTCCGCGTCGATATCCTGGAGCGCTTGGCCGATCTCATCCGGCCCGCCATCGCCTATCGTCCCGGTGTGACCCCCGGCGAGCCCCCGGCGGGGACGGCGGATGGAGAAGGCTTCGTCCCGACTGTGTCCATGACCTCGCTCGTCGGCTGCGCCGGCGACGACTTCGCCACCATTCTCAAGTCGCTCGGCTATATGATGGAGCGCCGCTCCGGCCCTGCGATCACGGTGCCGCTGGTTGCTGCGCCGCGGGTTGTCGAGGCGCCAGCGCCGGCAGACGAGGCTGATACCGCAAGCCCTGAGACCGCTGCCGAGATTCCTGGTTCCGAGAATGGCAACGAAACCGCGCCGGAAACGGTTGAGGTGGCCGCTCCTGAGAGTGACATGGCCACGGCAACCGAAACGGAGGTCCCGGTTGAGGGTGTCGATGCGCCGGAGGCAGTATCCGCTCCGGAAGAGCCCATCATGATCGAGGTTTGGCGTCAGCATCGCCGCCATCAGGAAGGTGGGCATGCCCGCCAGGGGCGTGGCCGTCCCGACCGGGGTGATCGCCGCCCCCGTCATGGCGAGCAGCAGGGCGAGCGTCCCACGGGGGATCGCCCGCCGCGGCAGGATCGCCGCCCCGACCATCGTCAGGATCGTCGGCAGGATCATAGGGCAGAGCAGGGCGAAGGTGGCCGGCCGCAAAATCGCCCGCCGCGCGGCCCAGGCCGCTCCGACGAGCGCCGCAACCACCGTCCCGAGAAACGTTTCGACGGGCGTCGGGACAGTGGCCAGGAGCGGCGCGAGAAGCAACCGGACCCGAATTCGCCCTTTGCCAAGCTCATGGCCCTCAAGGCCCAGCTTGAGGACGGCAAGAAGTAAGGTCCGCATATATGATCCGGACAGGCCTATTTCGGGGTACTGATTGGATCATGCGTGAAGAAAGGCCGGGACGGATGCGTTGTCGCACCGCCCCGGAACGCAATGCGTGAGGACCGTCAGCGGCTGGACAAGTGGCTATGGTTTGCGCGCTTCGCGAAAACCCGGACCCTGGCGGCCAAGCTCGTCACGAGCGGCTTCGTCCGGGTCAATGGCCAGCGCATCGACAATGCCGCGAAGGCCCTGGCAATCGGCGACGTCGTAACGCTTGCGCTGGCGCGGACGACGATGGTCGTGCGGGTCGAGGATCTCGGTCAGCGCCGTGGCCCTGCACCGGAGGCAAGGCTGCTCTACGTTGATCTCAACCGCGATAACGGGGTGCTTGTCAGCGACGGCAACAGGGGGTAGAGCGGCGGCCAGCCTCTTTCCTATCCTTCTCGAACAGACCCTTCAGAGGACCGTTCATGACCTACGTCGTCACTGAAAACTGCATCAAGTGCAAGTACATGGACTGCGTGGAGGTCTGTCCGGTCGATTGCTTCTACGAGGGCGAGAACATGCTCGTCATCCATCCTGACGAGTGCATCGATTGCGGCGTCTGTGAGCCCGAATGCCCGGCCGAGGCGATCAAGACCGATGCGGAGCCCGGCTTGGAGCAATGGCTCAGGATCAACGCCGACATGGCCAAGAGCTGGCCCAATATCACGCAGAAGAAGGATGCGCCTCCGGACGCCAAGGAGTTCGACGGCGTTTCCGACAAATTCGAGAAATTCTTCTCGCCCAATCCCGGCGAAGGGGACTAGGCCATCGTGCGAAGAAGTGGATCCGGTTCTTCGCGAGAAACGATGCTCAAACGAAAAGGTAGAGCGGACGCTCCGATTCCGCCGGAACGCATCCCGCTCTAGACCGGAAGTTCAGCCATAAACGAAGCTTCTTTTGCGTTGTTTCTGAAATATTTTTGCTTTTTCTGCGAGACTGTGATAGGGTCTCGTCAATGCCGTCGCTTGCACCCGACGTGCGCCAACCCCGCAATTAAGCGGTTCACTAGATGAAGCAATGATGGATGCACGGCCCGTGACGTAAGGTAGCTTGCTATCTCATGTCAGGGGTCAGGGGCGTGTTCTAGCTACTGGCTTAATCAGGGAGACGAGCGGAATAGTCAAGTTCCGCGACCCGTCAATTTTTGTTCCGCCGGAGCCCTGTCCGGTGGAACGACAGCGCCCTCGCCCTGTGCGAGGGACCATGCAAGGAGGCCTCTCTCGCATGACCACCGCCAAGAAGTCCGCTCAGCGTCTGGGTTTCAAGACCGGCGAAGCGATCGTTTATCCCGCTCACGGCGTCGGCCGCATCACGGCTGTCGAGGAGCAGGAGATCGCGGGTTTCAAGCTGGAGCTGTTCGTGGTCTCCTTCGACAAGGACAAGATGGTCCTTCGCGTTCCGACCGCGAAAGCTGCCAGCGTCGGCATGCGCAAGCTCGCCGAACCGGCTCTTGTTCAGAAGGCTCTGGACGTGCTGACGGGCCGGGCCCGCGTCAAGCGCACCATGTGGTCACGCCGCGCGCAGGAATACGAGGCCAAAATCAATTCGGGCGATCTGATTGCCGTGACCGAGGTCGTCCGTGACCTTTACCGTTCGGAAGCCCAGCCTGAGCAGTCTTACAGCGAGCGTCAGCTTTACGAATCCGCTCTTGATCGGGTCGTCCGCGAAATCGCCGCGGTCAACAAGATTACCGATACGGAAGCCCTCAAGCTCATCGAGCAGAGCCTTGCCAAGTCGCCCCGCCGCGCCAAGGGTGCCGAAGCGGAAGCGGAAGCCGAAGGGGACGATCTCCAGGAAGAGGCGGCCTGATCGCAGGTTTGCCGAACCCTATCTTATCTCAAAAGCCCGGCTTTCGCCGGGCTTTTTATTGGCCGCTACTGCTTGTTTTTCCAGGGTTCCAGCCTATTTCCGCAAACTTAGCTATTTCGCGCTGAACTTTTTCCCCTCTCGCTCGTTGTGTCTTTGCCAAGGGAGGACACAATGGGAGAAATCTCTGGGGTTCGTCGTCGGTTTGTCCGTGCGGCCATGAATGCTCCGTTCCTCGAACGGGAAGAGGAGCACCTTCTCGCCGTGCGTTGGAAGGAACAACGCGACGAAACCGCTCTCCACCAATTGACGGCCGCGCATATGCGGCTCGTAATTGCGCTTGCGGCCCGCTTCCGTCATTACGGCCTGCCCATGGCCGATCTCGTTCAAGAAGGGCATGTGGGCCTGCTGGAAGCCGCGGCTCGTTTCGAGCCGGAACGGGAGGTCCGGTTCTCCACCTATGCCACTTGGTGGATCCGTGCCTCGGTGCAGGACTATATCCTCCGCAACTGGTCAATTGTCCGCGGCGGCACAAGTTCCGCCCAGAAAGCTCTTTTCTTCAATCTGCGCCGCCTGCGCGCCCGGCTGACCCGGGGTGGCGAGGAGCGGATCGCCTCCGACATCCACGAGAAGATCGCTCAGGCGATCGGGGTGTCCCGGGCCGATGTGGCGCTGATGGATGCCCGGCTTTCCGCTCCCGATACTTCCCTCAATGCTCCTGTTCTTGACGCCGACGCCTCGAATTCCGCCGAACGGGTCGAGTTTCTCGTCGACAGCAGCCCGCTGCCGGATGAGAACGTCAGCGACGTGATCGACAGCGAGCGCCGCGTCCGGTGGCTGCGACAGGCTCTGGAAGTGCTCAACGAGCGTGAGCTGCGTATCCTGCGCGCTCGCCGGCTCGACGAGGAGCAGGTAACCCTGGAATTCCTCGGCGACCGGCTCGGAATCTCCAAGGAACGCGTCCGACAGATCGAGAATCGCGCTCTGGAAAAGCTCAAGCGGGCCCTGATGGAAAAATATCCGCAGGCCTCGGGCGCCTTCGTGTGACCTGCCACCGGCATGGCGCGAGCCAAGCCGGTGCGTTGCCCGGCATCTTTTGGCAGTTACTCGACCGCGATCTTGTAGCGCTCGCCGACCTTCAGGGTGTCGTTGCGTTCGAGACCGTTAAGCACCGTGAAGCGGTCGAGCGGCCGATCGACAGGCATTCGCCCCGCCAGGCCCTGTACGGTATCGCCAGGCTGAGCCACGACCACCTTCAGCCGCAGCGGTCGGATCATGCGGGCCTCATCCGGCTGAACCTGCCGGACGCTCTCCAGCGTCCGCTGGAACAGCCCTTCGAGATTTCCCGTCCCGCTGCGGGCCGCCATGATGAGGCGGTAGGTGGTGTTGCCGATGCGGATCGCCGAGAGCCGGAATGTCCATTCCTTGCCGACGGACAGGGCCTTCGCCATGGGCAGATTGTTGATCGTCGTGGTCGAGAGGCTGCCGGGTTCGATGGTGTCGTTCCAGGTGGAGCGAAGCACCTCCTCGAGGCTTTGCCCGGCCGGCGTATCGGCTGCATCGAACAGAAGCCGTCGGCTGCCATCGGCGGAGGCGCCGAGGACGGCCTGCGAGGTATTTTCCAGCGTAAAACCCTCCGGCGCCTCGAAGGCGACACCGAGGCGGGAATGGATGAAGCGGCGTCCTCTGACAACGCCATCCGCCGGATCGTCACCATAGGCAATGCCATCGATGGCCGACAGGTAATTGGCCCGGCCCGACTCGCCGATGCCGGGAGCGCTGGCACGCCGGGCCGCCTGCAGGGCCAGTGCGATGCGATCACGCGTGTTTGGATGGCTCGCCATCATGTCCGCGCTCGCATCGGAACCGCCGGTGGCCGAGCGGCCCAGCGCCGTCAGGAAGCGCGGTGCGCCATAGGGATCGAAGCCGGCCCTTGCGAGAACCTTCACGCCGGCCTGGTCGGCCTCGAGTTCCTGTGCCCGCGAGAAGTTAGCCAGCGTCGAACGTGACTGGTTCTGCACGACAGCCGCTTCCTCTGCGTTGTTCAGCACATTCTCAGTGACCCGCTTGATCAGGGTCGAACGCGCCTGCAACTCGTTGCGCTGAGAGGCATGCCGGAGGGTCACGTGGGCGATTTCGTGGGAAAGCACCGCCGCGATTTCCGAAGTGTCGTTCGCCAGAGCCAGCAATCCGCGGGTTATGTAGAGCCGTCCGTTCGGCAGAGCGAAGGCATTCACCACGGGCGAATTCAGGATTGCAACCTGGTAGGACTCGTCAGGCCTGTCGCTCGCATCGAC
Organism: Microvirga sp. 2TAF3; assembly: GCF_052114965.1. Lineage (NCBI taxonomy): Bacteria > Pseudomonadati > Pseudomonadota > Alphaproteobacteria > Hyphomicrobiales > Methylobacteriaceae > Microvirga > Microvirga sp. 2TAF3. Next base: position 25,916 of record NZ_JBFRFT010000006.1, on the reverse strand, counting down.
CAGACGTTTCGTGACATCGTTCAGAAGCCGCTGAATTTCGGGCGCCCTCAATTCGCCGCCGAACGCTGCGACCAGACGTTCGTGATCGCGGTCGCGTGACTGCTCGGCGCCCACGACGCGAGGCGCGTCGGCCGGGAGCGAGACATTGCTGTCGAAGCCGGCGCAGCCTGCGAGCCAAGCGACGAGCAGGGCGCCGACGGTGACTCGAATTCCTATGACCTGACGTATACGGCTCATGCTCGCTCAGCGTGGCAGGCGCTTGCCCTCGAGGCGTTCGATCATCTCAGGTACTACAATGGTAAGAGAAGCGCCTTGCCAAGGCTCCAAAATGCCTCGGGCCCTGATGCGCTGCCCCTTGAGTGCCGCGGCATCCACGCCGCGATCCGCCATCGACTTCCATGTCCGTTTGGGAATGATGATCGTGAAGTCCTCTGCCCAATGCCCCCCGAAGTTCAGATAAATTCGTTGCTTGCGTTCGCCGATGGTCCGAACTCGCCCTTCGACAAGAGCGAAGGTGCCGAATCGATCCTGCAGGCGGTTGGTTTGCTCCGCATCGATGGGCTTATAGAGGGCATCTGCCCAGAGGCCAAGGTTTCGCTTGCGGGCCGTTTCTTCAAGCGCCAGCAATTCGGGCTGGCAGAAGGCATCCGCGATGCCCGGATCGACCAGGGCAAGGCCTGTTTCGACAAGACCTTGCGCGAGATCGAGGGCTTCCGTGTCGCCCGCCATGCGGATTCGAACGGGCAGTCGGCCCCAGCGGTCGCGCTCCGATCGGTCCTCGACGAGAAGCGATCGACCGATCCGCGCCCGCAGCCAAGCCTGCGCATCGTCGCGATAAGGGGATTTATCCGGAATCCGGATCGCGGAAAGCTTGGCGAGGCCGCCGGACGCCAGAATGAGGTCGCCCCCAGGCGTCATGCCCTCCAGCCGATCAGGGCGGGCCGTGACCGTGCAAGCCGATGGAAGCCTGTTCCGATCGCCCGCTGCGACCTGCTCCTGACCCGCTGCCGGTATCGCCAGCAGGGCAATCGCAAGGCTAAAGGCGCAGGATATCCGCATCATCGATCCCGTTCAGGCGACAGGATCATAGCCGCCTGCGAAGCAACGGCCAGCCAAAGCTTTCGCGAAGTGCCGGCTGGACCTGGTTTACCTGTGAGTGAATTGTGCTACTCATCCCCGTACGGTCCCGTAGCTCAGCAGGACAGAGCAGCGGTTTCCTAAACCGAAGGTCGGAGGTTCGAGTCCTCCCGGGATCGCCAGCTTTTTCGAGGCTCGCCGAAGCTTCCAGCCGACGGAGCCGACGGAATGATAGCCTCGGACGCCCGGCCTACGCGAGCCGTCGCTCGCTCCATTTGCCGCTGACGGTGCGACAGGGATCACATCTCGTCTCCGTTTTCCGTCCTGTCCATTCACTGAACGGCAGGCCAGGAACCTTTCCTCTGTACTGACCGAATATTGCCTGTATTTTTCGAGGAACCTTCCGGCCCCCCTTTGATATCGATGCGGGACGGCAATGGACGAGAAAAAGAAGATCGCGGCAACGGTGAGGGACTATCTTGCTCGCGAGAGACTCTCGCGGGAGCAGTTCGCCTTCAAGACGAAGCTCGGGAAGTCGACCATCGACAAGTTGCTGATCGGGCTTTTCTCCGGCCGTACACTTTCGATTGTGGAAAGCCATACCAAACTGTCACTCCGGCCGATGCTCGATTCCGGCGCCGCCCCAAGCACGGCGAAGATCGTCTCACCGGATGCCTCGCCCCGCCCAAGCTCGCCCTGCCCAAGGCTCGATGAGCCGTCGATCGCAGTTCTTCCCTTCACGAACATGAGCGGCAGTCCCGATCAGGACTATGTCGGGGACGGGCTTGCGGAGGATATCATCACGGCGTTGGCCCGCCTGCGCTGGCTCTTCGTCATCGCGCGCAATTCGAGCTTCGTCTACAAGGGCAAGGCAGCCGATGTCCGCGCGATCGCCCAGGCCCTGGGCGTCCGATATATTCTGGAGGGCAGCGTCCGCACGGCCGATGGACGCATCCGGATCAGCGGCCAGCTCATCGATGCCGAATCCGGAAAGCACATCTGGGCGGAGAAGTACGATCGCGAGTTCCATGACCTGTTCGCGGTTCAGGACGACATCACCGAGCGGGTCGTCGCGGCCGTGGAGCCCCACCTCTACGCCGAGGAAGGATTTCGCGCGTCGGCCAAGCAGCCCGACAGTGTCAATGCGTGGGGGCTCGTGGTGCGTGCGCTGGACATGATCAATCGCATGGAGCGTAGGCAGAACCGGAACGCGCAGGCGCTCCTTCTACAGGCCATCGCGATGGAGCCGAACTATGCCCGGGCGCACGCGTTGCTCAGCTGGGCTGTCTGGTGGGCGGCGCATCTCCGCTGGGAGTGGCCGGACACGAGAAACCGCTATCACGAGGCGGCAGCGCACGCGCAGGATGCGCTCTCCCTTGATCCGAGCGATCCCTGGGCGCGGATGGTCTTCGGACTATGCCTTAGCACGGCGGGACAGCACGATCGCGCCCTCGGCGAGCTCCGGATGGCGCTCAACCTCAATCCGAGCTTTGCACTTGGCCACACGGCGTCGGGATGGGCACTCCTGCGCGCCGGGCATTTCGACGAGGCGATTGCCGAGACGGGTCACGCACTGCGTCTGAGTCCGCTCGACAGCTTTTCCGGCTTCTACACGTCCATTCACGGGTTGGCGCTGCTGGCAGCCAGGCGCTTCGAGGAGGCACTCCCCTTCATGCGGGCCTCCGTTGCGTCCTTTGCGGAGTATTCGGGGCACTACAATCAACTGATCAGCTGCTGCGGCCATCTCGGCCGGTTGGATGAGGCTCGGGAATTCATTGTTGCAAGTAACCGAGTCGGCCCGCCCCTGCGCCTGAGCGAGGTGCGGGCAGTGCTGAACAAGTTCGCCCACCGGGATGTCTTCGTGGAGGGCCTCAGGAAGGCTGGCATCCCGGAATAGAAGGTCAGCCTCTAGTCAGCGGTTCGCATGTTGATGGCTGCCGCCGCGATGGTGTTTGCAGGTAACGTTCGGATTGAACGGCGCGAACACCCCATTGGGGTTCTCCCGGTAGATCCAGACATGCCGGTCATAATGCGGCTCGAACATGTGAGCCTCGTCGACGGCCGTGGTGGGATCATCCGCCATCGTGTCGTAGGCCACGCCATGGAATGTCGGCAACGTGCTGTTGCCTGCGGCGTGCCAGGACTTGCGGAAGACCAAATTCTCGACCGCCACGAGCTCGAGCGACCCATCGGCCTGCGGCTCGTAGATGAGGATCGCGGGCTCCCAAAAGTCGGTGTGGGTGCCGTTTCCGTCGATGCGTGAGTTCGGCGGGGCGGTAATGCCTAGCAGATCCGGGCGGAAGAAGTGGATCCCCATGGCTCCCAGCTCCGCGGGCTTGCCCATCATCTCCGCCGTATCGCAGACGTCGCCCGAGTCGCGGAGATAGCCCTCGGCGAGCGCCACGTTGACGTCCCTGAAGCGCTCGGTCGCCTGGTGGACCTCGGCCAAGCTCGGCTCGCGTGTTCGAGACGTGGTGCTCGTCGCATCTTTTTCAGCCGGCGCGGTCGGGCTTTTATGAACATGACCGTCATGGGCCGAGGCGGAGAGAGCGGAGGCTGCAATGAAGGCAAAGAAGCTGAGAGCGCTGATTGCGCCGCGTGGATGAGATTTTCTCATGGAAGCGATCCTTCCCTAGTTGGTGCCGATGATGGGCATGCGGACGCCGGCAGGCCGTCCGGGTGCGGCGGGCAGATCGGCGGTTCCCTTCGTCATTCCCGGGGAGCGACGTCTCAGGCTCGATCCGCGGGGAACGCAAAAAATGTAGCGGAAGGGCTTTTCCGGAGCTCTCGTCGGAAGTTGCCTGTTCTTTTCGGGAAAGGGTCGGCATTCGGCGATCTCGGAAACCGTGGTGGGTGGTTATTCCGCCAGGGGGGCGCGTGCGATCGGCCAACGCTTCGATTGCATCAGTCGGATGTGCCTCGGCGATATGGGAGTCGCCGCGTTCGGTCCTGATCTTATGCGCCGTCATCAGCGCGTCGGCATGAGTATGGCCCGATGGCGGTTCGCAACGGTAGGAAGCAAGCTCGGTCAGCAGGCCAAGCGTGTCTTCGAGGTACATTAAATCCATGCGGCATCGAGGAGGACGTTATCCGCATTGATACCGCGTTCTATACGCTCTGTTTCCTTGAGGGCCTGTGACCGATCCATCGCCTACGCTGGCGACGTAAAGCGTGTCGGTCGCGGTGGCATAGCAGCCCGGGCGACCTGTCCGGGAGAGCCGAAGCGTTCATCGGTTGCTTTCCGTGAACGTGCTCATGAGATCGCTCCTATGAGGTAGAGAATGATGCCCGTGGCGGAAGTTGCGGCCAGGGTCGGGACCATGCCGACCTTGAACCGGAACATGGCCACGACCGCCGCGACCGAGAGCAGAAGCGCCCAGAGGTTGACGCTCTGAAGCACCGGGCCATCGAAGTGAACCGGCCCCCAGGCAAGATAGCGCACGTCCGCGAAGATGGTATGAATCGCGAACCAGATCGCCAGGTTGAGGATCACGCCGACCACGGCAGCCGTGATCGCCGAGAGAGCACCGCTCAGCGCCCTGTTGTCCCGCAGGACCTCGATGAACGGCGCGCCCACGAAGATCCAGAGAAAGCACGGTGTAAAGGTCACCCAGGTGGCAAGCAGCCCGCCGAGGGTGCCGGCCACCAAGGGGGACAGCGAACCTGGATCCCGGAACGCGGCCATGAAGCCCACGAATTGCAGAACCATGATGAGCGGACCCGGCGTGGTTTCGGCCATGCCGAGGCCGTCCAGCATCTCGCCGGGCTTCAGCCAGCCGTAATGTTCCACCGCCTGCTGGGCGACATACGCCAGCACCGCATAGGCCCCGCCGAAGGTGACCATGGCCATCTTCGAGAAGAACATGGCAATCTGACCGAAGACATCCCCCTGGCCGAGGGTGAGCAGGATGGCGATGACGGGACCCAGCCACAGCGCCAGCCAGATCGCGGCGGTCTGCAGGGTGCCCCTGACGGTCGGACGCGCATGCGCCGGCAAGCTCTCGCCGAGCACGCTCTCGGCATCGGTCAAGCCCTGGTCCGCCGACCCATGCCCTCCGCCGACCTGGAACTGAGCCAGCTCGGCCCTCCCGCCAAGATAGCCGACGAGACCCGCCGTCAGGATGATGATCGGGAACGGGACCTTGAAAAAGAAGATCCCCACGAACGCCGCTGCGGCGAGGCCAAGCATCATCCGGTTCTTGAGCGAGCGCTTGCCGATCCGCACCACCGCTTCGAGGACGATGGCAAGGACCGCCGCCTTCAACCCGAAGAACAGGGCCGAGACGATTCCGACCTTCCCGAACAAGGCGTAGATCCAGCTCAACACCATGATGGCTACGATGCCGGGCAGGATGAACAGGCCGCCGGCGATGAGGCCGCCGCGGGTTCGGTGCATGAGCCAGCCGATATAGGTCGCGAGCTGCTGGGCCTCGGGGCCCGGCAGCAGCATGCAGTAGTTCAAGGCATGCAGGAAGCGGTTCTCGGAGACCCAGCGCTTCTCCTCGACCAGGATGCGATGCATGACCGCGATCTGGCCGGCGGGGCCGCCGAAGCTCAGCATGGCGACGCGGGCCCAGACCCGGACAGCTTCGCCGAGAGTGACACCCTGCGAAGCTGATATGGGCGTATCCCTCGTTGCAACCATTGGCGCGTCAGCCATCTCACGATCCCCGCTTCTTCACCGGCCAGTTATGGGTCTCGTCGGTCGCGTCCCGACACCAGCGATAGAACGCGTCGTAAAGCGCCATCCCGGCGTCGAGCTGTTCGAGATCGTCCGCATACATCCGCGAGAGGCCGAGCGAGGCCGCCAGCAGGCCCGGTGCTTCGGGCGCGAGATCCGGGCGGGCCGTGTCGGCGCCGCGCACGATCCTCGCCAGATGCAGGAGCGGCTCCGTTGCGAGACCGAGTTCCTCCACCATCACGTCGAAGGTGCATTTCTCGCCGCGGTGGCTCCAGAACACGCCATCCCCCTCGATATCGAAGGGGGCCGCCCCGAACCGCTCGGCGACGCCTGGAACATCGGACGGGGTCACGAACAGGAAGACGGCATGCGGATCGACGAAGCGGCGGATGAGCCAGGGGCAGGCGATCCGGTCGACCTTCGGGCGGGAGCGGGTGACCCATACGGTGCGGCCGAGAGCATCGCGCGGCGGCAGCTTGACCGCTGGCACCGTCGGCAGGCCTGCCTGTACCCAGCCTAAGGCCCCGCCTTCGAGGGAATCCGCAGGAATGCCCTCGTGCCGGAGCCAGGCGGCCACGCCCTGGCTGAGCTTGAGCCCTTTCTGGCAGATGACGACGGCCGTCTGGCCGCTGAACTCATGAGCCCAATCGGTGACGGCCTGCCACGGTCGGCGGAGGGCTCCTGGGATCAGGCGCGGTTCGGCGGCAAAGTCCTCATCGGTCTGGACATCGATGAGGACGGGGCATTTGGGGGTGCCGATCAGACGGGCGAGCTTATCAAGGGAGATGGTATTAACTGACGCCATGGTGCGTCCTCGCTGAAGGTGAGCCGGACGCGATACTTGGGCATGTCGCCTCGTGGGGAGATCGCAATCCCCATGCCGAAATTAGACAGCGTTCGTGCTTCCGATGTCAAGTCTTGCCTAGAGCATCGTGCGCAAAAGTGGACCCGGTTTTGCGGCCACGCGATGCTCTCATCAGGGAGAAAGCCTCGGACCTAAAAGTGGAAGCCACTTTTAGGTCCGAGGCTTTAGTGCTCGACACTCCGCGCGATGCGAGGTGGGAAACTCATATGGCAGCGCCTTTTCGAGCAAGCAGTCGCCTCTAGCCACGGGCTACACAAGTTGTCGATCGACACCTCGCACGTGAAGGCGCGCTCGGTTACGGCATAGCAAGCCCGAGTGCACTAGCTCCGCCAGCGATCGGGAGCTGGCGGCGGTTCGGACGAAGCTGGTGGTCGGACTGCATGAGATCCACTCCATTGGAGGAGGTCTTGGCCTAGCGCTTCCACGCGTTTTCGTTCTTCTGCTCGTAGTCGCTGAATGCCTTCTTGAGACCGGTGAGCACCTCGGCCGAGGTCTCGAACATGGCCTTGAGCTGGGGCTCGTCCACCTTGCTCACGTCCTCGCGCATGTGGTCGATCAGCTCCTGGAAGCGTTTCTGCATATTCCGGGTATGGTGGCGGGGGTGGCTGTCTTCCGGCTGCATCGCAGGCTTCTCCAAACGCAAGCTGGCCGCGTCGTTCCCCAGGTGACCCGACAACGCCACCCCGTCAGATCCGTTCCGGGCAGTGGAGCAGGCCCCGCAATGCGTTCGGCCACCAAGGAGGCGAGCGCACCAGAACTTGCGAGCGCCAGGAAACCGAGCGCCAGGAAACGCGCTGCTGCGTCAGGCATCCGACGAGTGGCCTGCGCCGTGTTCCTTGTCTCCTGTTCGCCAGCCCGCATCGCATTGCCATGACTGGACGAAGTGTTGAACGGTTTCGGCTGCCATTGGCCATCCGAAAAAGTATCCTTGCCCTAGCCCACAACCCTGCTCCCAAAGAAGCGAGGCTTGAGCGAGTGTCTCGACCCCTTCGGCAACCACTTCAATGCCGAGGCTTCGACCAAGACTCAGCACTGCTTTGACAATCGCGGCCCCCTCCGCATCCGCCTCCAGGTCACTGATGAACGAGCGGTCAACCTTGATCACGTCGGACGGGAACCGCTTCAGGTGCGTGAGCGAGGCATAGCCTGTGCCGAAGTCGTCGAGCGCGATTGTCACGCCTGCTGCGCTCAACATACGCAAGGCCCGCTCGACATATCCGGCGCTGCGACCCAGGAACACGCTCTCGGTCACTTCCACTTCAAGGCAGTGCATTGGCACGCCCGACCGCCCTAGTTCTTCGAGGACGCGCTCCGCATAATCATCGTGACGGAATTCGGCGGGTGAAGCGTTAATGGCAATCCGGCCTATATCAAGCCCGGCATCGAGCCAATTGCGTATGTCGCTGAAGACGCGAAAGCGCATGCGCTCCCCGATGGCAGTGCCGAGATCCGTATCATCGAAGGCGGCCGCAATCGCCTCGGGAGGTTGGACCCCTAGGCGGGGGTGGTGCCAACGCAGGAGCGCCTCAAAGCCACTCAGGGCGCCTGAGGCCAGCGCCACCTTGGGCTGGTAGAACGGCACAATCCGGTCGAACATCACCGCATTGCGGGCCACTTCCAGGGCCGAGGTGGTTTTCTGTGCCTCCTCACGCATGGCCGGGTGAAACATCGTGAACGTGCCGCGTCCGGCGGCCTTGCAGCGATATAATGCAAGGTCCGCCTGCTTCTGGAGATTCTCTCCCTCTGTACTTCGCTCGGAGATAGCTCCACCGATACTGGTGCGGCAGTCGAGAGTTTTGCCATCGTGTCTTAAAGGCTCCTGCATTCGAGCCAGGATGGCCTTAGCTGTTGCAACAACCTCGTCCTTGCTGGCGACATCGGCCAGGATGATGGCAAACTCGTCGCCACCCAAGCGGGCTACCGTGTCAGTCGTACGCACGAGGCTGCAAAGTCGCTTGGCAAACTCCTTCAAGAGAGCGTCTCCGGCATCATGGCCGAACCTGTCGTTGATCTGCTTGAGATGGTCGAGGTCCATGATCAGCAGGCCGACTTTCCGTCCCGTCCTTTCAGCCTGATCGAGCGCTTGCTCGAGGCATTCCTGAAACAGTCTGCGGTTGGACAGGCATGTCAGATCGTCATGATAGGCCGCCCAATGCAGTTTCTCCTCCGCGAGCTTTCTGTCGTGGATGTCCTCGACCGTTCCGTACCATCGGATGACCGTGCCATTCCCGCCGAGCCGGGGCGTTGCCCTGGCCCGAAACCAGCGGCAGCTCCCGTCAGCGAGGCGCAGGCGGTATTCGACATCGATAGGATTGCGGCTGCCCAGAGCATCCGACCATTGCCGCGCTGTCGTTAAAATGTCATCAGCGCGCAGAGCCCTGATCCAGCCCTGCCCAAGCGCCTCTTCGACAGGCATCCCCGTCAGCGCGCACCAACGGGGGGAAACATCGAGAAGGTTACCCTGCGAATCGGTCGTCCAAGGAATCTGCGGATTCAGCTCGACAGAATAGCGGTAGTGCTCTTCGCTCTCGCGCAGCGCCTGTTCCGTCCTTTCATGGTCAGCTTCGATGCGCTCCTTGGCCATGGACAAGAAGACGAATGCAAGCATGGGGGCATAGACCACGAGAAAGAGCGCTATTTCCGTCGACCATCTGTTGGCAAAAGTGTTGAGCCAGAAGTTCAGATTCAGCTGCAGGCCGAGGATTCCCCGAAAGAAATTGAAGGCAGCCAGGGCGAACAGGAGGAGGACCGCAGCTCGTTGGGATGCCAGACGATGGGAAGCATTCCTCCAAAGCTCCCACCCTGAAAATGAGGCATATCCTCCAATAATCAGCGACACGAAGAGGAGTCTGGAGCTTAGCGTCTCGTGGATGAACGGGAAGGCGACAATCCAGAGGACAGGACCAATGATGATAGCGGGCAACCTCTCCGAGCGGCCATTGAAGGCCCTGCAACCGGCGTACAGGGCACCGTAGGCGAGCATTACAAGCGTGTTCGCAACGAGCAGATTGAGGTGGCTTGGCACTCCTTGGCCGAGGTTTGCCATTCCGATCCCGATGGGGATAAGGCAGAAGGCGCCTCCCCACCATGCAAGCGCATGGACCCTTCGATTATGGGTCCATGCGAAGAGTAAGAGCATACCGAGTATGGCTGAGAGCAGCACAAATGCGGCAGCTAACGTCTGGGGATCGAGGATCATTATGTTATCAGCGAGAAATTCAGCCGGGCTGTAGCGAAGGGCCGAGTTGCATTAACCTGTCAAGTCACAGGATGCAGCAGCGGCTGAGGCAAGCACGCTACAGATTGTATCTCTTGAAGTTAATGCAGAAGTTGATGCAATAGAGCCCCAGAGCCCGGTCTGCGTGAAGGCATGCCCCGTTGAGGTGAGCGCCGATGGCCGCCATGACATCCCCCTCGGCAAGTATCCAGGATAGCTGCTTGCGCGTGAAGCGGGCGTATTCAAGTCAGCCTCCAACAGCTCCAGTCCTGGGGATGTTTCAGCCATCCGCGCTCCGGCGTCGGGTAGAACGGTGTGCCGCAAATACAGCGCTCCAATCCCCAGTTTCCGCTGAAAACTGTTCGTTCCTGAGCTCTGCCATCTTTTCATCTGTGCCGATGGCGCTATTCAGATCGCACTGCTATAGCTTCACTAGTAGCAACCAAGGAGTATCCGATGGCTAAGACTGCAACTCAGGTTTCATCCAAGAAAGCCCCGAGCCGCAAGGCTGCAGCGCCCAAGGCTGCAAGCAAGGCACCGACGAAAACCGCGAAGAAATCCGCAAAGGCGGTCGCAACCAAGACGGCAGCCAAGACGGCAGCGGCCAAGGCCGCAGTGAAAGCACCGGCGAAGGCGGCGAAGGCGGCGAAGGCTCGGACGGTGTCTGCGAAAGCATCTGCCGATAAGGCGGTGGCCGTGTTGACGTTGCGTCATATCGCAGAGAAGCTCTCCGAGGCACATGAACTGCCGAAGCGCCAGGCCAACGAGATGTTGACCCAGGTGGTCGAGATGATCACGAAGAGCCTCAAGAAGGGCGAGAAGATCCGTTTGAGCGGCCTTGGCATTCTGCAGGTACGCAAGCGGGCCGCTCGCATGGGGCGCAATCCGCAGACCGGTGAACCCGTGAAGATCAAGGCCTCGAAGAAGATTGCCTTCCGCGCCGCCAAGGATCTCAAGGAAGCGATTTGACACTCGCGCGGTGATGCTGCTTCGTGATGTCGTCCGCGGCCTCATTCTCGGGCCGTGACGGACTTGCTGCCCGCCTCTTTGGCTGCTCTGGAGCATCGGACCCAAAA